>JBLFZA010000114.1:0-12955 GCA_047610025.1 Bradymonadia bacterium | reverse complement strand
CCGACAGGGTAGCCGTGCAGGTGCGCCCAGCCGCAAACGAGCGTTGTGCCGTAGTTGGCCTTGAACTCGCTAAAGCGGGAATCGTCGACCAGCCTCGCGATCACCTCGCGGCTGTCGAACGCCACCTTAATGTCGCTCGGCGCGATGCCAAGCAGGTCATCGGCGCTGTAGGCGGGTGGCTGCGCGTCACTCAGGGGTGCTGGGCCTTGTTTGTTCCAGTTCAAGTTGCCGACGATCTCCCGCGCGATGCGAATGCCGTCCGCGTCGTCATCGGCGAGATAGTCCGATACGCCCGATACGCGGCTGTGCATGTCGGCGCCGCCGAGCGTTTCGTGGTCGGAGTCTTCGCCCGTGGCCATCTTCACGAGCGGCGGGCCTGCGAGGTACACCTGCGCTTGATCGCGCACCATGATCGTGTAGTCGCTCATCCCGGGGATGTATGCGCCGCCCGCGGTCGAGCTGCCGAAGACCACGCAAACCGTGGACGCGCGTTGTTTGGACTGCCGCGTGAGATCGCGAAAGCCTTGGCCGCCCGGCGTGAAGATTTTGGACTGGTTCGGCAGGTCCGCGCCCGCCGACTCAATCAGGTTGATCGTCGGCAGCCCGTTCTGTGCCGCGATGTCTGCGAGCCGCCGGTTTTTGGCCACGCCGATCTCGCTCACCGCGCCGCCTTTGATCGTCGCATCACTGGCGACGACCAAGCACTCCACGCCCGACACGACGCCGATGCCGCCAATGACGGCGGCGCCCGTCGCCTGGTTTCGCATGTCGTGCCCGGCAATGGGGCAGAGCTCGGCAAATGGGCTGCCCGGATCGAGCAGCAGCGCGACACGTTCGCGGGGCAGCAGCTTGCCGCGGTCCCGAAAGCGCTGCACGTACTTCTCGCCACCGCCGGCGTGCGCTTTGGCGACCAGAGCATGGTGCTCCGCAAGGGTCCTAAGGTTCGCGTCCCGGTTGGTGGCGTAAGTCTCGCTGCGCGTATCGAGCGAGGTCGTGAGCTGTGGGGGACGCTGGATGTTCATGCGGCGCGGAGGCGTGCGGAGTGAGTGATGCACGTATACCTTGCCGCGATGCACAGCGGTAGGGAGGTGGAGGTGGGGTGTTGTTGGGTCTTTGCGGGCTCTGCCCGCACCCGCCAAAGGCTGCGCCCTTGGGACCGACGGAGTTCGCTTTTGCGAACTCCTTTGTTGGGTTGGTGCTGGGGGCGCACTCGGCGACGAACACGACGT
The DNA here is from genome assembly GCA_047610025.1 of Bradymonadia bacterium. Taxonomy (GTDB): domain Bacteria; phylum Myxococcota_A; class Bradymonadia; order REDH01; family REDH01; genus JBLFZA01. Next base: position 11,726 of record JBLFZA010000114.1, on the reverse strand, counting down.
GGCGCTGCGCGCCAGGGCGGCCGGGGGCTGGCGTTGGCGCCGTTCACACTAGCAGCGAAGCGGGGCGGCCGGGCGGCCGACTGATAAAGCGGCACGCTGGCGAGAGTGGGTGCCGTAGCGTGCTCATGCGCCGCCCGCGATTCGGGAGCCGGGACTCCGGAATCGGGATTTGCGTAGGCAGCGCCTACCCCTTCATCCGCCCCAACGCCTCCCGAAAGTCCCCGCTCGCCGGCAGCTGGAACACTCGTAGCCCAAACTCCGGGGCCACGGCCAACAAGTGGTCGAAGATGTCCGCCTGAATCGCCTCGTACTTCACCCAGTCCGTCGTATTCGTAAACGCGTAGATCTCGATCGGCAGGCCCATCTCACCAGGCGGAAGCTGGCGCACCAAGAAGGTCATGTCATCCCGCAGGTCGCCACGATCGAGCAGGTAGCGTTCCACATACACGCGGAACGTGCCGACATTCGAGAGACGGCGGAAGTTGGTCAGCAGGGTGCCTTCTTTCCGCCCTGCGTTTGCTTTGTCCAACGCTGCTCGCCGCTCGGCCATGTACTCCCGTAGCAGGTCAATCTGCCCGAAGCGCTCCACCTCGTCATCGTCGAGAAAGCGAACCGAGCTCAGGTCGATGCTTAGATCTCGCTTAATGCGGCGGCCGCCGGCGTCGCTCATGCCGCGCCAGTTCTTGAACGATTGCTCGATCAGCTTGTATGTCGGGATCGTGCTGATCGTCTTGTCCCAGTTCTGCACGCGAACCGTGTGCAGCGAGATGTCGATGACGTCACCGTCCGCGCCAAACTGAGGTAGCGAAATCCAGTCGCCCTCGCGCACCATGTCGTACGACGAGAGCTGCACCGACGCGACCAAGCCGAGGATGGTGTCTTTGAACACGAGTAAGAGCACAGCAGTCGCCGCGCCAATGCCAGACAAGAAGCCCCACGGGCTCTGGTCCAAAAGCGTCGCGACCGCGAACACGATCGCGAGCATGTAGACGAAAATCGAGATCAGCTGCATGTAGCTCTGAATCGACTTGCCGTTCGCGATCGGAGACGCCGCGTAGATGTCGTTGACCGCGGTCAGCAGCGCCGCGAGCGCGCGCGCCACCACAACCACGATCGCGGCCAGCGTGACGCGACGTAGGAACTCCTCGAGCCCGCCCGCGCGAAGCAGGGTCGGCGCGCCGAGGTAGAAGACAGCCAGCGGGGTGAGCCAGGCAAGGCGAGCGAACACCTGGCGCTTCAGCAAGAAGTCGTCCCACCCCGTGCGGCTCTTCTCGATCATCGGTTGCAACGCGCGGACCAGCAGCCAGCGCGTCAGCCGGTGCGTCACCCACGCGACAAAGAAGAGAATGCCGAAGGCCACCAGCCCTCGAAGCGCGGGCGTCTCCGGCAGAAAGCTCAGCGCGTTCGCCAGCCAAGAGGGCAGATCAACGTTCGTGGTAGGCACAAGTTCGTCGGGCAAAGCAGCGCTCTCAAGTTCGGGTCGTCGTAGTCAGGAACCCGGAGCCTGACATCCAGCGTCGCGTTCGTCCACGCTAGGCGAACAAAGCCGTGCAAGTTCCAGCCGGCCGGTCGTTTCGCTTCGGTGTTCGTTCGGCAGCACGTCGAGCGCCAACCGCCCGAACCAGCGCGTTACTGACCGACGATCATGAACGTCTGGAAGCGGCTCGCGGGCTCGCCGCACTCCCGGTGATACAACTGGTAGTTGCCGAGCGAAGTCCGGTACACGAACTCAACGCACGTGCCGGCCTGCGTCGTGAACGAGTAGCCGCTCGGCTCGCGGTGCAAAGAGAAGGCCTGCAGCCCATCCTCGCCGCAGGGCAACTGCACGACAGCCTCGGGGTACGGCTCGTCGCCGCGAGTGTCGACGGCGAGGCATTTCTCGGAGTGCACCATCGAGAATGCCCCTTCATTCTCGACGACCAGCTGATTGTCGTTCGCAGTGCACTCCCACCCAATGAGCCCCACGCCGTCGTCTTGCGATGCGCCGGGAACGTCGACACAGAATTCTGTCAACGCCCCCATGGTGAAGACATCAGGGAACGCGATGACCTCGATGTCGACGAGGGCTTCTCGAAGCACGATTCTGCTCGGATCGTCCTCAACGGCGTCGATCAACGTGTTGCAGCCGTCCGACCCGCTGAGCTCGGTCCACGCGAGCGCAGCCTCAAGCGAGTAGCTGCCCAGTTCTGGCGGCGGCGCGTACACAAACGTCTCGTTGCGCTCTCTCGGCACCTGCTCCGCGGTGGAGCAGCCGACGACCTCTCCGTCGAGCAAGAGCAGGACCCCGGCGATACACGACTCGCAGTCCGGGAGGTTGGCCCGGAACGCGACCTCGACTCGGTGGTCGGCGCCAAGAAGCAGCTCCAGTTCTCCATCAAGGGCTCCAGGCACTAACGTAGAGAGGAGTTCGAACTCCACCGAGCAGCTCGCCGAGCACCCGTCGCCAAAGGCGCGGTTGCCGTCATCGCACGCTTCCCCGTCGTCGAGCACGCCATCGCCGCATGAGGTCGGGCAGTCTGGGCACTCCCCTCCACAATCCACGTCTTCTTCACCCTCGTCGAGCACGCCGTTGGCGCACAGATCGGGCCCCGACGTGTCGAGCACGTCCGCTGCGACGGTATCGCTCACGTCCGCGCCAGCGTCCGCGCCGGTCGTGTCGGTGACCTCAGCAGTATCCGCCAATTCTTCCCCCTCGTTTGCGTCACCGGACGAGTCGTCGCCGCATGCGAATAGCGAGAGGGCAAACGCGGTGATCAGAGCGGAGAGACGTCGAGTCATGTGTGCCGGTGGGGGAGTCGTCAGCCATCGCATTAGGGCGCGTAAGCCTCGCGGGCAACCGTGTTCGCCGGTGGTCCCGGCGCCGCGCTTCGGGACATCGGTCGGTCAGCCGCGCCGGCCCACCCGTACCCCGCCGTCCCCATCAGCCCCCGCAGCAACGGCCTCCCCAAAATCACCGTCCGCCGGCATCGGAGGGCGGTCGCCGTGCGGCCGCCCCGCGAACCCGATTGCCGCGGGAGTCGATCGACGAACCCGATTGCCGCGGGAGTCGATCGGCGAACCCCAACGCCCGCGCCAGTTGATGCGGTCTGCCCAACGCCGACCGCATCAGTCGGGCATCTCGATTTGGCGTTGCTGGGAGACGGGTTCGGTCGACCTCCCGCAGCTTCCTGCTAGTCGCCTTAACGACCCCGCTCGTCGCTCTAACTACCCCGCCAACGCCGCCCGCGCCTGCTCCGTCGTCGCCGGCTCTCGGCCTTCCTCCCGCGCGATCTTCACCAGCGCGTCTATCAATGGCCCATTGCCCGTCGTGCGCTCGCCGCCCGGCAAGTAGAACGTATCCTCCACGCCGGTGCGCAGGTTTCCGCCAAGCCGAGCGCATGCGCGGTGCAGGTCCCAGACTTCGGCGCGACCGATGGCGATGGTTTGCCAGCGCGCGCCTTCGGGCAGCTCGTCGACTAAGAGCGGGAGCCAGGCCGGTTTGGCGGGCATGCCGCTCGCAACGCCCATCACAAACGAAATGAAGGGTGGGCTGTCGAGCACGCCGGCGCCACACATCAGGCCCACGCTGCGCACAATGCCAGTATCGAAACACTCACACTCCGGCACAATGCCGGCTGCACGCATGTGCTGCGCAAAGCGTTCAATCTTCGGCACCGAGTTATCAAACAACATGGGCGGCCACGCCCAGCTGCCATCACGCTTGGTCCGTAAGTAGTTCAACGACCCGGCATTCATCGCGGCCATTTCCGGTTTCACCGCATCCAAACAGGCGAGCGGCCCGCTAATGTCGTCGCCGAGCAATCCCGTCGTTGCGTTCAACAAGACGCCTGGACACGCTGCGCGGATGGCCTCGCAAATCTCCGCGGCTACCTCCGGTTCCCAGCTCGGCAGATGCCCGAGCCCCGCCTCCTGGCGCCGAAAGTGCACGTGCATGATCGCAGCGCCTGCCTCAAACGCCCGCTTCGCCTCCGCTGCCATCTCCTCCGGGGTGACAGGCACAGGGTGGCGGGTCGGATCGGTGAGAACGCCGGTCAAGGCGCAAGTGATAATGGCGGGCGTGCTCATAAGCGGTGACGCGTCTTGGGGAGGTGGGTGAGGTGGTCGTGCGGGCTCAGCCCGCCACCGCCAGGGGGCTTACCCCTTGGACCCAACGGAAATCGCGAGCGATCTCTTTTGTTGGGCTGGATTGTCGTATTGTTGGTCAGGAGTATACGGCGTCTCGGGATTGGGTGGTAGCGTCGCGCTAGTATCTCGACGGGCTGCCTTGGGTTGGCGAAGTCCGCTATGCTGGCTCCACCTGCTGACTCACACCTGCGCTGACCTTATGCTCCCACTCATGCGCTCAGCGCTCGCCTCGATTATCATGCTCACCCTCGCGGCCTGCGGCGGCGATGAGACGAACAACGACGATACGGATGCGCAGCTCGCGGGCGACGCTGGGGCCGACGCGAGCGCGACCGATACAGGCGCCTCCGACCCCGATGGCGACGCGGGCATCGACGCGTCTGCGGACGTCACCGAGCCTGACGCCACGGAGCCGGATGCCACCGAGCCTGACGCCGCGGATGTTGAGGAGGAGTGCTTCACGCCGGAGCCCGCGTGCATTGGCGAGTGTCGCCTCGACTTCTTCAACTCGCCTCCGGGTCGCCCGAGCGTGTTCCAGATCGACATCCAGAATCTGAACCAGGGCACGATGAACATCGTGGATGTGCTCATCGCGGATGCCCCGCCCGAGATGACCCTTTCGGACGGCTGGTTCGGCTACATGGACAGGGCTGGAAACGGCACCTGGGAACCCTCAGGGAACCGCCAAGGATTCGACGTCAGCGGAGACCCAATCCCTGTGGGAGAGACCGACGTGTTCACCGTTGACGTGCGTCTCGCTGATCGCAGCGAAGGCGTGCAGTGCCCGAGTGGCAACAGCCGCGACTGCGGCACGTTGCTTATCGAAGTTCCCAACTGCGACGGCACGCCGATCTTCACCGCCGTGCAGCTTCAGTTCTAGCGAGACGCGCGCGAGACGGTCCCTACTCTCCCGTCACTAACTCGGGCGCGCAGGTCTCTTCGAAGCCGCGTTCGAGTGTGACGCCAAGTCCGACGGTGATGCGGTTGATGAAGTTGAAGTAGCTGCAGACCATCGTGGCATCGAGGATGGCGGCGTCGGACCAGCCGAGCTCGCGCAGCGCTTCGATTTGCGCCTCGTTGGAGGTGGGCGTGAGCGTTAGCGTGCGTGCGTAGCTCAGCAGGCCGCGAAGCGCTGCGGAGAGTGTGTTGGGGATTTCGCCTTCGGCGAGCGCCTCAAGCAGCTCTTGTTCGACACCGAACCCACGCAGGGGTTCGGAGTGGTGCTCTACGCCGTAGTCGCACTGGTTTGCGGCAGAGACGACAACCCCGATCATTTCGCGCGTGCGGCGCTCGAGCTCGCTGCGCCCGAAGAGCAGTATGCTGTAGAGCTCGAAGTGCGCTTGCAGGGCTGCTGGGTTGAGCGATTGCGCCCGCATCAGGGCAGCGATGCCGCCCCTTGCGTTGGCGATGTCGCGGTAGATCTCTGCGAGGTCGCCTTGGGCGCGTGCGGGGTCGATCGTCTGAATCATCGTCACGTGTGGTCCTCCCACTTTCCGACGTAGCGGCGGTAGACGTCGCGCAATGCGACGGCGCCTCCTAGCCGCTCTCCAATGGCGGCAATGGCGAAGTTCGCTTCGTCAAAGGTGCCGTAGATACGTTCCGCGCTGGCTTCTCGAATGGCGCGGGCGAGCACGGCGCGGCCGAAACCGGTGCCGCGGAAATCTTCGTCGACGTGTAACGAGTCGACGCGAGAGGCCGAATTGAGATCGTATCGCGCGCCGCAAGCAACGGCGACGTCGCCGATGCGAATGCCGTAGAAGCGCGCGGGCTCGATGCTGGCCTGGTGGCGGATAACGTCATGCTCCCAGTCCCGCACGCCATCTTTGCGCGTCTGAATGACCGAGTCGTACCAGTCCTCGCGCTCGATCTCGACGACGGGAGGCGCCGGTCGGTCGCCTTGCGCTGGGAACGCGGGCAGGCGTGTCTTCGAGCGACTCCAGATCATCACAAGGATGTCGTGCTCAATCTCACGTTTGAGGCCGAACTTACCGAGCATGCGGTCGCGATCATTCAGGTCGCCGTAGAGGTCGATGCACTTGCGCCGAGCGCCGTCTGCGTGCTGCGCATCAAAGACCTGCAAGAGCTGGTCGGGAATCAACGGGGAGTCGGGTCCTGCGGCGGCGTGGTTTGCGGCCCGCAGCTTTGCGAGCGCCGGGGCCGACCAGCGGGGCAGTTCGGCCGTATCCATCCGCTGTCCCCACGCATCGTAAAACGCGCAGTCATGTTGAAAGAGCCAGCCGGGATGAACGAGGTCGATAGCCATTGACCACAAGGAGGCAGGAAGGGAGCTAGGCTACCTTACCCTCAACGTGCTCGCGGCGCCAACACTGCGAGAGCGTGTCGACAAGGTGCGGTGTCCGCTCGTCGACGCCCCCAATCCCGCACGCATCTGCGACAGCAATCCCACGAAATTCTGGCGTGCCTGCTAACACTCTCACCTGCAGTGGACGTCGCGTTGACCTGTGGTCGCCGTTTCGAGTCGGTCGATGCTCTCGGTCCAACCGATGCCGGAACCTGCCATGACGAGCGTCTCTTACGCTGCCAGTCGCATCGCCATTTCTTGTTCTATTCTCCTTGGGAGCGCCGTCGCGGTCGCGGCTCCGAGCATCGAGACCATTGAGCCAGACGAAATCGAGTCGGCGGTCGGAGGCTTCATCATCATGGCCGGTACGGGCTTTGGAGCGGACGCGTCAGTCATTGGAAGCCCCCGGCCTGGCCAGGTTCTGTGGGGCAGTGGCACGTGCGACATCATCTTCTGGTCGGACACCGAAATCGAGTGCATCGCCCCGAGGGGCGCAGGAACGGTCAACGTGAGAGTCGTTGATGGGCTGGACGATCCGTCAATCGAATCTCCCTACGCGTACGTTCCGAGGCGAAAACCCAGATGTGCGTGAGTGCGTGCTGTGCGAACCCGGCTCATTCTCCGACGAGGTGGACGCCGACGCATGTGTCCCGTGCTCTGCCGGCAGGGCAACAGATGAAGAGGGCGCGACGGAGTGCGAGCCCTGCGCCGTCGGCCGCTTCGCGGCCGAACCAGGTTCGACTTCCTGTGACCCCTGCGCCGTAGGTCGCTTCGTGGAGTCTGAAGGGCAATTCGAGTGCCCGGAGTGTGACCACGGCACGTTCGCGGTCGCGCAGGGCTCCGCTCGTTGCGCGCTTTGCCCCCCAGGCGAATTCTCATCGAGGACCAGTGTTCGGGAGTGTGCTCGCTTCGCGGTTTGCGTCCTCGCATCGAGGGCCGGCACCGCAGACTGCGAGCCGTGCCCCTCGGGCGATCTCGCGCCTGCGGAAAGCTCGGCCGCCTGCCGGCCTTGCCCCGCCGGAAGGTCCTCGGACCCTGCTGCGCTCGAGTGCGAGGCCTGCATCCCGGGAACGGAGCTCGATGCCTTTGGAAACCGACACTGCGCCAGATGCGTCGAACGACATCCAGGACGACACCCCACGCGAAGACACCGAGGGCCAGGACACTGTAGCGGAGGCTAAAGCCGCCACTGTGGATGATCGGTCCTGCGAGCAGGATATCGCGACGAGTGGGCCGCTGGCCGACATCGCGGACGACGACGCAGAGGCCGAGCAGGACAACGGCAGTAACGGCGGCTGCAGTGCCGCGCTGGCAACCCCCGCTGCGCTTTGGTGGATTTTCGGCCCTCTCGCCTTGTGCCGCCGGCAAGCCCGCACTCAATCGTGGGACGTCTCGTGCGGTATCCCGCCGCCACCAGTCGGCTGGTGGAGAACCCCGTTGTGGCTCCGAATCCCAACAACGGAGATCGCTAGCGATTTCAGTTGCTTCTAGGGGCATTACCCTTAGCGAGCGTGGGCAGATCCCACCTCGAGCTTCCTCTGCCTCACCCTGATCGTCACCGTGTTTTCGCTGGCTCCGTTCACAGCCTCATGCTAGCGCTGAGACACTCTAGTGTTGCCCTTGAGAACCACCATCTACGCATGGGTCGTTCGATCGATAGGTCTACTCGGTTCCGAAGATTCGCGATCATTGCGTCACACGCCGTGGTCTTCGGACTCGCGTACTGGCTCGCGTTTCAGCTTCGCTTTGACTTCACAGTTCCCTCGGCTGCTCTGAAACCAGAGGACTACGCGGGGATGCTGGCGTCGACGGTGCTCTTCGTCATCGCGATCAAGCTCGCCGTGTTCCTGGCCTTCCAACAGTTCTCGGGTTGGTGGCGCTACGTCACGTTGCACGACCTCCTGGCGATGGGCAAAGCGGCTGCGACGAGTACCGTAATCATCACGTTCTTGGCGTACCTGGTCGGCCTCCGGTCGCTGCCAAGAAGCGTGTTCATGATCGACTTTTTGCTGACGATGAGCGGCTTGGCGCTGCTGCGGGTTAGCGTGCGTTTGATTCGCGAGAGCCTGCTTGGTCGGTCCGAGCACGGGGTCCCGAGCGTCCGCACAATCGTCGCAGGCACAGGCCCTTCGGCGGAGAGCTTGATTCGAGAGGCGGCGCGCCACCCATCGCTTCACATGCGCGTCGTTGGAATTCTAACGGACGACAGCTCCTTGGTTGGCACGCGTGTGAGCGGCACGCCGATCTTGGGCACGATCGAGACGTTGTCCGCCTTGGTGCGCGAGCTTGAGGTCGAGCAGGTCATCATCGCCGTTGAAGCCGGGAATGGAGATGCTGTGCGGGCGATTGTGCGCCAGTGCGCAAGCGCCGACGTAAAGCATCGCGTGCTACCGCCTACGACCGCGCTGCTCGACGGCACGGTGAGCGTCACGAACATCCGCGACGTCAGCCTGCAAGATCTGCTCGGTCGCGCGCCCGTGCGCCTGGGCACCGCTGAGATCGCGGAGCTGATAAACGGCGAGACCATCCTCGTAACGGGCGCCGGTGGCTCCATTGGATCGGAGCTTTGTCGCCAAGTCGCCGGGTTCGGACCAGGGCGGCTGGTGTTGTTGGAGCAAGCCGAGAACCCCCTCTTTGCGCTTGAGCGAGAGCTGCTCGGCCAGTGGCCAGAAGTCCGCATCGAGACGATTATCGCGGACGTCGTCGACGCCGAGCGAATGAAGCAGGTGATGAACAGGCACCGACCTCGCATTGTGCTGCACGCGGCTGCGCACAAGCACGTGCCGTTAATGGAGCGGAACCCGAGCGAGGCGATCAAGAACAACATCATGGGCACGCTGAGCGTGATTCGGGCGGCGCAGGCGTATGATGTCGACCGCGTCGTGTTGATCTCGACTGACAAGGCCGTGAACCCGACAAGCGTGATGGGCGCGAGCAAGCGCTTCGCCGAGATGTTGGTGCAGTGCCTTTCGGCGGAGAGCCCGACGCGGCTCGCGGCTGTGCGCTTCGGCAATGTGCTCGGCTCGAATGGGTCGGTGATTCCGATCTTCAAACAGCAGATCGCTGCGGGCGGGCCGGTGACGGTCACGCACCCGGAGATGCAACGCTACTTTATGACGATCCCCGAGGCGTCACAGCTCGTGCTGCAAGCGGCGACCTACGCAGAGGACGGCGACGTCTTTGTGCTCGATATGCGAGAGCCAGTGCGCATCCTCGATGTTGCGCGCGACCTGATCCGCCTCTCTGGCTTAGAGCCTGACGTCGACATCGCGATCCAGTTCACGGGCATTCGCCCCGGTGAGAAGCTCTTTGAAGAGCTCGCCACCGACGCGGAGACGACGATGCCAACTCAGCACGACCGCATCTTCCGCTGCCGCATGGATCCGCCGCGCGAAGAGCATGTCATGATGGCGAAGGACCGCTTGAATGAACTCGCCCAAGCGGGAATCCCATCCTCTGAGATGCGCCGCGCCATCTTTGAACTCTTGAAAGTGCTCGAAGAGCGTGGTTCTCGCGAGCGCCTCGTGACGGCGGTGCAAACCGTCATCTCGGAGCCGCTCCCGGCCGATCTCCCGACCGGCCAACTCAAGGCGCAAGAGTCGCCTACTCACTAAGCCTCTTCGCTATCGTGACCCCTTTGATGCACACGCTTCGGCTCACTCGCCCCGCGTTCGTCGCGCTTCTCCTCGTCACCGCTGCGTGCGGTGATGACCCGATCATTGTGCCCACGGACGCCGTGGAGCGCGATATCTCGTTCCGCGACACCGACGAGGACGCCGTGGTCGAGACGGACGCCGGCTCCGACGTGCCGGACACGACGGCAACAGATACCGATGACGGCGAAGCGGACACGGCCGGGGACGCCGTTGTCGACGCGCCGGACACGACGGTCGATACCGGGCCAAATCTCTGCGACCGCGACAACGACGGAGTGGAGTCCACGGCCTGCGGCGGGCTCGACTGCAACGATGACGAACCACGCGACCGCCCGGGTGTGCCAGAGCGCTGCGACTTTGCCGACAACAACTGCAACGGTGACGTGAACGACGGCATCCCGTGCGTGTTCTTCGGACACAGTGGTGACGCGCTTTACGAGATCGACCCCTTCCGCGGTACCGCGAACGAGGTCGGCGAAGTACCGCGCCTCTTGGACTTCGACACCGCACCCGACGGCACGCTCTACGGCATCACGGCAGAAGCGTTGTTCTCGTATGACGAGCGTCGTCAACGATGGGATGAAGTGGGTCAACTTGGTGTTGAGGACTTTGGCGCTAACGGTCTCGCGATCGACTCGACGTCCACCGGCTTCGCGACGGCGAGCAATACGCTGTACCGCATTAACCTCGAGACCGGCGCTGCCATCATTGTGGGTGATATGGGGGTGATCGAGGGTCGCGTCGTGACCTCCAGTGGCGATTGCGTCATCGACAAGGGCGACGTGCTCTACATGACGTCGAAGGACCCAGAGGACCGCGATCGCGCAGATGACCTGGTCATCATCGATTCTCGCACGGGCGCCGCGACGCTGATCGGGCAGGTGGGGTTCGGCCGCGTCTTCGGCTTGACCGCGGCGTGGGGCTACCTCTTCGGGCTGACTGTCGAAGGCGAGCTCATCGAGATCGACGTAAACACAGGCGAAGGGAACCTGCTCATGGAACTCGGTGATATTGGTTGGTTCGGAGCGGCGAGCACGCCGGCTCGTTAGCCGATGCGTTCGGTGTAGGGATTCATCGCTGTTGGACCGCTAGCCAACGCGTCGCGAGAATACACCGGAATACGGTTTGTTGCGCGATGCGGCGCTTCGGCTTGACCGTGCCCCAGGGGATTCCGCTAGCGTTGGTGGCATAGCAGCGCGGCGCAGCGGTTCGCGCGTTCCCCCAAACGAGGCGAGGGAGAGGTTGGCTTCTTCAGAGCAAACAAGCCTATCGGTGCGTGTTGAATCCGGAGCGAGATTGGCCGCGTCTGCGACCACGCCGAGTGACCATGGACAAGCCACAACGCGGCCCAGGCGTTCGCTCGTAGGGGCCGGTTCCGGCGTCGGAACCCGGATCAACGTTGGCGCCCGCGAGCTTATCGCGCCCAGCGCTGTCGTCGCCATCTTCTTGTTCATTTACGAGGCGGCCGACAATAGCGGCGGGCTGTGGAGCACGCTCTTCCTATTTTGCGCACTCATGGCGGTGTTTGTCATCGGGTTGCGCACCTCGCAGCTCGCGCCGAGAGACCTCGACCCGACGACGACAACGGTGTGCTCAGAGGAGACCTACGTGCGACTCGCCGCGTGGGTCGCGCTCGCTATGCT
>JBLFZA010000113.1:0-13057 GCA_047610025.1 Bradymonadia bacterium | reverse complement strand
TTCGGCTCCGCTCGAGGTCACCTCACCCTCTACCGGATTCGAGTCGCCGCCAGTCGCGGCTCCCTGGCTCGTGCGAGCTGTCGGTCGGGCCGTGCCGTCCCCAAAAAGGTCGTCTTGCACACGGTACTCGGCGTTACGCTGCTGTATTCGACGGCGCGTCTCATAGCGTGCTGCCTCACCGGACCAGTACGCGAGATCGGTCTCCAACCTCACCGCGTGGTCCGCAAGCTCATCAGCCGCGGCCAGCATCTCCTCGGCGGTTTCGGGGAGGTCTGCCAAAATTTCGGAGATGGCCACTTCGATCGGCTCGTCGGCGGCGCGCTGCGCGAGCTCAGCGAGGCGGCTGGACAGGGCATTGAGCTGGCCGACAGCCGCCGCGAGAGAGGCCGCGTTCATTCGCGACAAGAGCTGGGCTTCGATTTGATCCATCTCTGCCTGCAGCGCTGCAGCCAGCGCGACGCCAGCGACCTCACGTCGAGCGACCGCGTCGAGACGCACAGCGTCAGCCATAGCCAACGTATCCGCCGAGGAGTTCGCCTGTCGGAGCGCGTCACGCAGCGTCGTCTGGCTAAACGCGTTGAGGACGCCACCGCTTCGCAGCGCGTTCACGGTCGCGAGCTCTCGTTCATAGCGGCCCAGCAGCTCTTCGAAGCGCTCTGTCTCTTCACCGACGCTGGCGTCGGCTACGCCGAGTGCACGCGTCGCCTCGGTCACCGTTTGCGCGCTCACTGCGCCGGCGATGAGCACACCAAACAGCGCCAACAGCACCACCAACACCACGCGAAGCACGGTGGCTCCGAAGCGGTGCATTATTTGGGAGGCGGTGTTCACGAGGGAGCCGATCTGACGCAGTGTGGAAGAGTCTGTACCCCACAGATGAGCAAGTTCAGTGCCCAAAAAATGGATCCCCGCTGGCAACCCGCGATCCGCGGCCCGCAGTGCGCACGCTGAGGAGTTAAGATGAGAACTCATTCTGATCATCGCCTCATGGACTCAAAACTTCGTGGTGTGATCGGCGCGGCACCCTCAAGAATCTGAGGTGCGCGACTTGACCTCACCGATGCCGTACTTCTCGAGTTTGTAGTACAGCGCGGGGGTCTTGATTCCGAGCAGCCTAGCCGTCTCAGTTTTGACGCCATCCGCCCGGTCATAGGCGCGTAAAATGAGCTGTCGTTCGAGCTCTTCGAGCAGCTCGGGCAGGCTGCGATCACCCTCAGGTAAATGCAGTGCGTCGCGCGGGTCAGCCCCGACGATCTGCGAGGGAAGGTCTCGCAGCGTGATCTCGGTGCCGTCGGCGAAGACGAGGGCCTGCTCCATCGCGTTTTCAAGCTCGCGGACGTTGCCTGGCCAGCCGTACGCTTGCATCGCGGCGACGGCAGCGTCTTGCACGTTAGTGACCTTTGAGCGCGTTCGCGTCGCGAGCTTGCTGATGAAGTGTCGAGCGAGTGGGAGGATGTCTCCCCGCCTCTCGCGAAGGGCCGGAACCGCGAGCGGGATGATGCGGAGCCTGTAGAGCAGATCTTCCCGGAAGCGACCCTCGCGCACCTCGGCTTCGAGGTCCTTGTTGGTCGCCGCGACGACCCGCACGTCGACTGAGATTGTCTTCTCTCCACCGACTCGCTCAAAGGTTCTCTCCTGCAAAACCCGCAGCAATTTCACCTGCATTGCCGGTGTGATGTCACCAATTTCATCAAGAAATATGGTGCCTTTTTCTGCGAGTTCAAATCGGCCTAATCTGCGCTTGCCGGCATCGGTAAATGCGCCCTTCTCGTGTCCAAAGAGTTCGGACTCCAGCAGGTTCTCTGGGATCGCGCCGCAGTTCACTTTCACGAAGGCGCCGCTTCGGCGTTCACTCTGCTCGTGAATGGCCGCCGCGACGAGTTCCTTACCGGTGCCCGACTCGCCGATGATCAAGACGCTGGAGTCGGTGGGAGCAACGCGAGCGATACGAGAAAACAGCTGCCGCATGGGAGGCGCGTCGCCCACCATACCAAGGTCGCCGTCGCCCAACTCTTCTCGCAGCAGCTCGTTCTCTCGTTCGAGCCGTTCACCGCGATTGCGTTCCGCTCGCACCTCAACAGCTTTCGAGACTTTCGACTTTAAAAGCTCTGCTGGAAAGGGCTTTTCAATAAAGTCGAGCGCACCAAGCTGCATCGCCTCCACCGCCGTTTTCACGGTACCGTGTGCCGTGATGACGACTACGACAGCGGTGGGATCCATCTCGCGTGCTCGTCGCAACACCTCTAGACCATCGACCGGAGCCATCTTGAGATCCGTGATGATGACGTCGACCTCATCACGCTCGAGCGCCTGCATTCCGTCCTCACCACCGCTCGCCACGATTGCGCGATGGCCCATGCGATGCAGCACAGTCGCCACCCCGTCGCGCACCGTCTCATTGTCGTCGATAACCAGAATTGTGGGCATAGTGGCTAGCCTATCATGTCGCCGTCGAAGTCGTCGTCTACTCGAAGCCCGCCTGGGGTCTTCACGAGCTTCGTCACGTGCGGTGCGTCTGCGTTGAATGGCACTCGAGCTGCAACGGCCGTGCCGACTCCGACCTCACTCGTCAGCGTTAGCGCTCCTCCGTGACGCTCAACAATCCTCTTCGCGAGCGCCAGGCCGAGGCCAGTGCCCTTCTCGCGGGTCGTGTAAAACGGTCTGAACACCTCGGTGCGCACTGACTCCGGCATCCCGTGCCCGTCATCCAAGACGCGGAGCACACGCTCGCGACCATCGGCGACTGCCTGCAGTGTGACGGTCCCCCCAGCCTCGCATGCCTGCACGGCGTTCAGCGCCAAGTTGTGCAGCACCCCACGCAGGGCTTCAAGGTCGCCGCTAAGTTCACCCGCGTCGCTTTCCGCGACCAAGTGAACGCCGCGCTGCTCCGCGGCTGCAGAGACCGACTCAAACACTTCATCCACGACGAAGCGCATCGTACATCGCGACAACTCGAGCGGGCGGTCTCGAGCATAGGCGAGGAACTCTTCGACAACTCGAGAGAGGTATCCAAGCTCGCGGCGCACGCGCCCGGCGTACTCCTCGGCGTCGGACTCCGGCTCTACGCTCTCTTCAAGCAACCCGACAAAGAGCTCCATCCCGCCCAGTGGGTTTCGAATCTCGTGCGCGATGCCAGCCAGCATCATCTGCGCTTCTTCTTCACGTGAGGCCAGGCTGCGTTGCATGTTGCGTAAGGCGTTGGCGAGATCGCCGATCTCGTCGTTCTCCCTCACTTCGATTGGCGTGTGGAGATCGCCGCCACCAATGCGCCGTGCCGCGCGGCTGAGCGAGGAGAGCGGCGCGGTGATCCGTCGACTGACGATGCTCGTCACTAGAACAATGAGCAGGAACGAGCCCACCCCAGCGATCGCCAACGCCCGCCGGGCTTCGATCAAGCGTCCGAAATACTCTGCGGAGCCGTCCACGACGACGAGCGCGATCGCCTGGCCTTCTTGGGAAATGACAGCGATTCCGCGCTTGATGAGGCGCCCATCTTCGGCTTCGAAACGCACACTCGCCTGCGGACTGCCGGACTCCAGCGCGCGCTGCACGTCGGTTGCGTCGCCACCGAGGTCGAAGGCCGGCCGAAAGGGCTCACTGTCCCGCTCGGTGTCCACCAGCGTGCGACTCTGCACGTCGACGATTCGAATGCGACGCAAGCTCGCCGCGTCACGCGCGACCACGAGCCCGTCTCGGAAGCGCGCGATCGAGGCGGTCGAGTCCGGCTCCAGCCGGGACAACCGGCCGGCCGCCGGGCTGTCGGTGATCTGAGCGGCGAGCACTCCAGCCACATCGGTCAGGCGCTGACTCAGTTCCTCGTCCAGCGCCTGCTCGGCCGCCTGGGACGCCCACAGGCCCACGCCCACCGCGACGGGCAGGAGAGCGACAACAAAGGCCAGAAGAATGCGGGTGCGAAGACGGAGCATTCCCCTTCGTAGTCCTGCGAGCCACTCTTCGCCAAGGACCGCGCGTCGGTCGCGTCCTCCTCCCGATCGCGCTATACGATCGCCACGACCTCTGTCTCGTGGACTCTCCACGCTCCGACACCTTACCCGTTGAGCGCATCTTGGAACTGCACGCCCAGTTCTCACAACTTGAACCATTACGACAGCTTGAGCGCGAACTTGTAAGGCGATGCGCGAAGAAAAAAAGCGCACTCGAATCACATGAACTTGAGGCGATCCGCTATGCGATCGCCGTCGCCGCGCTTGGGCCCATCACGACGCGACACGGTGACGTCGATGCGTTCGAACTCGTCGCGCCCTTCCGTCACTGGCTGATCGAACAGCTCTCCTATTTCATTGTGCCCGGCGGCGAACGCGCCATCGATTGGCGCGGGCTCAAGCAGCTTCGCCCATCGATCATGACGCGAGTCGACGAGGTGCGCACCCACGTCCTCACGCACTACTCGCGGGAGCTATCGCTCGATCGCTTCGAGCGGGAGGTGACGCAGAAGGCGCTCGTCCTGGTGCTCGGCGGCGGCGGCGGTTCCGGCTACTGCCATCTCGGCGCGCTCGCGCTGCTCGCGGACATGGGGCTGACGCCGAGCCTCATCGTTGGCGCCAGTATGGGAGCCTTGATCGGGATGTTTCGCGCCGAACGAAACGCTTACGACCCAGTCGCTACAGCGCTGGCGCTCCCTCGACCGAGCGAATGGTCCAAGGTCTTCACACCCTACCGGGGCTACTCGCGCTACGGCTTCCCCGGCACGATCGAGCTCAAAGCACGGGCCGTTGGCAACGACACATTTCAACGTCTCATCGGCAAACCAATCCCACGGATCACCGATCTCGCTATCCCCTACCGCGCGGTCGTCACCGGCCTCCGCACTGGGATTGGCCTCGCGCTCTCCGACATTGAGCGTCAGATCGAGTTGACCACAGGGCGACGGCGACCGCAGCGCGCACAGAAGCAGCTCCGCCTCTTCGTCGGCACGATGAAGACCATGCTCGACAATCCGAGATTGCTCGAAGAGGTCGTGTTCGGTGGCCCAGGTCTCGAAGACTTCGACGCGATCGACGCCATGGGGCTCTCATGCGCCGTGCCCGGCATCATCCACTACGACATCTTCGATGACGCGAACCCCTCGGCGCAGACTCTCCGAGAGTTGCTGCATGAGCGCCGACTGCTGCGTCTGACCGACGGCGGTGTTATCAGCAACGTTCCTTGTCGCGCGGCATGGCAGACGGTGCAGCGCGGGGAGATCGGCTACCGAAACTCGTTCGTGCTGGCCTTTGACGCCTTCGCCCCGGTGCTCAATCGCAACGCGCTTTTCCTGCCGGTGCAGCAGCTCGCCCGCCGCTCGACCCTGGTCAATCGACCCTACTGTGATCATCTGATCACGTATCGCCGCCCCCCGGCTCCCTTTCATCTCTTGCTCTCACTCGAACGTTTGCAGCGCGTCATCAGTGACACGCGCTCCCAACTGAAGAGCGAGAGACCCTTTATTGATCTCATGATGCGCCCACTTCCCCGCTGGGGAAACCTGCAGCGCGCATTCCCCGAAGCCGCCTTATGATGCACTACACCGTTCAAATCGTCGCCCCACACACGCACGAACTCGTCGTCGAAGTGAGGGCAGCAAGCCCCGCGCCTGCCACGGTGTTCCACATCCCGGCGTGGACGCCTGGGAGCTACGTGCTCCGTGAGTTCGCGCGCTTCCTCGGAGAACCGTGGGCGAACGATGGCCAAGGGCGTACGCTGCCTGTTACCAAGACCGCGAAGGGCTCATGGTCAGTCGACACGCGCGACGCCAGTGAAGTCGTGATCGGCTACACCGTGTTCGCTCACGAGCTCACGGTCCGGACCCCGCACGTCGATGGCACCCACGCCTTCTTCAACGGAACGAACGCGCTGGTCTTCTTCGAAGGCCGACTGCACGAACCCTCGCGACTCACGGTCCACGCTCCAAAAGGCTGGGACGTGCACTGTCCCCTGCCAAAGGAGGGCGGTGCCTACGTCGCCTCCGACTACGATGTGCTCGCCGACGCTATCGTCGAAGCAGGCCCTCACACCACGCATTCGTTCGAGGCGCTCGGCGCGACGCACGACATGGTATTTTGGGGTGATGACGCTGTAGACATCGACTTCGAGAAGCTCGCGGCGGACACGCGTGCTCTCGTCGAGGCCAACGCAGCAGTGTTTGACGGCGTACTGCCCTACGAGCACTACCTCTTCGTGTTTCACATCACGGAATCAGGTCGCGGCGGGCTGGAGCACCTCAATGGGACCGCGCTCGCGACTCCGTGGCGCTACTTCGACACCGAAGAAGGCTATCGCGAGATGCTGGGGCTGATCTCCCACGAGCACTTCCACACGTGGAACATCAAGCGCATCAGACCGCTAGCGCTGGGGCCCTTCGACTACCTCACCGAGAATCACACCCAGGCTCTCTGGATTGCAGAGGGCGTGACGTCGTACGTGGACAATCTGAACTGTTTGCGGGCGGGTGTCGTAGAGCAATCCCACTACCTCGGGTGGCTCAAGAACGACTTCGAGCGTCTCGCGCGCATCCCTGGCCGTTTCGGTCAAACCGTCGCCCAATCGAGCTACGACGCCTGGATTAGGCTGTACAGTCCGGACCAGAATTCACCGAACCGAACGGTGAGCTACTACCTAAGGGGTGCGATGATCGCGATGGGTCTGGACCTGACGATTCGCCAAGAGACGAAGGGCGTGCGTTCACTCACGGACGTGCTGCGCGCGCTCTGGGCACATTGCAACGAGACCGGGCGAGGGTTCTCCGATGAAGAGCTGCCCGGCCTCTTTAGCGAGGCGACCGGAGTCGACTGCGGGCCAATGCTCAACACTTGGGTGTACTCAACCGTAGAGCCTCCGCTGGAGGCGTTGCTGCTCTCCCACGGCGTCGCTCTTACCCCGGTCGACAGCGAGCATCCTACGTTTGGGTGGAACACAAGCGCGCGCGCGGGTGCCATCGTCGTCGACGCTGTTCTCAGTGACGGGCCGAACGCCGGCGGCAACGTGTACGCCGGGGACCGACTGGTCGCCCTCGATCACCGCGAGGTGACGGCGACGAACTGGGAGGACCACGCCAAGCGCCTGTCGTCCGGCCAGAGCGTCAGGGTTCACCTCATGCGCCGCGGCCGTCTCATCGAAGCACCGGTCAGCGTCGCGACCCGGCCCGCTGCCACGTACACCTGTGAGCTTGTCGAGGCGCCCAGTGCCGAACAGGCCGAGCTCCGCGACGCTTGGTGGAGCCAGCCCTAGCCCCGTAGATTCGGAGGCTCTCCCAGGAGCTCGAGCGTTAGTAGCTCAGCCGCACTCCGGCTGGTACGAGCGCCCTGGGGACGCCGTCGACGCGGGAAGGCGCCGCCCGGAGGAACGAAAGGTCATCGTCAACCATCACCAAATCGCGACGCCAGACGATGGCGTCAAGCAGGTGAAAGAGCACGCCGACATCCGCTGTCGGGTCGTCCACGATGACTGTTAGACTGAGGTCACCGCGGGCGCGACCGCTGTCGAAGAGGTCCTCCAGCAGCCGCGCTACTTCAAGCAGCGGCGCCTCGGCCGTGAGCGTGATGCTATGCTGCTCGCCGAGCCCGGTCTCGTCGTAGGGACGGACAAAGTACCCATCGCTGCGCATCATCAGCGCGTGATGAACCGGCTCCAAGGCAGTCGACACGTCGATCGGAACGCTCACAAAGAGATCGCGGTTCTCGGCAACGCCCAGCAACCTTGGTCGAGCAATGTCGAGTTGTGCCAACGTGTGTAGAACCGCTCGAAGGGTCGAGAAGTAGACGTTGCCATCCACCACGATGCTGATCGGCTGTCCTTCGGCATCTCGCTCAGCGAGCGCGTCGCGTAGCGCCGGAAGCATGGCCCCGTCGAGTGCATCAACCGGAAGCCTGCCTGGCCCATCGAAGGCCAAGAGCTGTGTTTGCGGTACTTCTGTTGCGACCACGGTGAGCGTCCGTCCGTCCCGCTCGATCGAGAGGCTCGGCCGGCCCGGCAAGTAGACACCGCTGCTGCGCAAGAGCAGGACGATCGAGCTTGGCGCGACGGCTCCCGCATCACACTCTCCGAACATCCGCGGCGGGCGCAACGCGATCGACGTGAGGTCCGACGGACGAAGCGCACCGCGGAGCGACACGGCAGCGAGGGCTTCTCGGTCTGCGTGCAGCGAGTCGGCAAAAGCGCCGCCAGCGATGGAGAGTTCGCTGAACTGAACAGCCACACCCAACGCAGCCGCGGCGTCGGCCACGGCCCCTGCTGGTCCTTCACGCCACGGGCTGAGGGTGCCGCTCGGGTTCCTGGTGCCCGCATCGCCCGCGAGAGACTCGGCGGCTGCGAGCGCAAGCGCCGAGTCTGCGTCACTCTGCAGCAGCACCTGTGAACGGGCAGCGCCGACGATGCGCCGCACGACCAGCGCGCGCGCTGCGAGCCGCCACGAAGACTCTGAGTTAGCCAGGGCCGCCAGGCCAGGCGGCGCTTCGGACCACGCAGCTCGCATGACGGTGTTGGCGTTGGCGCTCTCGGAATGCCCGGACAAATCGCGGCCGACTCGAGCTTGGAAACACTCAAGGTCAAGGGGCACACCGGCACAACCGGTGAGCGCGCTGGCCCGATCGATCGACGCGGAGGCCTCCCCGGGGCGCCGCTCTGCTTCGAGGCGCGCGAGCACCAAGAGAGCCGTGACAACCTCGGCGCGCAGCGCGCTATCAGCGTCGGGCGTGCGATCGTCCAAGCGCTGACCCAGAGCACGCAGCTCCCCTCTGGACCAGTTTCCCGCCACGACGTCCGCCAACACAAGCGCTCGGCTAGGCACCGCAACTCTCGCAGCAGCATCTGCACCAGGCACAGGGGGTTGAAACAACGCACAGCCAAACGACGTGGTCGTCATAAACGCCAGCATCGCAATGGCCGTAAGCGAACCCCTCACAGGACCGTCGCCGTTGTCTCGGACGCCGACTCCAAGGCCTTCATGAGGGGATGAGCGAGCCACGTCGCGCTATTGGACGTCGTGATCGGCAGGCCCGGAGAGGCATGCTCCAGATTGACGCGAATGGTCTCACGACCCGCCAGAATTTCGGCCTCAACTCTCACCACGCTCCCTCTGCGCACTCGCTGTGCGCGAAGGACATCAACATCGGAGCACGTCATCGTCACGTCGGCCGCACCGATCGGCAACCCAAACGCGCCTCGGCGAGTAAACCGCACGAACTCGCTGCCAATGACCAATATCGCGCTGCTCTTCGAGCGGACGAATGACGCCAACGCGTAGAGCGCGATGACGTTGACGGCGCACAGCGCCGCGAACTGCAGTCGAAGGGCGGGCTCCCGCGCGAAAAACTCACCGAGAGAGAGGTTTGCCCCCGCTGCAAAGTTGCGCAAGATGACGAGCAACGCCAGCAGCACACCGACCGCGGCCGATGCACCGATGAGCAGCGTCAATCGTTCCGCGCGCGGAATTGGAAATCGAAATTCGGTCATTGGCGGACCCTACTCCTCCTCGCGCACGCCGCAAGCATGGGAGATAACGCTCAAGGCGCAGCCTCAGGTTCATCTCAACGCGTTCTGCTTCGCGCCGCTGTCAGCTCTCCCCTTTCCGTTCCCGAGGATTGCCGATACGTCGGACGCTCGCAGCTATCGGCACGCAAAATCATGACACAGGGCCACCAACTCGGGGTTAGTCGCATTGTGCAGGTCGCCCAGTGCGCGGAACGCACGAGCAAGGCGTTCACTGTGCCAAGGCACTTCGCTCAGATGGCCCCTTGGCCACAGACTGAGCGACATCTAGACGCATCCTCTCCACGCCTCATACGCATCGTGAGCGAGAACATGGCATCAGAACCCTCGATTATCGGACAACGAAAGGCCGACCACCTCGATCTCTGCAACGACGAGCAGGTCGAGGCGCGCGAGCGCACGACCCTGCTCGGAGACGTTACCTTGATCCACGATTCGCTCCCTGAGCTCGACTCGGCAGCGATCGACATGTCGACCACGTTCCTCGGCCACACGATTCGGCTGCCGGTCATGATCAGCGGCATGACGGGTGGCATCGAGCGAGCCGGACAGATCAACCGCCTCCTTGCCGAGGTCGCTGAACACCACGGCATGCCCTTTGGGCTGGGAAGCCAGCGAGCCATTCTGAAAGACCGCAACGTCGCGGCCACCTACCAGGTGCGCGACGTCGCTCCGACCACCCTCATCTTCGGCAACATCGGCGCGGTGCAGGCCGCCGAGATGACAACGGCAGAGCTAGAAGACCTCGTGGGAATCGTCGGAGCCTCGGCGCTCTGCATCCATCTGAACCCGGGGCAGGAGATCATCCAAGACCACGGGGACCGAGACTTCCGCGGTTGCCTCGACGGCATCGCACGCGCCGCCAGCGAGCTCTCCGTCCCGGTGATCGCGAAAGAAACGGGCTGTGGCCTATCGCCGCGCACTCTCGATAAACTCGTCTCGGCCGGCGTGCGCGCCGTGGACGTCTCGGGCGTCGGCGGCACAACCTGGGTGGGCGTCGAGGCACTGCGCGGCCAGTCTGTACGACAGGCCGTCGGTGAGACGCTTTGGGATTGGGGAGTGCCAACTGCAGCCGGTGTCGCCTTCGCCCACAAGAGAGGGCTCGAAGTCATCGCATCCGGCGGTCTTCGCGACGGCCAAGACGCCGCCAAGTCGATCGCGCTAGGCGCGCAGCTCACCTCCTCCGCCCTGCCCTGGCTGCGAGCTGCAATGAACGGTGGCATGGCCGGCGCAGAGCAAGTCGCGGAGACGCTCACGGAGACACTAAGGGCCGTGATGCTGCTCACCGGAAGCCGCAACCTCGATGAGCTCCGCACCGCCCCCAAACTCATAGGCCCAGCTCTCCGCGACTGGCTCACCCTCGACGTCTAGGGCGCGTGGGTTGACCACGGATTCGCGAACGCGGTCTCGACCGTAAATGTCGTGTTCGTGGCATCGAGTCTGCGATAATTGACGCTCAGCCACGTCTCACCACTCACGTCCAAGACGTGAGCCCCGACGTTCTCGACGGACGGCTCGGACACGCTCAACTCGACCTCTCCCAGAGGCATTCGCAGAGACTCGACCATGGGACGCGGTCGGTCCTCGCTCGCCAGCGCACACGTCACCTCAACCGACGTGAGAGCCGCCCCGTGGCTTTCCGACACAACGATCGTTCGGTCGCTGGGCTCGGCCTCATACGTCACGCAGGTCACGCCAACGTGCACGACCGCGTGAGGGGCTGGGTGTGCGCCGTTCTGGGCTGGGCCTTCAGGCCGCTCACCTGGAGCCGAACGCCCTGCACCGTCGCCGACACTCTGCTCGGCAGCCGATTCAGCTACGGTTCCCGCCTGCACGCCATCTTCGGCCGACGGACAGCCCAGCAGCGACGCCGCGCAGAGCATCGAGATGACGACGTGATGTTGGCCGTCTCGCATCGCTACATGTTCCTGCGGTACTGGCCACCGACTTGGAAGAGCGCGTCGCTGATCTGGCCGAGCGAGCAGACTTTGACGGTCTCCATCAGCTCCTCGAACACGTTACCGCCAGCCAGCGCTACGACCTTTAGTCGCTCTATTGACTCCGCACCGCGCTCGGATTGCCGCTGCTGGAAGTCACGCACCCCATCGATCTGCGCTCGCTTTGACTCGTCGCTCGCGCGAATGAGCTCAATCTCGACCACGCCTTCGGGCGGATTCGGATTCAGGAAGGTGTTTACGCCGACGATGGGCACTTCGCCGCTGTGCTTCTTCGACTCATACTCGAGCGACTCTTCTTGAATACGCGACCGCTGGTACATGTATTCCATCGCGCCCAACACCCCGCCACGCTCCGTCAGTCTGTCGAACTCCGCGAGCACGGCGTCTTCGACCAATTGCGTGAGTTCATCGATAATGTACGCGCCCTGCAGGGGATTCTCGTTCTTCAGCAAACCGAACTCTCGGTTCAGAATGAGCTGAATCGCGAGCGCTCGACGGACCGACTCCTCTGTCGGGGTCGTAATCGCCTCGTCGTAGGCGTTCGTGTGAAGCGAGTTGCAGTTGTCCGCGATGGCATAGAGCGCCTGCAAGGTCGTGCGGATGTCGTTGAAGTCGATCTCCTGCGCGTGCAGCGACCGACCCGATGTTTGAATGTGGTACTTCAGCTGCTGACTTCGAGCGCCCGCACCGTAGACGTCTCGCATGGCGACGGCCCAGATGCGCCGCGCGACGCGACCGATAACCGCGTATTCGGGGTCAATGCCGTTCGAGAAGAAGAACGACAGGTTCCGCGCAAAATCGTCGACGTCCATCCCGCGTGAGCGATAATATTCGACGAAGGTAAACCCGTTAGCGAGCGTAAAGGCGACCTGTGTGATCGGGTTCGCTCCGGCTTCTGCGATGTGGTAGCCGCTGATCGATACGGAATAGAAGTTCCGAATCGCGTGGTCGACGAAGTACTGCTGCATATCGCCCATCATCTGCAGCGCGAAGTCCGTGCTGAAGATGCAGGTGTTTTGAGCTTGGTCTTCCTTCAGGATGTCCGCCTGTACGGTGCCGCGCACCGAGGTGAGCGTCGCGGCTTTCACCTCGGCGTACTCCTCCGCGTCGAGCAGCTGGTCGCCGGACACGCCGAGCAGTCCGAGACCGCTACCGTCGTGACTCTCTGGCAGGTCCGCGCGGTACGTAGGCGAGTCCGGAGCGAGCTCGGCGATGCGTGCCTCCGCTGCGTCCCAGCGCCCGGTCTCCTTCAACCTGCGCTCGACGGCCTGGTCGATCGCCGTGTTCAGGAACATCGCGAGCACCATAGGCGCAGGCCCGTTGATCGTCATCGACACGCTGGTCGTGGGCGAGGTCAGCTCGAAGCCGGAGTAGAGCCGCTTCGCGTCATCAAGCGACGCGATGCTCACTCCTGCGTTTCCGACCTTGCCGTAGACGTCAGGTCGCTCACCGGGGTCGCGGCCGTAGAGCGTAACGGAATCGAACGCGGTGGAGAGCCTCGCTGCCGGCTGCGCCTGCGCGAGCAGATGGAAGCGGCGGTTCGTCTGTTCGGGCGACCCCTCGCCGGCGAACATCCGCGTTGGGTCCTCACCAGCCCGCTTATATGGAAAGAC
>JBLFZA010000112.1:0-13121 GCA_047610025.1 Bradymonadia bacterium | reverse complement strand
TCATCAATACGGCGCACAGCCGAGTCGTTGTGTTGAGCGTCGAGGCACAGCAGTGCGAGAGTGGCGTCGCGAGCTTTACTGGCGATCAGGCGAGGAGCGTCGCGGTTGATTCTCGGATCCCGACTGCAGAGGTCACGCAGACCGGTGATTTGTCGTCACCGATCAGTGGCTCGGGTTCGGATGATCGTGATCTTCGTGGTACACCCTGGAACTAGCATCGTCAGGTCTTCGCTTGACCTCCTGTTTTCGCCGGCTTATTGACCGGCGCCTACGAAGAGTGCCTTCTACCTACTTCCCGACGAGATCTCGTTCTTGTCATGGGGACTCGTGTGACGCTTAGACAAGTAACCAACACGCTCACTTTCTCGGTGATTTGCCTGCTCTCCTCCTCTGTGTTCGCACAGGGGACTGAGGTAGGGAACGTTAACATCGAGGCTAGTTTGAAGTTAGAGACAGGCTGGGACTCCAACCTGTTCTCTTCGAGTGATTCCGATGCGCGTGAGCCGGGGCTGTTGCTGAACATCACGCCAGCAATTCGCGTCACAACCATCGACCCAGAGCTCGTCGCGCTCGATAGCGGCGTGGGCTTCAACTGGGGACAGTACCTCGGCGACGAAGACGAGCGCGGGCAGAGCGGTGAGTCGATCGCCTTTGACTTGGCTCTTCAGTTCAATCCCAATGGCGTGATTTCTATCACACCAAGTGATCAGCTGACGCGGGCAACTCGGGCGGGATTCAGCCGCGGATCAGAACCATTCCAGTCGACCGATAACACCTTTGAGTTGGCGCTCGGATTCCATCCTGGCGGCGCGCTGCGCACGAGTCGCATCGGCTTCACGGCTGAGCTCGCGGGCTTCCATCGGTTGTGGCGTTATGACGAATTGTCTTCGTTGAACAAGAACGGAATCGGTGGTCGACTTGAGCTGAAGTACAACTTCCTGCCGAAGACCGGCGCGTTCTTGTCCGCCAATATCATGTCGCTGCGCAATGAGCAGAACCAGCCGAACTTCGGGTCGGTTGTGGTGGCGAACGCAGATTCGACTCCGTTCAGAATTACAGCAGGCCTTACGGGGTTGCTCCTGCCGCGCATGAGCATCTTGGTGGCCGCCGGTTACGGTGGGTCGTCATATCGAGCAGGCTCCGTCGGCGGCGCTTCCCAAGGCGCGCTTCCTGCGAATATCGGGACCTATCTGCTGCAGGCGGACCTGACCGCGCACGTCAACCCAAACACCACCTTTGGGCTCGGTTACCTTCACAACTATGACGAAGGCGTGGTGGAGAATGGTTATGAGTTTCACCGAGCCTCTTTGGGCGGCGATAGCTCCCTTGGGATGCTCTCGTTCGGAGCTGAAGCCTATCTACAACGGAATCTGTTCGCCGACACTGTGGACAACACGGTGGGCGGCGAAACCTGCTCGGGTGACAGACGGCAGGAAACCGCAGTTGGTGGAGACGCGAACGTCGGGTTGAACCCGCTGGATTGGTTCTCGACGGGTATTCGCTATTCGGTCGAGAACCGCGACTCCAACTGTCAGACCGTCAGCGCGGCTGACGTGAATGGCCAGATCGCTCCAGCGGCGGACGCGGGGTACATTCGACATCGGGCCTTCCTGTTCGTCGAGTTCCGCAACTAGCGCATGATGGGCACGCATGAACGCGGCGTGTTGCTGCTCGCGGCAGTTTTCACGCTGAGCGGCTGTAGAGGGTCTGTCCCAGACGATTACATCGCTTGGACAGAGCGTTCGTTCGATGATGTTGCGACGAATACGTTGCAAGCAGGGGACGGCTTCCGCCTTGAAGTGGCGTTTCACGAAGACCTCACCCAAGAGCAAACGCTCTCGAGTCGAGGCACGATAGAGTTTCCGTTTATCGGCACAGTCCCGGTAGCCGGACGTTCCTGCGATGTCGTGGCGGATGAAGTCGCGGAGAGACTCGGTGCGGGTTTCCTCCGCGATCCCACGGTACGTTGCGAGATCACGGAGATGAATTCGCTGCAAGTCGTGGTCAGCGGTGAGGTGCAGGCCCCGGGGGTGTTCCCGTACCGAAACAACCTCACGATCGTGCAGGCGGTTGCCGCAGCCGAAGGGCTGACGAGCGACGCCGCGAAGGACCGACTGATTGTCACACGGATTGTGGACGGGGAGACGGAAGAAATCACTGTTCCCTTCCAGCAGATCTTAAATGGACGTGCGCCCAGCTTACCGCTATGGCCGGGAGACTCGGTGTTTGTGCCGAGCTTCCGACTCATCCCCTAGCAGGCTATGACCGACGAATTCGCCTCAGACGGCGGTGCGGCATCAGCGGGCAGCGAAGAAGGGCCGGGGCTGGGGAGCTACCTCAACCTCGCCATCAAGTACGCGTGGCTGATCATCTTGCTCGGGATTGTGGGCGGGGCCGTCGGGTATTACTACGCGCAAGAGCAGGACGAGGTGTTCGAAGCGCGGTCGATCGTCCTCATCGATCTCGACACCCCGCAGATTCTGCGCGAGGTCGCGCCTGTCGTGGATAACTCGATAGCGTCTAACTTTTGGGCGAAGCGCGAGTTCATGGATACGCAGCTTCGGATTGTGAGGTCGTTGGCGGTCGCAGAAGAGGTTGCGACGCGGCTTGATCTCGGATCGGACACGGACTTCCTCGGGCTGAGTGAGATTTCCGACCCGGTGGCGCTAGAAGCGGCGATCGAGGCGGCGGATGCAGGCGGGTTGGTTCGCGCTCGGAGCGATATTCAGGTCGTCGACGAGTCAACTGTCATTAGCATTCGGGTCCGTGGGCCAAGTGCACGCCTCGCCGCGGACATCGCGAACACGACAGCCCAAGTGTATCGAGAGCGCAATCTGGAGCGGCAGCTCGCGTCAACCGAACAAGCGGAGGCGTGGCTCGAGGAGAAATATGCGACGTTGCGCACGGAGCTTGAGGACTCCGAAGAGGCGATGGTTCGTTTTCGCGATGACAATGACTTGATCGCGGTCACCTTGGAAGAACACGTTGGATTGACCGCGATGCTCGATTCGTCGACTCGGGAACTCGTTCTCGCGCGTCGAGAGCGGGACCGCTTTGCTGCGGCCGCAGAGGATGTTGAGCAGGCGTTGGATTCGGGTGACTACGATGAGGCGGCGATACCGATGCTGTCGGAGAACGCGCTCATTCAATCTGTGAAGTCCGAGCTTTTCTCGTTGGAGTCACAGCGCGCGGATCTGCAGGAGCGGGGTTACCTGGAAAACCATCCAGAGATGCGGTCGGTAGAACGTCGGATTGAGCTCGCGAGTGATCGGCTTAACGACGAGATGCGTCATGTCCTGCAGGCCTATCTGACGCAGTCCGCCGAGGCGACTGCTGCAGTACGTCGCTTGCAGGCGGAGCTTCGGCAAGTGGAGCAAGAGATCCAGGAGCTCGGTCGCCATCAGGTGGCGTACGCGTCGCTGGAGCGGGAGGCTGATCTCAGCCGCGAGCTGTACGCGATGATTGAGCGTCGCCGAGAAGAGGTCGCGCTGACTCGCAACAGCCAGCACAACAACGTGGCCGTTCTTGAGCCGGCCGTGGCGGCGGGGGGCCCTGTGTCACCCAATCGGCCACTTATTATTCTTGCTGGTTTGCTGGCCGGTCTGTTCCTAGGCGTGGGTACTGCGTTTCTTCTTGATGTGCTCGATGGGTCTGTGAAGACGCACGATGAGCTCGAGCGAGACTTTGGGTTGACCTTGCTTGGTATGCTCCCAGCGATGAAGCCAAAGATACAGGCGACCGCTTCGGCGCGTGGCCCGACTCGTGGTCAGAAGTGGGATCCCGATCGTTTCGTGCATCAGTTCCCGCGTTCCGCGGTTGCGGAGTCGGCCCGTACGATTCGTACAAATTTGAACTTCTTGGCTAGCGAGTCGCCGTTGCGTTCGATGTTGGTAACTTCGCCTGGTCCTCGCGAGGGCAAGACGACGACCACGTTGAACATGGGTGCCGTGATGGCCCAAGCTGGTACGCGGGTGCTGATCGTTGACTCCGACCTTCGTCGGCCCCGCATCCACCGTTCATTCGGTCTCGACAACGACAAGGGCTTGTCGTCGATGCTCATGCACGGCGCCGCGGGCGAAGACGTCATCTGCAAGACAGAGGTCGAGAACCTCGACATTTTGCCGAGCGGCCCGCTTCCTCCGAATCCGGCGGAGCTCCTCGACTCTCCGCGCTTCGCGGCGGTCTTGAAGGAGCTAATGGGCATGTATGACCGCGTCATCTTCGATTCCCCGCCCGTAACGCCGGTAACGGATGCGGCGATCGTGAGCGGCTACGTAGATGGCGTTGTGCTGGTCGTTCGCTCGGGCGTGACGATGCGCTCGCTGCTCGCGCGCACGCTGGAGCAGCTCTCGGCTGTGAACGCGGACATCATCGGGTCGGTGATGAACGACGTGGACATCACGCGTCGGTCGACGGGATATTACTATTACTACTACCGACACTACGGCGAATACTACGGGCAAGACGAGGAAGTGTCTGATGTTGCTTGAGTTTTCTTATCGGCATTCTGCGATCTCCCAATTTTCTACCAATCTGATTCGATCTTTCGGTGACGCGATGCAGCAATCCGCTTTCCGCGTGTTGGCGCGCTTCTTGTCCGCGAGCGTGATTCCGTCGTCCGTGACGCGGTAGTTGACGAGTCCGGTTGTGGTGCAGCGGGACACCTCTTCGAGCAGTCCGACGCCGCAAAAGTGCGAGGCGCGGCTTGCCGCACTTCCAACCGGCTCGACATCCAAGAGAGTCGAGTCACCCTGAACGATGGCTCGGTCTAGGAGGGACAAGAGGTCGGCAGTGTCGTACGTGGACAACAGGCAGCCGATGCAAATGCGGAACGTGCGCATGCTCGCGCGGGTCGGCTTGCCGTTGCGGAACTCCGATACGGGAAAGACGCCGTACTCGTGGCGCTCCCCCTGGTTGATGCGTCCGCCGCAGTCGTAGCAGTGGTGAACTCGGCGAGCGCGGCATCGCCCGCCGCGAATCCTCGCGTCGGCGTCCCAGTAGATCGATTCGACAGGCTCTCGTTGCTTGTTCACTTTCGACCTCCTGTTTCGCTCATTCCTCGGACACTTGCTTGCTGCAACGCGGCGCTCTCGGCAGCCGCTGCCGCGAGGAGCAGTGCGTGGCCGACGATGCGTGCCTTGGCGGGAGACATCGGGATGAATTGGTCGGCGTTCGGCCCTCGCACCACTGCGTAGACCTCCGTGTCCGCTCGCTTCACTTCGACGCGGACATTGGCGGCGGCTTGTACCGAGGCGATCTCCCTCATGCCACGACCTCCCGCGCGAGCTCCGAACCTGCTGAATATTGCGTCAGCGGAGCGGGCTGCGAGCTGCGAAGCGAGGCGAGATGGTCGACCACGGCGCACATCTCCAGATTGCGCGCGGGGGCTGCGCCAATCTCTTCGCTCAGCCAACGAAGCCGTGTCTGCGGGAAGTTGTGGCCGTTCTTGCGGAGGTACAGCTCTGCGCCCTCGACGCTGAAGCAGACGGCGATGACGTGCCACGTCGTGGTAAAGCCGATGCGGCGGTACTCGACTAACTCTTCTTCGTCGTGCTCGTCGGCCACCGTGACCTCATCTCCACCGTCCGCGGCTTCATCGATCCGCGCGAACTCTGGGTCGTGGTCGTAGACGGCCGAGTCACCGTCGGGCGACGACCAGCACTGGCCGTCTTCCCAATCGGTGGGTGCGTGATAAATGCGGCGTCGAGACTCAACGAGCAGAACGCCCCGGTTCAGGTTGCCCGCGGTCAGCTCGGCCTCAATGCGCTGACCAATCGCACGGGGCGTCAAGAAGTCATCGGGCAGCTGTTGGTTGTTTGCGTCAATGCCGCTCATGCTACCGCCTGCTGCGCCGCGTTCTGCTCACGCGTCACTGCGCGGTTCCACCACAGTCGCCGTCGAAACCGCACGGTCCAGCCATGCACTCCCCGCTCGGAGTGCGCGAGCTGGTCCGCGCACTGCAGCTCGTCTACCTCGACGTCGAACGCGGCCGAGGCGGCGGCCGTTGCGCGCCAGTGGTGCTCGTCGAGCGGGGTGTCGCTCACGACTCCGACGGGCTCCGTGCCGTGGTGTACGACGCGCAGCGAGATCGGTTCGGCGTTGGGAATGCTGACTTCGATGATCGTATCGGGGTTGTGTGTCATTGGTCGGGTTCCTCTTGGGTGTGGCACGTCTCGGCGAATTGGCGTCGGCGAGAGCGGATAAAGCGGTCGGCCGTGTCGGAGATCTCGCGGCGACGATTCTCGTGGCAGCGGTGACATCGGCGACGGCGGTGGTGGGCACGGGTGCCGGGCACGGTGTGGCCGCAGACGAGTAGATCGAGGCGTTCGCCGTTCTCGATCGTGCGGCCGGTGACGCGGCGGAAGGGCGGGTGGCTCAGCATGGGCGCCCCACATCGGTAACCTCCAACGTGAACCACCCCTGACGCCCCACCGCAGGCCACGGCTTCTTGAACCGCCTCACCGACCCGATCACCCAGCACCACGGGCCGAGCGCGTGCGAATGCTCGCGCAGCCACGGGTACACGTCGTCGAACTCGCCACGACGGATGGCGTCGATGTGGATGCAGTCGATGAGTTCGGCACTGCCAACGACCACGCCGCGTGGTAGCTGCTCATCGCCGTCCCGCCGCAAGCTGGCCGTCGACTTGCCTGCGTGAACGAGGAAGTGGCCCCGGCGCTTCGTGTACCACGAGCGATTTTCCACGCGCTTGGGGCCGCCAGCGCGGCGTGCCCAGAGCCCGGCATTGTCATCCGAAAGCACGATCAGCGCCGCATACGGTTGGTGTATGGTCAGCGCTGGCATGGTGCTCATGTCGCGGGCCTCGGTCATCGGCTTGCCGTCAGCTAGCATGCGGCGCCTCTGCGACTGACGCTGCTGGGTTGACTCCGCGAAGGTGGATCAACGGATGGCGCGCTGTGGGCTTCCTTGGGTGCTGGGGCAGACTCCCGCAGCTTGGCGTCGTAGTGCGCGAGCACCGCGTCGAGCGTGGCCCCGCACATCTCGATTGTATGGAGGTCGTCGGAGCGTCGCAGGCGGAACCCATCTTCATGCCCGGTGGCAACGAAGCGGTTGCAGGGGCTGAACCACCCTGCTTCCCCCGGCCAGTTGTAGCCCTGCGCGTCGGTTACAATGAACTCGGTGTGGTACCAAGTGTTCCGGTTCTCGATTTGCGGGAGGTTGCGCGGCAATACGCGCATACGAAACACAGAGAAGCGCTGCTGCGCGGCAGAGAACTCAGCCATGCGCGGCCTCCGGCGTGTAGATGTTTGCGCGTGCCGAGTCCCAGTGTGGGGCAATCTGCGCCGACAGGTACTGCGTCATCTCGCGGAGTTCCGAGACAATGCCGGACGAGTAGGCGCGCTCGACACGCTTGTCTTGGTCGGAGTGCCCGAACAACGTGTTGATTGCATTCGGTCGAAAGCGTTGCGGGGCTGACTCCAGTACGCGGCGCGCGCCGTGGCGCAGGTTCTTGATGGTGTTGTTGTGCTCGCTCGAACACGCCTCCCCGCGGGCCTCCAGAGCGCTCTTGTGTCGGCCCGCGTAGAGGTCGAATGAGGCGGGAAACACGTCGCCCAGTCGGCGCGAGTTTGCGGCGCGGTCGCTACGGGGCTTGCGGGGACGGCGGGGACCTCGGTCGAGGTGGTTCTGAATGAGCGCAACCTGCCAGTCGCTCAGCGGCACAAGACGAGCGCGGCGCGCTTTGTCGACGGATGCGGCGACCCAGAGGGTGCCCTCGCCCGGTGTCAAGCAGAGGTCAGCTTGCCTGAGCTGCACTACCTCTCCGGGGCGCATCCCTGCTGTCCACTGAAGGGCAACGAAGGCGGCTGTGCCCAAGTAGGGAACGGAAGTCGCGTCACGTCGAAGCAGGTACTCTAAGCCAGCACCTACACGGGCAGCGTCGAAGCTCTCCTCCACGTGCCGCGAGCGCGTTTGGCGCGGCAGCGGGAGCTTCGCGGTTGCGACGATGTTGACGTCCATGAGACCCTCCTTGTGCGCCGTAGTAAACGGCTCGCGCAGGTACACTCGGGCGACACTCAGCGTCGACGGAGCGAACTTGCTCTCTAGCGTGCGCCAGACGGACTCGAGATCGGCTGGCTTCACCGCCGCAACGTTCAAGTCGCCAAGAATTGGAAGCCAGTGCAACTGGTGCGTCGAGCGATTCGTGTTCGTGTTGTCGGAGCGCTTCTCGGCACCGCGAACGTTGAGTTCTTCGACCCACGCGGCCACGGTCCAAACCTTGTTGGTCCGCACGACGTGGCGGCCTTCGCGGATTGCGGCACGGGCGTCGTGGGCCTCCTTCTCGGCGTGCATCGGAGCGCTCGACCCGTGCTGGACGGAGGCGAGCACCGGCCCGATTGCTCGCTGCACGCCGTCCGGCCCCTTTACCGCAGCTCGGATGAACAACCGGCCTGTGGAGTCCCTGTAGACCCCTCTCCGGCCCTCTACCTTCTGAAAACGCTTGTTGCTCACGCCTCGACACCCTCACTCAGCAACGTTGCGACGGCCTCGAGCCGGTCACGTGCACCCATCACCTGCACGGCGCTTTCACCATCCCCGAGCGACAGGATGACGTTCTCGCTCCACGGTACGGGCGTCACGCGGGCGAAGACGTGCGACCCCGGCGCATTCTGACGAAGATGGTCCACATGCACGAGATACGCGGCGGCCAACGCGGGCAATGCCGCGAGAATCACGCACACCAACAGGGCCAGCGAGTCATGCGCCGGCAACGTGCGTGTCGTCGTCATCGCACACACCATCAGGCTCGCCATGAACGCCCAGCACACGGCGACGAATCCGCCGTTCGTGTGCATGGCCACGGGCAGCCGCCAGAAGTGAGCAACCGTCACAAGACTAGCGAGCAGGCCGATGACCGCCACGAGGTCGAGCAGCAACCCGCCCGTCCGCAGCAGCAGCTGCAGCTGACAGCACGCGACCGACAGCCCGAACGCTGTCACCGCAAACACCTGTCCTCGATTCACTTCTCTCATTGTTTCCCCGCTCTTGTTTGTGTTGTCAGAACCCGTCCGCCCACCGCTTCGATGTCTTCTGCGGCGAGTTTGAGCGACTGCCAGATCGCTTCGCACTCGTTGAAAAGCGAGACGCCGCTCAGCTTGCCGTCTTCGACGCGCGCCTCGACCTCGGCGAGCGCTCGCCGAGTCACGGCGAGTTCGCGGCGCACCTTCCGGAGCGCGCCGAGGGTCTCGTTGTTCGCGCTCATACACCCGCCACCCGATGCCCATCTGCGAGCACCTCGACGATGGCATCCAGCTTGGCGACGGCTACCTGACGCGCTTCGTTCGCCTGTTCCGCATCCCGCATTGCCCGCGCGGCTTTGATGCGACCGCGCCGAGAGGCAGCTCGGGCGATGGCGAGTTCTTGCTCGAGTTCGCGGATACGACGGCGCGCCTGCGCCACTTCCTTCTCGGTGTTCGCCACAGACTTGGCGAGTCGTGCCACCTGTGGCTCTCGCTTTAGGGTCCGTGCGCCCCTCATTGCGCGGCCTCCATCACCTTCGCGAGCAGCTCTGCGTGAGCTGGCGAAATCGGATCCAGCACGCTGTCTTCGCCAAACATGTAGTCGGGCCGGCGCAACGCGAAGAGCGCGCCGCGCATGATGTCGTCGGCCTCGGGGATGCGTTCGCCGAAGCGCAGCCACACCGCGTTCAGCGCGCGGCGTACAATCACGCTCGAGCCGAGCAGTTGACGCCAGCGATTGTGCGCCTGCGTGCGAAGGGCGGCGACTTCGTCACGTTGTTTGGCGACCGCTGCCAGCGCCTCCAGTGCCCAGATCAGCTTCTCTCGATAGTGCCCCTCCGGGCTCAGCCCTTCGAGCGAGGCGTTGTCCGGTGCCGGACGCACGGCACCACGCGTAAGCAGATGCGCGTCGCTCAGGTCGTGAACGTTGAACGGGTCGCTCATTCCCCCGCCTCCCCCACCCACGGCCAGTCGTCCGCAATGCTGAACTTCCCGAGCGGCGCATCCACCCACCAGCCGAAATCGGCGGCGGCGTAGACCTGGCGGTCTGCCTCGTCGAGCTGGTCCCAGCGGAGGGCAGGGCGGCCAGCAACCTTCGACGAGCCCGCGAGCACGTCGAACACGCGCATCGACCCGTCAGGATAGCGCAGCAGCAGCGGCGTACCGACCACCGTACGTGCTCGGCGGGTCGCCTGTGCGTGGTGGTGCTTCGTCCAGCCCATCATGCGCCAGAAGTCGAGCACGACCTTCTGCGCGACCTCCTGCGGCACCTCGCCCGTCCCGCGAATGCGCCCGAAGTGCAGCGGCGTGTGCGCCTCGACGCCCGCGGCCTCGTCGTCGCCGAGCATCCAGAGCGTGAAGGGGCCCGTCATCGGGCGCGAAGTTGGTTTCCTGCGTGCGTTCATGCTGCCCCCCGGTACTCGCGCATCAGCGCAATATCGCCTCTCAAGAATTGGCGCTCGTCGCACCACGCGAACCAGACGGTCTTCTGTCGGTAGCTGCCGCCGTGCTTCGACGCGCAGCACGCGACCGGCACGCCGTCGCGCACCACGTAGAGGTCGAAGGCGCCGCGTGCGTTCAGCCACGCCCACTGGCCATCGGTGAGCTCCATCTTCGGGCGCAAGAGAGGGTCGCACTCGTCATCCGGGTCGGGTCGGCCCCAGCGGTTGCCGCCGATGCAGTACGCGACGTGCGTGTCGCAGATCGAGTCCGTGCCCGAAGGCCAGGGCAGCCAGCGGGACGAAGGCGCGGCGTCCGCCTGCGCGTGCTCAACGGCGAGCATCGCACGCCTCCTGCTCCGTCGCGTTCAGACGGTCCAAGGTGCGCCGTGTCTGCTCGTTGAATTGCGTACTCAGACGCACGTATCGCTCGAACCTGCGGTCCTCGATTCGGCGCAGCCGGTCTGCGTCGCCTTTGCCCTCCTGTACCGCGTTGCCCGCGGCCGTGTAGGCGAGCCACGACGCGGTCTCTTGAGCATCCAGAACGGCATTCTGCACGTATCGGAGACGGTCGCGATGCGGAGCGATCAGCGCCGCGATGACCTCTCGCAGCTCGGCTTTCGGCGCGTCCGCGAGCTGCTCCGTCGCCCAGTCTACCGCGCAGCCCTCGTCCTCCGCGGCGGAGCCTTGCTCGCTGGCCACCTCCGTGGTCGAAGGCTCCGCGCGCTCCTGCAGGGCGGGGTCAACGTCGCCACTTTGGACCCCTGCGACGGGTGCAGATGGAATCCCGTGCACCTCGGAACCCGGCCCTGAACAGGGCGCGCAGATAGTGTTCTCGCTCGCTTGAACGTCGCCATGCTTTCGCATACGTACACCTCACGGTCGGCAGCGAATCCGCAAGGGTCCGCTGTTGGCTTAGGCTCCCCTCTCTCTGATCCGTCCAAAGAACTGGAGGGGGGTGCCGCTATGTTGTGAGCGCACTTCGACGCTCGCACACTTTTGGTAGCTTGTTGCTAGAACGTGCGTCAAGTCTTTTTTCTACGTAGCAAATTTACGGATCGAGAGTGCCCGACCGAACTCGCGCGTAGTGCAGATGCCGCCAGCCCTTCAGCGTCAGATTCAAGTGCACAACGTTGGTTCGACGACTGGTGGTTTCGTCGACGTAGAGCTCCAGCAGCCCCGATTCTTCCATCCGCACGCAGTCGTTCCGGATGATGCCCGAGACTAGTGGGCCGTCTCCGGTGTCGAGCAATCGGCCGATCTCGCCGTACGAAGGCGAGAAGCCTCGGGAACGAAGACTCTGAGCGATGATTGCTAGAATCTGATGCCTTCGGTTCTCTCTCGCCACCCGTCGAGCTTCGACTTCTTCGGGGTCGTCGCTGGCCATCGGCAGTGCTGTGATCATGGTGTCTCGCTGCTTGAGAGTACCACAACGCGCGCAGCGCGTGAATGTACGAACGGCTAGGCGGCTCGTAAGTGCGCGGAAAGGCTGGCGAGCGGGGTGTAGACCGGTCGCTGGCCACGCTCGGTAGCGCGCGCGGTGGCGTAGACAACGACGGCACAGGATGCGCCGATGTTCACGTCAGCGACGATGTTCTCGCAGAATCGCGGAAACGGAACGTATCGTTCCGGGTTGCTGGGGTGGTCCGAGCGCACCCCTCCTAACTGAGACTGGAACTGGAACAAGAAGAGCCAACGCCTGCTCTATCACGCCGATCTGCGGCGGGTCCGAACCTGTACCCTATGGGGTTCTAGTCGAACCTGTACCCCATAGGGTTCTGGTTGGCCTGTACCCCATGGGGACGCGCCTCAACGGCCCTTACCTTATACAGGGAGAGACAGGTTCTGAGAGACATTCTCTCCCCCTCCTCGGTCCCCTCGTCATGTTCGCTCGGAGGGTTGACGTGGGGGAAGGGGATGCATTTTATGCAATCATGAAAAACGAAGCACTCGCCGCCATCGTCTCCTCCGCGTCCCGAACCGGCGGCTCCGCCCTCGAGCCCGACGAGCGCCGACAACTCGGGTGGACGGCCGCTCTCGAAGCCGTGAGCAGCTACGACACGTCGAAGGGCTGCACGCTCAGCACTTGGGTCTGGCGCCGAGTACGCTGGGCCATCCTCGACGAGCTGAGGCGGGCGCGTCGGACGCGCGAACACTTCCCGCACGGTTTGGAAGGACAGCGGCAAGGGCACGACAGCAACGCGTCGGCTCGATGCTGCGAGGCACGCGCCGAGCTTGCACTGGTGCGGAAGCGGCCCGAGCACGCGCTCAGATTGCGCGTGGCAGCATTGAGGGCCTCGGGCCATACGTGGGCGCAGGTCGAGCGCGCGGAGGGCGTGACGCGCTTCTCGGTGCGGCTTACGGTGTTGCCGCGCTAGGGGCCGCCTTGTTCCGCGAACGCAAGACCTCCCACGCCTTTCCGGGTGTTGCTGGATGTTGTCGAGGTTTGCCGGCGCCCGTGGGCCTGTGTTGAGCGCCGGAAGAATGGAGCACAGCTCGCCGCGTAAGTCAGTTGACCGAGTTTCTGGGAAATGTTAATAAGCCTAAGATTGTTGGTCTTCAGGTTATATCGGAGGGCCTGTGCGAACAGAATATCTAGCGCTGGCATTGATTCTTAGCTCATGCGTTGAGCCAGCTCAATTGGCTGGTGAGCCGGATACGACGGAGGCCGAAACCCTTGTGGTTTGGAACGACGACGAGAGTG
>JBLFZA010000111.1:0-13196 GCA_047610025.1 Bradymonadia bacterium | reverse complement strand
GCGAGGTACTCGTTGACGGTGACGAGGTGTGCGCCTTTGCCCTCGAGCGCGTTCAAGTAAAGCGCGAGCGTCGCGGTGAGCGTCTTGCCCTCGCCCGTCCGCATCTCGGCGATATCGCCGCGATGCATCACGATCCCACCGACGAGCTGCACGCGGTAGTGGCGCATGCCGGTGACGCGCTTTGCGGCCTCGCGGCAGACCGCAAAGGCCTCAGGCAAGAGCTGGTCGAGTGTCTCGCCTTTCGTGAGGCGCTCTTTGAACACCGGCGTCATGCCCGCGAGCGCGTCATCATCCATCTCGGCAAAGCGCGGCTCGAGCGCCTCGATCTGATCGAGCAGCAGCTGCATCTTCTTCAGCGTGCGCTGGTGCTTGGTACCGAAGAGTTTGTTCGCAAAGGACTGAAACATTGGCGGCTCGATCGGGGCGCGGAGGGGCGCTGAGGGCACGGCGCCGTAGTGTAGGGACGGATCGCTGGCTGCCAAGCACGCGTGGTTCGCACGATGAGGCAGTAACGACGCGCACGGGCGTAGCCGGAAACGCCGTTCGTCGCAACGTCGGGACGCCGCTCAGGAGGCGAATATTCGGGGTCTCGTGGCCCTATTGCAGAGATCACCGGCCCGCCGGTTCGCCGCGCCGCGCGTGTCATTCGCGTTTCCGTGGCTTTAGCGGTACGCTGAATTTGTTCGACAAGGCGCCGCGCGAGGGGTTTATACCAGTCGTCTAACCTCCTAAAGCGCGCCCGCGGCGACGAGTTCTCGTCGTCGATGCTTCCTTCGGCTCTCTCTCGGCCAGCTATGCCTTCGCAGCTCAGCGCACTGCTCGTACAAGATCGAGTCGTTAGTTTCCGCCAAATGGACGCCGCCGTGCGCCACCAGCAGGAGAACGCCGGACACATCGGTTCTTGCCTCTTGGAGTTGGGGGCTATCGACGAAGGCATTTTGCTCTACTACGCGAGCAAGCAACTCCGTGTGCCGTCGGCGGATCGTGATGTCTTCACCTCCGTCCGCGACGACGCGCTTCGCTTGTGGGGCAGGGAACGTGCACGCACGCACAGCGCTGTGCCGCTTTCGATCGTCGACGGGAGTTTGCGCCTCGCGGTGGTGACACCCCTCGACGCAGCGGTTGTCGACGCCTTTGAGGCGGAACACAATATTGGCATCGAGCAGCTCGTCGCCCTTGAGCTGCGCGTGCAGCAGGCGATGTACTTCTTCTACGATCTGCCCCTAAACGCGCGTTTTGCGGCTCTCGTCGAGCGCTATCCCTTTGCGATGCGCCGGCACGAGACGGGCGCGCAGGCCGCCGTCGACGGCTCTGAACCTGCGCGGCCTGTCTCTGGCCAAGGTGACGTCACCGGGCTCGCCTGGACAATGCCTCAGTGGTCGGCCTTCGTGGCAACGAGCACCGACCGTGACGCCATGCTGCTGGCCACCCTCGGCTTCGTGGGCAAGTTCTTTGAGCGCCGCATGCTGCTCGTCGCCGGCAAGGACAGTATTCGGGGATTTGCGCTCCAGATGGAAGGCGAGCCGAAGCGCCCTGTCGCGCGCTTCGAGTACGAGTTCGAGGAAGGTTCCGCGCTGGCACGGCTCGCAGAAGGCGAGAGCTACGTGCTCGGGTCCCCCGCGGACGCCGACCTCACGGCGCTCTATGAGCACCTCGGCGCGACAGCGCCGCGCGACGTACTCGTGATGCCGATCAAGGTCGGTCAGCGTGCCGCTCTATTGCTGCTGGGCGACGCAGGGTCGCTCGCCGTGAATCCGCGCGTGCTGCCTATCGCGTCGCTGGTGGTGAATCGCCTCGGCGCCGGCCTGGAGCGCCTCATTCGCGAGTTGAAGCTCCGCCGCACGTCCTCCTTGCCGTCGGTCAGCGCTGAAGCGCCAGAGCATTTGTCGAGCTCCGGCTCGGCCACCTCGCCGGTCTTGCGCGAGCGTGCCACGCAAGAAGCCCAACGTCTGCTCGACCAGTCCGATATCCGGGCCGACAACGCCCGCCGCGGGGTGAGACGCTTCGTCACGAGCGAATGGACGGTCGTCGCCGATCAGGCCAACAGCTTCGAGCTGCCCGAGGTCGAAGTGCCGTTGGAACTCGCCGACGCGCAGGGCCTTAACACAGAGCAGCTTCACGCGACTGGGAACTTCGAAAGTCCACTTTCTCAAGCCTCTAAGCTCGCCTCCGCTGCTCGACGTGACCAAGAGACTCGCGACGCAGACGTCGCGCAAGAGACCACCACGCGACAGAGCACACGCTACGCAAGCGGATCGCACACCGCCCCGCTACGCTCACATGGGGAAGGGCAGCTCACCGACGCTATGGAGGCCGTTGGCCGGCCGATCACCAGCGACTACGAGGCCGTCGACAGCGAGCCAAAGACGGCGTCGATCAGTCGTGCCGCCGATACAGGCAGCACCTCAGCAGCCTCGGGCGCGACCCGCGACCTACCCAGTGTCGACCGGCGCACGCTGCCACAGCCGGCCGACCGGGAAGCGCGCGTGCGTTTCCGTCGCAAGGCGGAAGATTCAGGTTCGATCCCCGTGGTGAGCGGAACAGGATCGCATCGTCGAGCCGTGGAACTCGACCTTTCCATGCCGGGCGTGTTGCAGAACGCTGAGGTAGTCAGGGCACTCTCAAGCGACGAGAAGCAGTGCAGCGCAGCCGTGCTGGCCGCATCGAACGAGCAGCTCATCGCGTGGCTCGTGAACCCGATTGACCCGCACTATCAGTTCGCGTTCGTAGAGCTGCTCAGTCGAGGCCCGTCGACCTTTGATGCCCTGATGGAGGCGTTCCCCGGGCCGCTCCGAGTGGAGCGCGTCACCGACACCAAGAACAGCCGTCGCACACCGATTGAAGAGCACGGTCCGATACTTTGGTTGTGCGCGTTACAGATGCTGTCGGTTCGGCAGAGGCTTCGGAAGCACCTCGATTCGCCCGAAGACGACACGCGCTACTATGCGACGCGACTGCTGCTTCAGTCCGCGGATCCGACGATTTCGGATCTCATGGTGAGACGGGCGATCGATCCAGACGTGCAGATTCGGGAACTCGCGCTCAAGCACTTAAGGACCTTCCTCCCCTTGAGCGATGGCGACACGATACGCGAGACCGTGCGCTCCCACCTGACCGACAGCGAGGTGTGGCGCGCAGAGGCGGCCATTCACGCCACAGTGGAGCTGAGAGACTTCGACGCGATCCCGATGCTCATCGGCCTGCTCGACCACGACAGCGCCCATACGCGTCAGCGCTCAGCGTCCGCTCTCTCTCGCCTCACTTTCCAAGACTTTGGCGCTACCCAAGCACTCTGGCAGAGGTGGCATGCCACCGAAGGTGCGCGCGGGCGCAACGAGTGGCTCGTCGACGCCATGGTCAGCAAGGACTGGAAGGTCCGCGACAACGCATCCCGCGAGCTACGAGCGATGAAGCGCCTCGTCGTCAACTACCACCCGGACCTCAACCGTCAGGCGTGGGAGGCCGCGCAGCGCGCCGTTCACCGCTATCTGTACGGGCGTGACGGCGGGCCGGTCGCGCGCGACTAGGAGCGCTCGCCGCCGATCAAGAGCCCGCGC
This sequence comes from Bradymonadia bacterium, assembly GCA_047610025.1. Classification (GTDB taxonomy): domain Bacteria; phylum Myxococcota_A; class Bradymonadia; order REDH01; family REDH01; genus JBLFZA01. The sequence continues at coordinate 9,639 of JBLFZA010000111.1, read as the reverse complement.
CGGTCGTGCGAATCGACGTCTCGGCCAAGTACGGTACGCCGCAGGTGTGGTGATTTTGGAAGTTGCGCGCGATCTTCACACCCGTTAAGCGGTGCGCGGCTATCGACGAGCGGGTCAGACTCGCGGCACGAGGCGGCCCCCAACTTGGAAACGGAGAACGTATGTTGTCATCTTCATTGCGTGGTGCACTCTTAGGTGCAGCGCTCGTTACCGGGCTCGCCCTTCCCGCTTACGCCCTCGAGACTGAGTACGTGCCCGAGGACGATAGCTCAGCGGGCGAAGAGAAGACCGAAGGTTGGTACCACACCGTTGAGCTCGGCCTCGGCCTTAGTCTCGGCACAAGCTCCCAGGTTGTCGGGCAAGAAGATGGCGCCACCGTCACCTTCTCACTCGGCGCCCGCTGGATCGCCGAGATGTTCCGCGGCCAACACGAGTTCCGCAACACGCTCTCGCTGAACGAAGCGCTGACGCGTACGCCGCTCATCGATGGCTTCGTCATCGCGAACGATTCGTTCAAGGAAGAGGCGCTGTACTTCTATCACCTGCCCAAGATTGAGTGGTTCGGTCCTTTCGCCCGCTACTCATTCGCGACGTCCATCTTCCAGGGTACGGATGTGCGTCCGACGGAGATTGACTACCTGCGCACGCGACAGAACGGGAACACACAGGACTTCCTCAACCGTAGCCGTCTTCAACTCACCAACGTCTTTGCTCCTTCTCGCATGCGCGAGTCGATCGGTGTTTTCGCCGAGCCAATCAGCGGCGACGCATTCAACGTTGACCTGCGACTCGGTGTTGGTGCTCTGCAAGTGTGGGGCGCAGGCAACTTCATCGTCGACGAGGTCGTCGAGGGGGCTGGTGCAGACGGCCGCGACCAGGCTCTTGTCAGCGAACTCGACACCTTCGGTCAGGCGGGCGCTGAGTTCGCGGTCGAGGCTTCCGGCACAAACGAGACGGGCACGATCAGCTACAGCGCAACATTTGATATGCTCACTCCGTTCCTGAACACCGCAGCGAGCGACGATCTCAGCGCCTGGGAAGCCACCAACTACGAGGCCGGCATCAACCTCGGGTTCGCCGCCAACGAGTGGCTGGGTGTTAGTTACCAGTTCAACGCCCTCAAGGTTCCGTCGTTGGTCGACGAGTGGCAGGTCACAAACCAACTCCTCGTGACGGTCAACCGCATCTTCACGCGTTCGCCCAACGAGAGCGCTGTCGAAGAGGCAGCTGCTGAAGAGAACGCAGAGGCACTCGAGGACGCAGAAGAGGCCGTGGAAGAAGAGGCCCTGCAGGAGGCAGGTGATGCCGCTGAAGAGGCGACGGACGACGCTGGCGAGATGTAGTCGCTATCGCGGAGGTGCTCCCTAAGTTGAGCACGCTGCGAACAGGCGAGCTACGGCTCGACGAACGTAGAGCGCAGCACCCCGTCCAATAAGTCGCGGTGCTGCACTTCGTTTTGCTCCACCCGCTGTCCGTTCAGTGTGACCTCCGCGACGTGGCATCGGTCGACGCCGGCGCCCGGAGCCTCAATCGTCAGTGTCGGGTCATCGCCGAGCGGAATGACGGCTCCCGGAACGAGCGGAGCGCCGAGTATGTATCGGTCGGTGCCTGCGATCGGGTAGAACCCAATCGCGCTGAACACGTACCACGCGCTGAGCGTGCCGGCGTCGTGATTGCCGGGCAGTCCATCGGGGGCGAGACCATACAGTCGTGTTTGGATTTGGCGAATCCAATATCCCAAACGCTCGGCGTCGCCTGCGTAGCGCACAGGTACGGGGAGCGCAAAACGGGTTCGTTGCCATGCCGGGACTACGGGTCGGGCAGCAGCGTTGATACGGGCCCGGAGTTGCCCAAGGCGGAGCGTTCGAAGAAGATCGTGAGCGTAGCGTGCAAGGTCTCCGCGCCGAATGGTAGCGGTGCCGCCAAACAGTTGATCTGCGGGCGAACCAATCATGCTGTTGATGAGACGTAGCGCTGCGGGCTAACGCGGCATCCGCCCATCGGACTGTTCGGCCATCGCGAGCAGTAACTTCAGGCAATCTGTCCGCCGCCCGGGCGCGGTCATCGCGCACCACGGGTGCACTGTTCGGGGGGTGTCCCACAGCGACAGGTTGCTCGAACAGGCGCTATCGGTCGAGTGAACGTCTCCGTCGACGTCGTGGTAGCGCATGTCCTACTCGCTAAGCCGGCGTGGCACGCACTGCGTGTTGTAGAGCGCGGTCATAAAATGGCGGCGGTGTTCTCATCGTTTGTCGTGACAGTGGTGGAGCACATCACGCGTCGCCACCCGCCGAGAGAGCCGGCCACGAGCGGGTCGAAGCTGCCGTCGCCGAAGGGATTGTCCAGGGTGATTCGTTCGTCCGCTGTGCGCAAAACCGCGTGCGATCTCCCTCCGCGCCATCGCTCGTGTTCTCCGTGTTCTCCATGTCTTCGCCGGCCGTCTATCGCATCGACTCCCAAGACATCTGTGGGGTACGTGAGGGCCACTGGGTCGGCGCTGCTAGTGTCGCAGCCGTACGAGAGCCCGACGGCGACGTGCAGCAACTCGAACACATGAGTGGAGGGTCGGGGGGCGACATGAGTTCTCCGGCTTTTGATCTGCGGCGGTCCTGCGTATGCTACCGGAGCGTGCGCGCTGCCCGTCGTGGTGGACGGACCTCGCCGTGCGTCTGCGCACTCCCGTCTCTTCCCTTTAGATCGTCCGCTATGTCTTTTCGCGACGCGCTGCTGAAGGCCGGTAAGGTTTCGAAAAAGCAGGCCCAGTCGGCCAGTACTCAGGCGCGCAAGCAGCGGAAGCAGCAGAAGGGACACGTCCTCGAAGCCGAAGCCGAGGCGAAGCGCGATGTGATCTTCGAGAAGGCGCGTGCGGAGCAGGCCGAGGCCAACCGCATCGCTGCCGAAGCGAAGCGCGCGGAGCGTGAGCGGCAAGAGCTTTTGGTGCGGATGCGTAACTTGATGAGGTCGTGGGAGCGCAAACCCGACCCACGGCGAGCCACGATCGCGTTCCACTTTGTGCGCTCGTCGCTCTCGATTGGTCGGATCATGGTGGACCGCAGCTCGGCCACCGAGCTCGAGTACGGGGCCTTAGCGATCGTAGAGCACCCCGAGAGCGGCGAGCCGCACTTGATCGCGCGTGACGGGGTGACCAAGTTGATGGAACTGGTGGGTGAGAGGCTCCGCTTCTACACCGGCCCGGAAGCTCCGGACGACGAGCTCGTCCGGCCGCCGAAACGCCCTGAACGCCTCGACCCGCGCCACCTCAGCTGACCCTCCAGAGTTGCACGCAACGCTGGCCCCAACCTCCCCGAGGACGATGACCGACCAGCGACAAGCCGATGCGCTCATTCAGATGCGCGACGTCCTGCATGACAGCTTCCTAGCGCTAGATGTTGTGCGCTCCACCGCGGAGGAGGACTTTGCCGCCGGTGTCTGTCGCTTGACCGCATCCGTGTGCGTAAAAACGACAGACGAGGTCTTCGAGGTGCGATCTGAGGGCGTCGGCACCGTGGCTGCGTTCTTCGCGGGATTGCGCGCTCGATATCAAGGCGAGCACCCCTCGCTGAAGTCCCTCGTGTTCACGCATTTCGACGTGCGCGGCCTCGTCGATGAGAGCGGGAATGGCAGCCGCACCGACGCCCATGCTCGAGCCACCGTTGGTCTAACCAACAGCTACGGCCGCGAGTTTCTCTTTGTGGCGGAGACGGCATCCGTCGGTCGCTCATCGCTGCAGGCCGTCGCCGGTGGCGTCGCTTACTTCGTGAATTCTGAACGGGCGTACATCACAATGTACAACGCGCTCGCGCACTACCGAGAGGCCGGCAGAACCGACCTCGTCACGAAGTACACCAGCATGCTCGCTGAGATGGTGCGAAACACCTCCTACAGCGAAGTCATCGAGCGGATGAAGCTACCCTAGTCGGGCCGGCCAAATCAGCCTGAAGGGGCGGTCCGCGGAATCCGCCCCCAGTGGAGGCGCTTCCGCGGAGCCGGCTCTATCGAGCGATCGTGACGGACTTCACCTGGACCGGCTGCTTGGGCTTGCCGGACTGGCTTCCTTGGCCTTCGATGGTCTTGATGGTCTCCATGCCTTCGCTGATCTTGCCGAACACCGGGTGCTTCGAGGGCGACGAGTGGTCAAACCAGTCGAGGAAGCTGTTGTGCTTGGTGTTGATGAAGAACTGCGAGCCGCCGCTGTTCGGCTGGCCGGTGTTGGCCATGCTGAGCGTGCCGATCTCGTTCGAGAACTTCGCGTCGTCGAGCAGCTCATCCTTGATCGTGCCGTGCGGCGGCCCACCGGTGCCTGCGCGGCTCGAGTTCGGGTCCTTGCTGTTCGGGCAGCCGAACTGGCACATGAAGTTCGGGATAATGCGGTGGAAGTGCAACCCGTCGTAGAAGCCGGACTCCGCCAGATCGAGGAAGTTGTTCGCCGTGATGGGCATGCTGTCGAGGAAGACCTCGACAGTGAAGCTGCCCTGGGTGGTGTCGAAGGTCGCGGTTGGATTCGCCATGCGGTGTCTCTCTCAAAAGAGGGGGAGGAATATTCGGACGCAAGCTGCCACGTCCACACCCCCAAACGCAACGAATCCTCGCGGAGATGCGTCGGAACGTGCCCCTCTGCACTGAATCGATTGGCTCTCTCCTTCGTCTGCAGAGCATCGGGCGCCGTCGCCGCATCTCGGCGGGCTCATCGACACGGCCACGCGTTGACGAGGCGTGGCAGTCGACCTATCCCTTCCCCGACCCAGCCAGAGAGTCTTATGAGCAGGATCCCCTTTATTCTTCGCGCGCTCATGACGAGCGTGCTCTTCATTGCAGCGCCCGCGCAGGCGCAGCACGGCGTTATCAGCGATCTGAGCGCGGTCGGGAACGACGCGGAGATGTGCGAGCACGACGTGCCCGCGGAGGTCTGCACACGCTGCAATCCCGAGCTAGAAGCCCAGTTTCAAGAGGCTGGGGATTGGTGTCGCGGCCATCGAATTCCAGAGTCGCAGTGCCACCGCTGTCACCCGGATCTGCACTTCGATCCCCTCCCGGCGATTCCGGAAGGCGCGGATGTGCTCGATCTCACGGACGAGCAAGCGCTTGAGGGCCTCGCGCAGCACATCGCTTTAGGCAAGGTGACGGTGGTCGACTTTACGGCGCCATGGTGCGTCCCGTGCAGGAACGTTGAGGCGAGTCTGCGCACGTGGATGACGAACGACCCCCGCGTCGCTGTGCGGCGCATTCATATCGGCGCCTGGGAAGGCCCTGTCGTTGATCGCTATATGTCGTCGGTGGGCGGGCTGCCTTATGTGGTAGTCTTCGATGCCGCCGGAAACCAAGTCGACGCGATCGACACCTTTGAGATGGAAGAACTCGACGCCCTCGTCACCCGAGCGCTCGGCGATGCACCAGCTGCAGAGTAGAACGATGGGTAGGATGACGTTGTCGCTCGCGACAGCGTTGGTTCTGGCAATCAGCGCCTCCGTCTTGATGCCGTCGGCTGCGTCGGCCTGCGCCGGTTGTCGGAACCCGAACTTGCCGGCTGCCCGCTCGGACGCCGGCCCCGTGACGCCTGGGTCCGTCTTGTTGCAGGTCGCCGCGGCCGTGTCTCACGTACGGGTGTCGCATGCCGCAGGCTGCGATGAGGTGGTGGGCTGCGCGGTGACGCCGATTCAACCCGCGTATGATCATAACCTCACAATTGTGCCCGCTCAGCTGCAGGCGACGCTCGCTGTTGGGGCGACGGAGGCTGTGGCGTTTGAGCTTGCGGTGCCGATTCGACTGGTCTCGTCCGGAGTGAACTACACGACGCCCGATGGCGATCGGTACTCACCGTTGGACGGTGGGATCCACCACCGCAACGAGCTCTTGGTCGGCCTGGGCGACATGACGTTGTCCAGTCGCGGTACCTGGCAATTCGGGCGCTGGTGGTTGACCGGTCGACTGGGCGTTCGGCTGCCCACAGGCCACACCGAAGAAGACCCGTTCGCGCTCGGCGACCGCGGCGTCGCGCACCAGCACATTCAGTTTGGTACGGGCACCTTCGACCCCTTGGCTGGGATTGACGCGACCTACAGCACCTCGGGCTACGAAACGAGCCTCTACGTGCAGGGCGATGTGTCGCTCTATGAAAACCGGCATGGGTTCCGAGGACCCGCTCGGGGTTTGGTGGGCTTCGCCGGCGGTTGGAAGGTGAGCCAAGTGACGGTGCTTGGCATGAGCCTCGAAGGATCATTTGAGGGCGCCGAGCGCTGGAGTGGACTGATTCGGCAAGACGCATCGCTCGGTCGTAGCGAGATGCTACTCGGACCCTCGGTGACGTGGCGTCGCGGGATCACGACGTTACACGCGGCGGCGCGCTTTGTGGTCCTGCGGAAGATCGTTGAAGGCAGCGAAGATCCGGGGACAATTCGTGCGCCGGCGACGTTGCTTATTGGCGCCACCTGGGCGCTGCGTTGAAGCGGGATCCTATCTTGACCTTTTGAGGCGAGATCGTTAGGTCTGCCGGCCCTCGCTGCTTGCGGGGCAGTCCGCTGACGGAGCATTAGCATGTCGCAGAAGAAGCCAGTTTGGGTCGACGAGGAAGCACACAGCATCCTCAAGCGCTATTCGAAGCTTGTGAAGAGCGCGATGGTCGACGTTGCGAGCCGCCTCGTGGTGGAGCGTTTGAACGATCTCGACCCGGCGTCGGGTCTCGAGACGTCCGCACCTGCGCCCGCGCCGGTGCTCGACACCGCTCGCCCGCAGGCCACCGCGCCCGCATCCGATCGCCCGAAGAAGCCCGCGCGTGCCAAGGCACCGCGACCTGACCTTATCGACGAGAACACCCGCTTTGTTGGCGGGATTTGGATCGTCTAGACCGACACCCACGGAGTTCGCATGAGTAACGACGGAAAGAAGCCGGTTTGGATCTCGATCGAGGCCCACGAAAAACTCCGAGAGTTCTGTGACCGCACCGGCCGAACGCAGGTCGACGTGGTGTCGGAGCTACTCTACAAGTTTGTGCGCCCGCAGCTCGAGCTGGTCGCAGCCGAAGCGGAGTAGCGCTCGCGCTACCGCCAAGCCAACACCGCCGTCGAAACCCGCCGGCGGTGCTTTGCGTTTTGCATGACCCGAGAGAGAAGACCCATGCCTAGCACCCCCGCACGCATCGGCCACGGCCCCTTCACCAAAGCGCTCGTGCTTGAAGGGCCTGACCAGACGCTCGATGAGCACCTCGCTGATATCGGCATCACCGCCTTCCGGCCGGACGCGACGCCGAATGAAGAGGAGTTGATCTCGCTGCTCCAGCAAGACAGCTACGACCTCATCTACAAGCGAAGTCGCGTGCCGATCACAGCCCGCGTGCTAGACGCGGCGCCGAGCGTGTCGGCTATCATGCTCTGCTGTATCGGCGATGACTCCGTCGATAAAGAGGCCTGCGCCAAGCGTGGCGTGCTCGTGCTCAATGACCCGGTGTCCAACGCGCGATCCGTCGTTGAGCTCTTCGTCGGCGCCATGATCGGCATGAGCCGCCGCATGTTCGAGGCCGTCGCAGAAACGAACGACAGCCAGTTCCTCAAGAGCCAGTCCCAGCGCTACGAAGTGCGCGGCAAAGTGCTCGGCGTCTTTGGGCTCGGCAACATCGGCAAGCAGGTCGCGCAGGTCGGAGAGTCGCTCGGCATGCGAGTTGTCTTCTACGATAACCGCGACGTGGCGCGCGAAGTTGGCGAGACGATGGGCTGGACGTATCTGCCCGACCTCACGACCTTGTTCCGTGAGAGCGACGTCGTCACCTGCCACATCTCGGCGGCCGACTACCGAGGCGACTCCAACGATCAGATCATCCGTGCAGAACACTTTGCTGCGATGGGAGAGCGCGCCAAGAGCAGCCCGCGGCTTTTCGTGAACCTCGCGCGGGGTAACATCTTCGCTGCCGACGACCTGGTCGCCGCCGTGGAAGCAGACCACGTGTCCCGCGCGATGGTAGATGTGTATCCCGACGAGCCGAAGAGCGCTGACGAGGCGTGGCCGAACCCGTACGCGGGCAACCCGCGCATCTTCGGTACGCCTCATATCGGCGCCGCGACTCTCGAGGCACAGCCTCGCATCGCCGCCCACGTTGCGCGGTCGACCAAGCACCTCAGCCACGGCGGACGCCTCCGCAACTGCGTGATGGCTCCGAAGGTCGAGATTGGGCTCGATCAGGTGAGCGACTTCGACCACATCTTGACCGTGGTGCACAGCAACCGCCGCGGCACGAAGAAGGCCGTGGACGACGCAATCTTCCACGCCGGCGCTAGCAACCTCACGAGCGCTCACCGCGACTTTGCGGCCTATGGGATCGCCTATGAGGTGGTCGCGATCGACAAGCCGCTCACGGACGCGCAGCTGCAGGGACTCGTTGATGAGGCGGCAGAGATCTCCGGCGATCCGCACGCCGTGCGGGCGTTACGCCAGATTTCTAAGCGCTAGCCCAGTTCGGCGATCGGGCAGCCTCGGGCGTCTCCCGAAGTTAGCGCGGGAGAATCGCCTCGACGGCCTCGCGCACTTCGTCATCCATCGGATCGACGCCAGGCTCAAAGCGAGCGACGACGTGCCCTTCCGGGTTCACGAGGAACTTTGTGAAGTTCCAGCGCACGTCGCCCTGAAGAGCCGGGTCGCTCTGGGTCGTGAGTGCGGTGTAGAGCGGCGATTGCTCGTCGCCGACCGCGTGCACCTTGTCGAAGATCGGGAAGGTCACGTTGTAGGTGCCGTCGCAGTAAAACGCCTCGATCTCTTCGGTGGTGCCAGGCTCTTGCCCGCCGAAGTCGTTGCACGGGAAGGCGAGCACTTCGAACCCACGCCCCTGGTAGCGCTGGCGGAGTAGCTCAAGCGTCGCGAGTTGAGACGTGTACCCGCAGGCGGAGGCCGTGTTCACAATGAGAACGGCGCTGCCGCGGTAATCGGAGAGGGAGACTTCGCTCCCGTCTGCGGCAAGAACAGTATGATCGATGACCACGGCTTCACTGGGGCTTTGAGCGACGGCTGATCCGTTCGACTGGAAGAGCATGACAGCAGCTACCGCGGCAAGCGTCACAACAATCGAGACGGGGAGAGCGAGACGGCGGAGTGTTTTCATAGATGTTCGGGTGCCGACAAAGGGGGGCCATGCCGGCGCCTTCGCGCACGGCTTGTTGCGGTCGTCCGCTGCTGTGAATCCGCTAGTCTATTAGATGCCGCGACAACCGTTTGCGGTGCACAGCGGGAGCGCGCAATTGAGGCCCCAAACCTGTCTGGGTCGCTCGTGGCGAAGGGGGCAACGTCCTAGTGCTATGCCTCTATTCCACCGCATTGAGCCAGAGAATCATGCGAAGAACACGCCTCCTTCTGCACTGTCTCCTCCCCGCTGCGCTCGCGCTTGGTGCGTGCGCCGACAGCAGCGATGGCTCGCCTGACGCTGATGAGACTGATGCGACTTCCATCGCGCCTATCGACGGCAGCGCGGGCGCAGGCGGCGAAGACCCAGCGGACGTGCAGCCGGATGTGATGCTCGACACCGATGGGCAGCTGGACACCGATCCAGATGCAGAGCTCGACGTCGTGCAGCCCGACACAAGCGTGGACTGGTGTCGTTTGCAGTTCCCAGCAGAGGTGACGCTCGCCCCTGGGGAAGATGACATCTTCTTCGTGCGGGTC
>JBLFZA010000110.1:0-13325 GCA_047610025.1 Bradymonadia bacterium | reverse complement strand
GTTGGTTCGGCTTCGTCCTGTCGCGCCGCTTCGGCACGCCGTCGCCAACCTCGTCGTCTGGCCCAATCTCCCCGTCGTCAATCGAGTCGTGCCGCCAAATCTCCCCGCCAACCTCGTCGTCTCGCCCAATCTCCCCGTCTTGTCGCGACGCTCCGTCTTGTCGCGCGGCCCGCCGGAGGCTGGTCTCAGCTGCGCAGTCTTTGAGGTCCCCGGCTCCTCGTTGGGTCGGCTTCGTCCTGTCGCGACGCTTCGGCAGGTCGAGTGGCCTGCCGCGACACCGAGCTAGACCTCAAATACAAACTGCCGCGGCAGCAGCTCCGCCAACGTCATGACGATCCGCTCCGGCCCATCGCAAACCGAGACGATCGCACAATCCGGCGAGAACTCCGACAGCACCTGACGGCAGAAGCCGCACGGGGCAGCGGGGGTCGGCGTCGGCGTGTAGACGACGCAGCGCACAATCTCGGTGTCTCCCGCAAGCACGGCGGCGCCAATGGCGTTTCGCTCGGCGCACACCGTGCCTCCGAAGGAGGCGTTCTCGACGTTGCAGCCGGAGAAGTGATTGCCGGAGCGCGTCTCGAGCACCGCGCCAACGCGGAACTTCGAGTAGGGGCAGTGCGCCTTGGCGGCCGCGGCCTTGGCGGCTTCGATCAGCTCGTTGAGGGCGTCTTTCATGACCGTGCCGATTCGGTGGGCTCTGGCAGTTTGCCAAGAACGGCGTCGACCAGAGACATGAAGGGTTTGCGAACCATCGCGGCGACGTCTTGCACGTCCTTGTGGTCGAGCACTTCGTCCGAGAGACCGGCGGCGGCGTTCGTGATGCACGAGATGCCGAGCACGCGCATGCTCATGTGACGCGCGGCGATGACCTCCGGTACGGTGCTCATGCCCACGGCGTGCCCACCGAGAAGGCCCGCCATGCGGACTTCTGCGGGCGTCTCGTATGCCGGGCCGAGCATGCCCGCGTACACGCCTTGGTGCAGCGTCAGGCCTAGCGCGACGCCCGTGCTGAGCGCGATGGCGCGCAGCTCGGGGTCGTACGCGTTGGTCATGTCCGGGAATCGCGGGCCGATACGCTCGTCGTTCACGCCGAGCAGTGGGGTGCGACCAGTGAGGTTCAAATGGTCGGTGATGACCATCAGGTCGCCAACGCGATGCTCGGGAGCGATTCCGCCGGCGGCGTTGGTCACAATCAGGGTCTGTGCGCCGAGCGCCCTCATCACGCGCAGAGGGAAGACGACGTCGCAATGGTCGTGCCCTTCGTAGGCGTGCAATCGGCCCTGCATCGCGATCACGGTGCGGCCGTGTCGGGTGCCGAGCACGAACTGTCCGGCGTGGCCGGCCACGGTGCTGACGTGCATATGAGGCACGTCGCCGTAGGGAATGAGGGTCGCGTCTTCGAGGCTCTCGGCGTAGCTGCCGAGTCCTGAACCGAGGATCATGGCGACGGTGGGCACGCGGCTATCGTGGTGTTGGATAGCGGCGGCGGCTTCTTGGATGCGGTCGTACCACGCGGTCATCGAGGCTCGGGGGCGATGCGTCAAAATAGGGAATTCGTGTCGTCTAGAGGGGGATCATGCCACAGCGCCGTCGGAAAATCGTGAACACGTCGCCAATCGCCGCAGAAAGCGCGGCTGACGGAGTCTTTGGAGACTCCTTCTAGGGGCCGAAAGCGCCGTGGCTGCCAGCGTGTCACACACATGACACGAAGTGCGACTGAATCGTCACAGGTGCTTCGCATTGGCGTGACTCAGTGCCTGTAGAAGCTATGCATCGGGTCATCCTCGCGGGGTGACCTGACTTACCAACTGGCGGTGCCCTGCTCGGCATGCCTCTACCCGGTCTCGCTGTGAACCCGACCGAATCGGACCACACCCGTCAAGACGACGAGTCGACGGCTGCGTTTATCCCCTCCTCCATCTTTGGGCGCATGCTGCTCTTTGGGCGGCTGGGCATGGGGCTCTCTTCGATGGTGCTCACCGCCTTGGCCATCTCGACGGTTCTGCAGGTCGGGCCGGTCGTCTGGTTAGTGAACTTCGTCGATTCGCCTCCGCCGCGAAGTATGAGCGAGATTCTCGATGATCGCTTCGTGCAGATGATGATCGAAGAGGAAGAAGAGGAGATCCCGGAGCAAGAGCTTCCCGAAGAAGAGGAAGAAGAACCGGAGCCAATCGTGGAGGCCGACCCAGAGCTGGTCTCGGCGCCCGAACCAGAAGCGGAGCCAGAGCCGGAACCGGAGCCGGAGCCCCAGCCGGAAGTGGCGCTTGAGGTCGCGCAGGTTGACTCGCCCCCATCTGATGAGGGCGCCGGCGATGGTGAGGGCGGCGAAGGGCAAGGTGGCATGAACGTCGAAGGTATTGGCGGCGGTGGAGACGGAAGCGGCCCATCGATGAACCGCGGTAACGGCGGCCCCGCGACGCCTCGCGTCGAGCGGCGCGAAGATCGCCGAGAGGAACGCGAAGAAGTACGAGAGAACCGCGACCGCGTCGCGCAAGTCGAAGACCTCAGCCAGCCGCCCTGCAGCCGCGCTCGCCGTACCCCTGCGCTTCCCTACCCGGATGAATTCCGCGAAGAGGGCGTGCAAGGTCGCCTGCGCGTGCAGTGCGTAGTGACGCTCGATGGCGAGCTTCGCGGCTGCCGACTTCGCCGTGGTGATGAGCGCCTGTTCGCATTCGCACAACCCCGCATTGAGCGGGTGTGGCGATGCTCGCCGGGCCTCGACGCGTCGGGTGACGAAGAGCAGTCACCGGCATCGTTCAACGTCTCGTTCAACCTTGAGTCCTAAGCTGGGAATCCCCCAGCGCGAAGGAGCAATCATGGCTCGCAGAACTGTTGCCGACGCTGCCTTGAGCGCGTGGCTGGTCTTCTTGTTGTGCGCCGCGTTGGCGCCCGTTTCGGCTTCTGCCCAAGATGAAGCCGTCGATTGGGGCGACGTCGTCGAGGAGGGCAGCGGTGCAGCTGACCCGTTAGATGACGCCGCTGAGGATGCGTGGGATTGGGGCGAGAACGCTACTGACGACGCCATTGACGACGCCGCCGACGGAGTTGAGACCGCTGACGACGCCGCTGACGCCGCCGCCGAAGAGTCCTGGGACTGGGGTGACGAAGCCGGGGACGAGAACGCCGGCGGAGACGACTCGTGGGATTGGGGCGAGGGCGACACGGACAGTGACGACGACTTCGACTGGGATGCGGTCGACGACGCGATCGAAGCGGAAACGGAGAACGCAGCCGACGATGCCGCTGAAGAGGCAACCCAAGATGAGATAAACGGCAACGGCGACGAGACGAACGGAACCGAGACCGTCGACGGCGCCGAAGAAGAAACCGACTGGAACTCCTATTGGAACCAAGATGAGCCCGTAGAGGCCGACAACATCGAGGTGCCCGTCGAAGTCGCCGCCGACGATAGCGGCGTGCAGGGCATTGTCACCGACAACGACTTCCGCGAGCCGATCGCTGGCGCAACCGTGTCCGTCGATGAAACAGACGAGGAGCTCACCACGGGGCCGAACGGTGTGTTCTTCTTCCTGCTCGACCCGGGCATCTACACGCTGCGCTTCGACCACTTCGACTACGACGGTAGCGCCTACCAAGTCGAAGTTGAATCCGGCGACATCACGGAGATGACAGACGTGCGCCTTCGCACCGAAGAGACCGTCATCACCGTCGTCACCGAAGGACGCGCCATCGAAGGCAGCGTCGCCACCCAGCTCATGGAACGCCAAGAGTCGACCACCGTTCAAGACGCCATCGGCGAAGAGCAATTCTCGCGCTCCGCAGACGGCTCGGCCAGCTCGGCTGTACGTCGCGTCGTCGGTGTTACCATCGAAGACGGCCGCTTCCTCGTCGTGCGCGGCCTGAGTGGTCGCTACAACTTGGTCACCCTCAACGGCGTGCCGGTACCCAAGACCGACCCCGACTACCCAAGCGCCGAACTCGACATCTTCCCGACGGACCTCCTGTCGAACATCACCTTGATGAAGAACCCGTCAGCCGACCAGTTCGGTGGCTTCGTCGGAGGGCTCATGGACATCGAAACCCGCTCTTACCCCGAAGAACTCGAGCTCTCGCTCGGCATCGGAATCAGCGGCACCTCCCAAGCCACCTTCCAGCGATACCGACTCTTCGAAGGCGGCGGCACAGACTTCCTCGGCTTCAACGGCGGCAACCGCGGCCTGCCCGACTCGCTGCCCGCAAACGAGACCCTCTCGCAGTCACGAACCTCGACCCTCACACCGGAAGAGTTTGAGGCGATCGCAGAAGACTTCCCCGAAGACTGGTCGCCCACCCGCCGCACGGCGATTCCAAACTTCGGCTTCGAAGGCTCGATCGGAAACACGCTCGAAACCAGCAGCGGTCGCGAAATCGGCTACCTGCTCTCCGCCACCTACTCCCACGCGCAAACAACCTCCGAGCGCATGCGCGGCTCCGTGCAACTCCGCAACGGCGAAACAGAGCGGCGCTCACGCCTCGCCGGCGAGTCCTACCAAGACGTCATCAAGTGGGGCGCCCTCGGCAACCTGTCGTTCGAACTCGGCGACGGCCACGACCTCCGCGTCGTCTCCCTCTTCAACCAGAACGCGCGCGACTCCTTCCAAGACCTGCGCGGCGACGACGGCGAAAACGGAAACGGCGCATCACGCCAGTCGCGCATCTGGCGACAACGCTCGCTCTCGTTCAACCAGCTACTCGGACGCCACCGTCGCTTGCTCCCAGAGAGCTCGCCATGGCACGAAACCCGCGTTGACTGGAGCGCAGCCTTCTCTTGGGCGCGTCGCTACGAGCCGGCAAACCAGTACTTCACCAGCATCGACGGCGATTGGGACGACAACCCAGGCTCCGGTGAGTTCTTCAGCTCAGAGCTCGACCAAACGGACGCTTTCGCGCGCATCCAACTCGAGATGCCGTACCGCGACAGCCTGATCCTGCGCACAGGCGGCGACGTGCTTCGCTCGGCTCGCGGCTACGAGAGTCGCCGTCTGCGGTACACAAAGAACGACCGTAACGCAGACCCCAGCCTCTTCTCCACACCGCCCGGTCAGCTCTTCACCGATGCCAACGTCGGGGCACCAAGCAGTGGCGCGCTCCTCACCATGCAAGAGCAGCCTCTCACGGGCGATGCCTACAGCTCAGAACAACTCTCCATCGGAGGCTTCGGTCAGTTCGAACTCGTACTCAGCGAGCGCATTCGCTGGTCCGCCGGCCTGCGCGCGGAAGTATTCCGTCAAGACATCGAAGCCATCGACATCGCCGGCGACCCGGAAGAAGGCGAAGGCGGCCGCCGAACCGACGTCGACTACCTGCCCAGCACCAGCGTCGTCGCCGAGCTGACCGACGACCTCTACCTGCGCCTGGTGTATGGCCGCTCCGTCGCCCGCCCGCAGGTCCGCGAAGTCGCCCCCTTCGTCTTCCAAGACTACCCCCGCCGCCGAACCGTCAGCGGCAACCCGGACCTAATCCGTGAGCTCGTCGACAACGTCGACGCGCGCCTCGAGTGGTTCCCAAGCGCCTCCGAAGTCCTCGCCGCGACCTTCTTCCTCAAGCGCTACCAACACCCCATCGAGGCGTTCTCCGATCGCCAAGGCGCGGTCACCTACCAGAACGCAGAAGGCGCGCTCGACTTCGGCGCTGAGTTTGAAGTTCAGCTAGAACTCGAAAACCTCGCCGACCCGCTCGACGGTTGGCTGTTCTCCACCAACGTCTCGCTCGTTCGCTCTCGCATCGAACTGCGCTGCGACGACGAGAACGACGACGGTGACTGCGATCAGCAATACACCACAACCGAGCGCCGTCGCATCGGACAAGCCCCGTGGATGGTCAACAGCTCGCTCGGATGGGAACAACCGGGTGACGCTCGATGGAGCGTGTTCGCGTTCTACAACGTCATCGGACCCCGCCTCGAAACCGCGGGCACCAACGGCCTGCCAAACTCCCAAATCGAGCCTTTTCACAGCCTTGACCTCACCGCCAGCTACCGCTTTGCAGCAGACTGGAAGCTCAAGCTCGGTCTCGAAAACGTCGCCTTCCAACGACGCCGCGAAACCCAAGGTGGGCTCGGAGTCGCCTCCGACTACGAAGGACTCGAAGCCGGCCTCAGCCTCAGCTGGTCGCCCCGCTGAGGTCGTGTTCCCGTGTGACGCGGCTGACACACGGTGCCACAGAGAGTGCACACAAACGTCGAAGCGATGACAAGTGGGTGTGAGATAAAGGGTCTTATTCTACACGGGCTGTGACGGCCCAACGTCATGAAAGAGGCAAGCATGTTTACGAAGTTTGATGCACGAGCGCCTGGCGCACTTCTTCTCGTTGCCGGTTTGGCCGGCGGTTTGGCTCTGAGTGGTTGCGGTGATGACGCAGAGTCTCCTTCGACGGGCGCCGACGCTGGTGTGGATACTGGTGGTGTTGATGGAAGCGGCATGGGCACGGACGGGATCACCGGCCTCAGCGCGGAAGACCCGCAGCTCGCCGGCAATGGTGATTTTACGCCATCAGCCGAGTCGCCTGCTGCGATGGGCGGAACGCCTGGTGCAGCCTTTGATGCGTCGGCGACGTACTATGGTGCTGTGGCACCTGGCGGCCAGAACTGGCTTGAGGGCTGGACGTCATTCGACGGCCCGGGCGGCATCGCTGGCGATGAGACCACGACGAGCACCTTCACTGGCCAGGAAGGATGTGACGCCGTGTTTGGATACCGCGTCATCTGCGACGACATCGACGCCGATGTGACCTGGGACGCGGGAGACCCGATCCTGCTCACCGGCCTTACGTTCGTCACAGGCGGGACACTCACAATTGACGCTGGCGTAAGCGTACACGGCGACGTCGGCGCTGCACTCGTCATCAGCTCTACAGCGATGATCGACGCCCAGGGAACGGCCGCAGACCCCATCGTGTTCACGACATCGAACGGAGAAGCAGCAACACCTGGCGACTTCGGAGGCCTCGTCCTGCTCGGAAACGCCACCATCAACGTTGGTTCGGCAAACATCGAAGGAATGGAGTCTAGCGATTCGTCCAGCTACGGCGGCAACGATGATACACACAACTGCGGTACGATTCGTTACGCGCGCATCGAGTACGCAGGCTCCGTGTTTGGTCAGGACAACGAGCTTAACGGCCTCACCGTCGGCGGATGTGGGTCGGACACGACGCTCGACTACATCCAGGTCGACAACGGCCTTGATGACGGAATCGAGTTTTTCGGCGGCACAGCAAACCTCACCCACGCGGTCATCAGCTCCTCCGGAGACGACGGCCTCGATTGGGATGAAGGCTACCGAGGCAACATCCAGTGGCTCGTCATCACCAACTCCGATGACAACGGTATTGAGGCTGACAATCTCGGCGACGACAACGACGCGACACCTCGCTCGAACCCGACGATCTGGAACATGACCATCGTCGGCAACTCCGGCATGCGCGGAATGAACCTCCGTCGCGGCACCGGCGCTGACCTCAACAACGTCATCATCACCGACTGTGGCACCGAGCCCTTCGACATCCGTGACGAAGCGACGGCGGCGCAGATCTCCTCCGGTGGCCTCACGATGGAATACGTGATGGCCTTCGGCAACGCCGGCTTCTCGGACGAGAGCGGTACGGACGATGAAGGCGAGTCGCTCGACGATGACGGGGGCTTCGACGAAGCCGCATGGTTCGTCGCCGCAGAAATGTAGGCGCCGTCAACGAATCTCCGAGCCCCTAGGGCGTCTTCGCGAGACGCTCGTCGCGCCTTCTTCACGAACGCACGGCACGCTGAGCAGCAGGTGGCTAGGAACGAACGCGCATCGTCGAAAGCCGGTGCGCGTTCGTCGTTTTTGAGTGGTTGATCCGGGTGTGTCGCGAACTGTGGCCGCGCGCCGTCCGAGAATAGAAACCGCAAGGGCGTGCCTCGGGCCGAGACGTCGCGGTAGATCCACTGACGGGGGCGTGCTACCGATTCTGCGTTCCGGTTAAGACAGAAATTCCACGCTTTCCCCCGCGCTGATGTCACGCATTGACCTATCCGAAGACCACCGAGAGACGCTCTGTGAGCTGCTCACGACCGCGTTCGCAACGACCGCCGATCTTGGCTCGCAGGTGCGACAGGCGCGCTGGTTGATCCGTCGTGATGTCGCCGCGTCGTCGCTGCTGGCCGAGATTCACGAGCAGCTGCAGCCAATCGGTGACCGGCTTCTGCATCGCGTCATGGCGCTCGGCGGCGTGCCGGACGCGACACTACGCGGGATCGTCGACAGCTCCATTTTGCCGCCTTACGACGTGCCTCTCGGCTCGGCGAGCGCCCACCTTGAGGCCCTCGCGGACCGCTTCGAAGTGCTCGCGGCGAGCTTGCGTCGCAACGTCGACATGACCGGCCAACTCGAAGATCCGATCACGGCGTTTGTCTTCGCTGGTGTTTCGGAGGCCGTTGAGGCTGCGATGGGGCGTCTCGATCGTGCGAGTGCCTAGAGAGCGCGTTCTTCGGTTGCGCCGTGCATGATGCGGCCGAGCTGATACGCGAGGCGTCACTTGCGCTGACGGGGGACGCAGAAGATGCGCTCGCGGCGTGGTGGCTGCTCTTCGCGTTGCGCGTGGCGCCGAGCAGAGACGAGCTTCTTGCGGCGACGAATGCTCGCGGATGGACTGAAGCGGGGGTCGATGCCGCCACGGAGGTGCTTGGCTCCCTCGAGGGCTGGGATTGGTCGCTCGTCGATCGCGCGCTTGAAGACGGCGTCGACCGAGATGCTACCGGCGCCTTTTACACGCCTGCACCACTCGCGCGGCGATTGGCGGATGCCTTGCTCGAGCACGGCGAGGGCCCTCATAAGATGGTCGACCCCGCGTGTGGTAGCGGAGGCTTGCTCGACGCTGTGCTGGAGGCGCTGATTGAGCAGGGGGTAGACTCTACGGGGGCGATCGACGCGCTGTGGGGCTACGACATCAACCCGATCGCCGCCAGTGTCGCTCGCTGGCGGCTGCAGTGTCGTGCAGGCACGCTGCTGACCGCTACGGCAGGGGACGGCCCACATATCGAACACCGCGACACGCTCCGCGACACGCTCCCCACCGACTTCGACGCTGTCATCGCGAACCCGCCCTTTGGCAATGCGATCGAGAAGAAGACCGGACGGACGGACGACGAGCGACATGCGTGGGCGGATCGCTACCCAGAGGCTGCGACCGGGGCGTACGACAAGGCCTCATTGTTTGTGGCGTGGGCGCTGCGACACACGACGGCGGGTGCTCCGATCGCGATGCTCGTGCCGCGCGCGCTACTCTCGGCGCCCTATGCGTCGGCGTTGCGAACGCGCTGCGAAGAGGTGAGGCCATTGGCGACGTGGTTGCCCGTCGAGCGTGGCGATTGGTTCAACGCGGCTTCTGTGCACGTGGTGGGTCTTGTTTGGTCTGGCGTAGAACGCGCGGCGAGCCTGCAGGTCAACCGGACTGCGGCGCCCCCGTCGACACTCGGTTGGGCGATAGCAGGCGCGGCCGAGTGGTGCGTGCATACAAGCCCGTGGCGGGGGTGGGCGTCGCTGCCAGGCGATTGGCGCGCGCTGGGCGGGCTGGCGGACGTTTCGGCGTCGGCTGCCGTTGGGGAAGCCTACGATTGGCGAGCGGATATCACGGAAGCCGAGCAGTCGGATGGGCACAGTTTTCGGCTGGTGACGAGTGGAGCGATTGACCCGCTGCAGCTCCTGTGGGGGCGTACTCAGCGGTACCTGAAGCAGCGATATGAGCGACCGGTGGTCAGCGTGCGCGCGCTCAGCGAGCGACGTCGACGGCAGGCGGGCACGCCTAAGGTGCTGGTGCCGGGGCTGAGCGCAGCGCTGGAGGCAGCGGCGGATATCGAGGGTCGACACATCGGCGCGGTCGCCACGCTGTGTGTGTTGTTGCCTGGCGCGCCGGTAACGCGTGTGTTTGCCGACCCAGTCTTTGCGGCTGGGCAGGGGGTGTTGTTTGGTGGAGAGGTGGAGGCGTCACTCGCCGCCGAGTCGGGCGACGTCTCCGATAGCTCCGATGTTCGTCGGCTGCGTTCGCTGGCTCTGTACCTGAACTCCGCCGCGGCGCGAGGGTGGTATCTGGCGCACTATGGCGCGCAGGCGCTGGCGGGCGGTAGCGTGCAGCTGACGGCCCCGAAGCTGCGGACGGTGCCTGTTCCCGGCTGGGTGCTGAGTCTGCCTGTGGAGGGCAGCGGGAGCGAAGAAGCGGAGGCTGTGGCCGAGGCGGTGCTAGCTGCGGCCGAATCGCGGAGCCACGAGCTGCCGATCAAGCGGCCGCCGCCATCTGAGTGGCGCGCGCCGGCGGAGCTGGTCGAGCGCGTGGCTGGCGCTGGGGTCGCTAACGTGTGGTCTGCATTGCTCGCGCGCGAGGGCGACGTTGCCGCGACCCTCTGGGCGTCGTCGGTCGTGCTGTCGGGTGCGCTGGTCTTTGTTGCGGTGCGCGATGGGACTGCCCGACCCTCCTGACACCCCGAACCGTCGAGCTCCCGCGCTGGTCCAACTCTCCCGCTTACTCGTCCGGCACCGGCCGTAGCCCACCACACCAATCTTCCGGGAGATCATCCGTAACGGGCACAGTCCCCCGTCGCTCCCCACACTGTTCATCAATCCACGCGCCATCGGCCGAGCGCTCCGAGCACGTCTCTTCGGCAAGCGAGACGACACCATCGACATCGATCGCCCAGATGAAGCGCCAATACTCGTTGCCCTGCACGCTCTCGTAGCGCACCCATTCGTACGATTCCGTCTGCGCGAAGCTGATGCCTGCGTATGGATTCACGCCGAGCGCCGCGGGGTTCTCGAAGTCTGGCGCGTCGGGTAGGCACGCGTAGGCGTCGGCGAGCAGCACCGCACGCACCGGTACGTCGAGCGTGTACGTCACAAGCGTACGATCCGTTGTGTCGAAGTACTGAACGCGCGTCGGCGTATCGCCAGTGAGCACGCCGTGCACCTCTGGGTACGCGATGCCCCCGGACTGCGCGCGGTCAACTTGGTCGCCGTCCAGAAACGCATACAAGATGTCGTACGAGACCTCGGCGCTCGCTTCGTTTCTCAGAGCGATGCGGTCGTCGACGGTGAGAACCGCGTCAACCTGTTCGGCGTAGTGTGCGGTCAAGGCCGGGTCAGGGACAAGACCGTCACCGCACGCCATCGAGGCGCTCTCGGCGAAGAAGTCCTCGGTACCCGGGTAGCCCTCGATCGCGGCGATGGCCTCGTTCGAGGCTGCGACGCAGGGCGACACTTGCACGTCCGCGTTCTGGGCGTCGTCGTTGGTGCCTCCTCCGTCGTCGCCGCCGGCATCGGTCGCCGCATCGACCGCCGCGTCCGCGCCGGAAGTGCCGGTGTCCGGTGGCGTGACCGGGTCGTCTCCACCGCACGCGGCTGTGGAGCAGAGCATCATAGCGAGAAGAAGCGAACGACGTGATTGATTGGTCATCATCCCCAGGAACAACACGAGGCGCACCGGTTCCGTTACAGGAGCCTCAGACTCAGTCAAGCGAGTCAGCAGAGTCGCTGGCCGGGCGAGACCGCGCCAACAGAATCACTCGCCCGGCGAGATGCCGTGAGCGCGACGTGTGCCGCAGACTATCGCGCCTGGCGCCCGCACCCAATTGTACGAGGGGGAAGCAATGCCGGTCGTTCAAGCCAACTCGCGCCCTACTACGCAGAGACGGGACACGATAGCGCCAGTCACGGCTGGCGGCTCGTGCGCACGGCGTTCGAAGTGATGGAAGACTAGGGCCAGATCGCATGACTGTCTCGCGACTGTGCTGCTGCGCATGAGCGCGCGCCGCAGCGAAGCTCAGGATACTTCGTGAGCTACGACTCCTCCTTCTAACCGCAGTCTTCAAGCGCCTCCGCGTCGTCGCAGCGGCGGAGGCAATCGAGCACGACGATGCTCTGTGTCGCGTGTCAGACTACTCGCGACACAGAGCTCGTCGGATGCGCGTGCAGGTGACCTCTCGCCCGCAGGTGCTCATCTCGAAGTCTTCGGGGCAGCTCATGCCGCTTTGTTCGCCGATGGGGAACGTGCCGGTGATGTCTGCCGTCGACCAGATGGTGTTTCCAGCGTAGTTGAGGGTCGCGAGCGAGGTGTCCGACGCGACGTCCGCCGCGCTGAACGGGCCGTAGATTTCGGCACCGAACGCCCCGATGTCCGTATTGTTGTAGCCCTCGATCTCCACGATGTTGGATCCGGCGGTTAGGACGATTGGACGCAGCCACCAGCGCGTGAAGATATGGCCGTTCGATTGGTTGAACAGCTCGGTACCGTTCACGCTAAAGCGCACCCGGTCGTCGCCGCCGACACCGAGCACGTAGTTGCCGGTTTCGGGCACGTTCATGCACACGTTGAAGCCGACCCACTCGTTGAATGGGCGAGAGCTGGCGAAGCCGTCATCGAGCGCCGAGTCGGGCCAACAGCCCCAGATTCCGACCTCATTGAGGCGATCTTGGTAGAACGGCGTGACGGTGTCGCGGCCGCCGTCGGGGAAGAAGCCGCCACCCCAGCCGTAGGCCGTTGACGGACGGATCGGGCAGATTCGCCATTCTTCTGCGAACACAAGCGGGGAGACGTTCTCGATGCTGATGCAGGACGACTCGTCGGCCGTCGGCTCGAAGCCGTCGGGGCAGTCGCACGCCGTGATGCACTCGCTCGCTGGCAACACGTGTACCGGAGCGGTAAAGGTGTCGTGCGACGGAAGCGCGTCACCCTGCAAGGCGAGGAGGTCTTCGATGGTCACGAGCGCGCCGCTGGCGTCATAGGCCATGTCATACGCCGTGAACGTCACGTCATAGACTCCGGGTGCTGGCAGCGTGATGATGAAGCAATCAGCGCGCGTCGACGCGTCGTCGAGCGGGATCGCCACGGTGAACCCCTCGCCCGAGGCGACAATCGTCACCGGGTCGTCGTCTACGTCGTGCGCGCTAACACAAATCGTCGTTCGGTCGCCGCAAATGAACTTCGAGGGATTGTAGGAGAGGTAGTCGATTACGGGCGGGTGATTGATCGCCGCGACAACGTCGAGCCCACCGGTCGATGGGTCGCCGACGCACTGGCTGATCAATACGATCTCGGTGGTCGCTCCATCGAGGACCTCGACGCCGCTCTGGCTGGCCGAAGCGCAGTCCGACGAATCGCTGCCGGCGTCTGTGACCGGCTGCACGGTGACGTCGTAGCAGCCAACGGAGAGGGTGAAGAAGTGGTCCGAGAAGATGTGCTGTGAGCCTCCGTCGAAGGGCGCATCCTCGAACGCGCCGCCCGTTCCGGGGAAGAACATGTCCTCGAGGTCTTCGGTCACGTTGACCACGTTGGCCGGAATCACGGCCGCGCCGGTCGCGCAG
>JBLFZA010000109.1:0-13363 GCA_047610025.1 Bradymonadia bacterium | reverse complement strand
CGCATTACAACTCCGAAGGGCGAGTACATCGCGGCGGTCGTCCGTCATGAAGGCCGTTCGGCTGGTGACATCTTGACCGACGCGCTCGCCGACGCATTTGCGGCGATTTCATGGAAGCGGTCGATGCGCTGGGGGTGGTCCACGCAGACCTTCGCTCGCCCGGTGCAGTGGATTGTCGCCCTGCTCGACTCCGATGTTCTCGACATCAGCTATGGCGACGCGACCAGTGGCCGAGAGACACGCGGCCACCGCTTCCTCGCCCCTGAGAACATCTCGCTCGCGAGCCCCGACAACTACGTCGAAGTGCTCCGCGCAGCGAAGGTGATGGTCGACATCGACGAGCGACGCTCGACGATCAAGGCAGGTCTCGACGCGCTCGTCGCAGACCGAGACGGAAACATCGTCCATAGTGATGCCCTGTTGAACGAGGTAACGCAGCTTGTGGAGTGGCCCGTCCCGCTGCTCGGAGAGTTTCCGCCGGCGCTGCTCGAAGTGCCGCGCGAGGTGCTCATCACCTCAATGGGCACCCACCAGCGCTACTTCGCCGTCGAGACGGCGCCGGGCCAGCTGACGAACGCGTTCGCCTTCATCAGCAACATGATTGTTGAGGACCCGAGCGTGGTCGTCGCCGGCAATCTCCGCGTCCTGCTCGCCCGCCTCGACGACGCGAAGTTCTTCTTCCGTGAAGATCAGAAGACCCCCTTCACCGAGCGCGCCGCGGGCCTGTCCACGATTCGTTACATCGAAGGGCTCGGGTCCGTTCGAGACCGCGTCACCCGAATCGCAGCGCTGTCCGCACGCCTATGCGACCTGCTCTACCCGGGCGACGCCGAGACCAAGACGCACGCCTGCCGCGCCGCGGCGCTCTGCAAGTCCGACCTCTCGACCGGCATGGTCTACGAGTTCCCGGAGCTGCAAGGCACGATGGGACGCTACTACGCGATCGCCGCAGATGAGGCCCCGCAAGTGGCCGCTGCGATTGAAGAACACTACATGCCGAAGGGCGCCAGTGACGACGTGCCGCCTTCGAAGGCTGGTGTCGTCGTCGCAATCGCCGAGAAGCTCGACGCGCTCGCGGGGTGTTTCGCGCTCGGCCTCGTGCCCACCGGAAGCGCAGACCCCTACGGCCTGCGCCGCGCCGCGCTCGGCACGATCCGAACGCTGATCGACCACACCCACCGCGCTGATCTGGGCGCACTGCTCGCCGCAGCCTACGACCAACTGCCGGAAGGCAAGCTGCGCGGCAAAGACGAGACGGTGACCGCGGCCACGGAGTTCACGCTTGGCCGCCTCCGCGCGTACCTCGGGGCGAACTCCCCAACGGACATCGTTGACGCGGTTCTCGCTACGCTCGGCGACGCCTTGCCAAGCGCGGGTCCGCGGATTGCGGCCCTGCAAAGCATGCGCGAAGACTCCGCGTTCGAGCCGCTCGCGGCAGGCTACAAGCGCGCGGTCAACATCGTCACCAAGGCGATCGAGGCCGGCGATGTCACCGCAGAAGCGGTGGCCCAGACGGCGAACGCCGCGCTGTTGAATGAGCCCTCCGAGAAGGCGCTCGCGCACGCACTGGCGGCCGCCGAACCCATCGTGAAGGGTGCTATCGCAGATGAGGACTTCGCTGCCGCAGCGGCGGCGCTCATCGGCCTCAAGCAACCGATCGACACCTTCTTCGATGACGTCATGGTCAACGTCGAAGACACCGCCCTTCGTGACAACAGGCTCACGCTGCTCGCGAGCATTCGTGACCTGTTCCTGCTCTTCGCTGACATTGGTCGCATTCAAGTAGGCTAGCCGTATGATCGAGCCACGCATCTACAGCTTCGGAGCCGGCGTCGCTGACGGCGCGGGTGACGACAAAGAACGCCTTGGCGGCAAGGGCGCAGGACTCGCGGAGATGACGCGGCTCGGCGTGCCCGTGCCCGCGGGGTTCACACTAACGACCGCCGAATGCTTGGCCTTTGAGGAGGCAGGACAGTCGCTCAGCGACGGGCTGCTTGGCGAGATCGACACAGCGATGGCGCTGCTCGAGTCCCGCATGGGCGCTGGGTTCGGAGACGAGGCAAACCCGCTGCTCGTGTCAGTTCGCTCCGGCGCACGCGCGTCGATGCCCGGCATGATGGACACGGTGCTGAACGTCGGGCTGAACGACCAGACGGTGCAGGGGTTGATCGAAGAGACCGGCGACCGCCGCTTTGCCTACGACTCCTACCGACGCTTTATCCAGATGTTCGGCAACGTCGTGCTTGGCGTCGACCACTACTACTTCGAAGAAGAGCTGCACGCGGTGAAGCGTGAGGCTGGGGTCCGTGAAGACCACGAGCTCGGCGCGGAGGATTGGGTCGCGTTGATCCCCCGATACAAGGCTGCGGTCGCGAAGCACGGGTCTGCTCCCTTCCCAGAGACGCCGAAGGAGCAGCTGCTCGCAACCATCCGCGCGGTGTTCCAGAGCTGGCACAACGAGCGCGCCGCCTTCTATCGCGACCAACACGGTATCCCTCACGCGTGGGGCACCGCGGTGAACGTTCAGGCGATGGTGTTCGGGAACTTGGGTCAAGACTGCGCAACCGGCGTCGCCTTCACCAGAGACCCTGCGACCGGCGCGAAGGTCCGCTACGGCGAGTTTCTGCCGAACGCGCAGGGCGAAGACGTCGTCGCGGGCATTCGCACGCCGCAGCCGCTCGCCGGAACCGAGGCCGATTGCGAGAGCCTGGAGCTGATGATGCCGGAGGCCTACGCAGAGCTAATGGCGATCGAGGACCGACTTGAGGCGCACTATCGCGACATGCAGGACATCGAGTTCACCATTCAGCGCGGAAAGGTCTGGATTCTGCAGACGCGCAGCGGCAAGCGCACGACAGCGGCGGCGGTTCGCATCGCCGTCGAAATGGCGAACGAAGGCCTGATCTCACGCACCGAGGCGCTGCATCGCGTGCCGGCGCGTTCGCTCGACGAGCTCTTGCACCCGGCGATCGATCGAGATGCCGAGGTCGACGTCCTGGCACAAGGCCTCGCAGCATCGCCGGGCGCGGCGACGGGCGCGATCGTGCTCAGCGCAGAGGCGGCAGAGGCAGCGGCCAAGCGCGGAGAAGACGTGATTCTGGTTCGCGCCGAGACAACGCCGGAAGACATCAAAGGCATGACGGCCGCCCAGGGCGTGCTCACCTCGCGCGGTGGTATCACCAGCCACGCCGCGGTCGTCGCCCGTCAGATGGGCAAGTGCTGCGTCGCCGGATGCAGCGCTGTTCTTGTGTACCACGACCGCGTTCGCATCGGCGACGTGGAGCTCGCAGCGGGGGACATCATCTCGCTCGACGGCACTCGCGGGCTCGTTATCCGCGGTTCAGCACCCCGAATCGCGGCGCAGCTGACGGACGAGTTCGAGACCCTGATGGGGTGGGCTGCGGAGGCGCGGCGCCTCGGCGTCTGGGCGAACGCGGACAGCGGCCATGACGCGACACTCGCGCGGCGCTTCGGTGCTGTGGGGATCGGGCTGGCGCGGACCGAGCACATGTTCTTCGACGGGGATCGGATCAACGCGATGCGGGAGATGATTCTCGCCGCAAACGAGCCCGCGCGCCGCGCGGCACTCGAAAAGCTTCGCCCCTTCCAGACGAGTGACTTTGTCGACATCTTGTCGGTCATGGATGGCTTGCCCGTCACCGTTCGTTTGCTCGACCCGCCACTCCATGAGTTCTTGCCCGAGCGGGAACAGGATATCGAGGCGCTGGCGCGCGCGCTGAACCTTAGCGCTGCCGAAGTGCATCACACGGTCGAGTTGCTGCGCGAGTCCAACCCGATGCTCGGCCACCGCGGCTGTCGACTCGGCATCGCGTACCCCGAGATCTATGAGATGCAGGTGCGCGCCATCTTCGACGCGACTTTGGCTGTGCGGGACGCCGGCAAGACACCGATGGCACGAATCATGGTGCCTTTGGTGTCGGTCGCCGCGGAGTTGGCGGCCGTTCGCGCCATCGTGGAGCGGGTACGCGACAGCTATGGAGAGCGCGCGGAAGAGCTGAAGGACGTGGCCATCGGGACCATGATCGAGCTGCCGCGAGCGTGTCTGATTGCTGGCGATATCGCCCGGCACGCGGACTTCCTCTCCTTTGGAACCAACGACCTCACGCAGACGACGTTCGGGTTCTCTCGCGACGACGTGGCAGGGTTCCTGCCTGGCTATATCGCGGCCGGCCTGTTGCCACATGACCCCTTCGTTGTGCTCGATAGCACGGGTGTCGGGGAGCTTGTGACGATGGCGTGTGAGCGAGCGAGAGCGGTCAAGCCGTCGATCAGCATCGGCATCTGCGGGGAGCACGGTGGTGAACCTCGATCCGTTGCGTGGGCTCACACCCAAGCGATCGACTACGTGTCTTGCAGCCCGTTCCGCGTGCCTGTTGCCTGCCTCGCGTCCGCGCAGGCCGCCGCGCCGAAGTGACGTGCGCACCCGCGAAAGCGATAGTCCCGTGGGCGGGACGGTTAAACGCGAGAGTCCGGCGTTGCGCGTCGGCTTGCACTGCTGCTAGGGCTTCGCGCCGCATGCGTATCATTTCAAACATCGCGCTCAGCGCCGCTCTCACTGCTTCCTTGGTTGCCTGCACGGACTATCCGGGGCCGGTCGCCGAGCCTGGCAGCATCTACTGGCCAATCGGGCTCACACTGCACCCCTCTGGGGACGTGCTTTACGTGATGAACTCGAACTTCGACGGCGAGTTTCGCGATGATCGCGGCGGCTCCATCGTGGCGCTCGACGCGGACACGTTGATGCCCATCGAAGGCGCCAGCGTAGAAGTCGGGAGCTTCGGTGCGCACATGACCTTTGTTCCCCGCGGAGACGACGGCAGCGGGCGCTTGTATGCCGCCGTGCGCGGAGACGACTCCCTCGTCGCGCTCGATGTGGGCCCTGGTGGTCAGCAAATCGGCTGCCGCGAAGCCGGCGAGCTTGGCACCGCAGCGTCGCGGAACGGGTTGCCCTGCGCCCTTGATGTCGTTGGCAGAGACCCCTTTGACGTTGTCGCTGTTCCAGAGACCTCGGGCTGGGTCACCGACGATATCGCTCCCGACGACCTGCTCGTCGTGTCGAATCTTGGGCGCCAGCTCGCGCTGGTCGGCGTCCGCGAGAACGAAGCGACCGGCGTACGACGCGGCGACAGCGCCATTGGCGCGGGCTTCGTTGGCACCAACGCCCTCCTCTACTTCGAGCCAACCGGCCAAGTCCTCGCGGCTGCGCGACGCACCAACGCGGTCTCGGTGTTGGACTGGTACCTCGACGAGGTGGGCGAGCCTGCCGACATTTTGGTGTCTCAGGCTGCGCCACTGCCAACGACGACGGAACTCACCGAAATGCGTTCTTTCGCGGCCACCCCTGACTTCAAGACCGTTTACTTGGCCATCAGCAACCCCGACTCGGTCGTCGTGCTCGACGCACGCGTCACGGACGAAGGGCGCGCTCGACTGCAGGCCACCGACCAGTTCGATCTCGACGGAGACCCGTCAGCGATGCACATCGCCCGAGAGCCTGACGGAGATCGCCTCTACGTTGCGCTCCGTCTCAACGACGAAGTCGCGGTGGTCAGCGCCGAAACGGGCGAAGTCGAAGCGCGCATTGCTGTCGGCGAAGCCCCTTACGATATGGCGTACGACGAGAGCCGCCAGCGGCTGCTTGTCTCGCTCTTCGAGGAAGGCGCGATCATCGCTATCGACCTCGACCCCGCCAGCCCGACGTTCCGTAACGTCATCCGAACGAGCAAGCGACAGTGATTCGACGTTTCGCATCCCGCCTCGCGTTCGCGCCGCTCCTTTGCGCTGCGGTCGCCTGCCAACCTCCACAGCCGGCGAGCCCGCGCACGCTCGACTCTCCTCGGGACGTCGCCGCGGTGCGCTTCTGCCCGATCGTTGATGAGGCGCTCACGCTGCTCTCCGTCACGACAGTCTTGGACGACGGCACGTGTCTAGATGGCGCGCTCCCCGAGTCGCGCGCGCTCGTGGCCAACGGCCAGGGCGAAGAGCTCCATGTGATCGACCTCGACATCCGTGTGGTCGGCTACATCGACCTGAACGATGGTCTCCCTGGTGAGACCGGTGTGCGTGTGCCGGAAGGCACCAGCCTCGTCGGGCCAAGCGCTCACCCTGCCCTCGCCGTCGCCGCGTCGACCATCGAGCGCACGCTCTCGATCATCAACGTCCCTCTCGGACGTACCGTCGCCGTCGATGGCGATCGAGGCGAAGCAGAGCACTATCCACTCTCGGGCCGCCCAAGTATCTTAGAGACAGTGCCGCTCAGCGACACGGGTCGTCGAAGCGCCGCGGTGATCCACTACGCGGCGACCAACGAGTTTGTCGCGTACGAAGTCGCCACTGGCTGCATCACCGACGGGTCCTTCGACATGAGCTGCGCGCAGCGCGTGAGAGTCACCGAGTTGGGCCGCTTCAGCGCAGGCGCGCCAGCGACAGACATGGCCGTGCTTCCCACAGGCGTTGTCTACGCCGCGCTCAGGGGCCGGAATACTGTCGTGGAGTTCGGCCTCTTCGGCGAGGCGCTCGCGCTTCAGTGTGGCGGAACGCCCTGCGAATTGCGCGCGCTGGCCTTAGGCCCAGAGTGCGCGAACGGGGTCGATGATGATGGCGACGGATTCATCGACGCGCGAGACGCGCAGTGCTTCGGCGCAGCGGGAAACGAAGCGGGCGAGATCGTCGCGAACAACACGCTCTCCGCCTGCACTAACGGCCTCGACGACGACGCGGATGGCTTGGTCGATGCCGATGACCCCGAATGCGACTCCGCCGCCGATCGCGACGAGTCCGAGGGCACGGCCGGCGACTCGTGTCTCGATGGCGTCGACAATGATATCGACGGGTTGACCGACGCCGAAGACCCCGACTGCGTGGCGACCGACGGCGAACGACGCGTCACTCCAGCGACGCTCGAGAACCGCAGCGACGCCCCGCGATGCAGCAACGGCATCGACGACGACAACGACGGGCTCCTCGACTGGCCACAAGACAACGACTGCTACAGCGCCGCCGATGACGGTGAAGCCGAACAGGTCCGCCCACAACCGACACACCTCGGCTTGGCGCCCGAAGGAGATATCTTGGTCGTCGCCGACGGCGCACTGAACCGCGTCTACTTCTTCGACACCGCGTCCGGAGATCTTATCGACGTCAACGCCGGTGACCCCTGGGACACCGCGGTCGGCGAGCGCTTGCCGAGTGGCCTGCCGCGCTCGGTGATCGTCGACACCATCACGTCGACCTTTGATGTTGAGGCGCCAACCGGTGTTGGTGAGCAGGTCGAAGTCCGAGAACTCACGCAGACGGTGCGCCTAGCGCACGTCGCTGTGACCGCTGGTGTTGCGTACACCTACTCGTTGGATGTCACCCGATCGGTTGCCGGGTCCGATGGCAGCATGTTCGGCACGGTGACCGAGCCTAGGTTCCGCCTCTTCGATGACGACGGTCGCCGCGGATTCGTCGACAACGTCACCTGCGATATCCCGCGCGACCTCGCCGACTTGTATGCCGCGATCAACAACATTGGGTGTAGCGATCCACGCTTCCCGAGACCTGTGGTGGAGCCCTCCGCTCTGGCCAACGGCGTGATCTGTGCGGGTGAAGTTGAGACCACCGATGAAGGAGGCCTCGAGTACCTCAATGCACCGGGCGATGCCTTCGCAGTGATCCCAACCGAAGTGCAGTTCGCAGCGAGCCCGTCCGCCGAGGCGCTGTGTGACGGGGCGGTGGCGCCTTCACTTCCAGGCGAGAACGGGTTCGCGCCAATCAACGTGCCGTTTGATACTTGGCTACGCACGGATGACATCGAGCTCACCTGGGAAGGCGTCTTACCAGGCGCGTCTCGTCAAGACGGTGTGCTGACCGGAGACGTGCTGCAGGCCCTGGCTGGCCGACCCTGCCAAGACGGAGTCGATTTCTGTACCGCGTTGTCCGCGCTCGAGCTGCAAGACGAATGTAGCGCCGCGGCCGACCTCTGTAACGCAGGCGTCGATGTCTGCGAAGACATTGACCCATGCGTCATTTGCCCGGCTCTGTGTGTCGGCGCCGCAGACTTCTGCGCATCCGGTGTACGAGCGGGCGACACCGTGGTGGTCGAACCCCTGCGAGCGGAAGCCGAACAATGCGCCCCGTTCAGTCGAGGCGACGCCGTCTCGCTTGATGGGTTGTTCGAATACCGCGTGATCGAGGTGGCTCCGAATACGCTCCGGCTGGAACCGATCGATGGTGCGGTTTTCGCCGCCCCGGCGAGCGCAGACACCGGACTGCCCTTCTTGAGCGCGCTCCCGCCTGAGGGCTGCCAAGACGGCCCGCTGGAATACGAAATCCGATCGGGCAACAGCTTCGCCGTGGCTGGACGCGATTTCATGAACTTCTCGCCTTATGAGGCGCGGGGTGGCGAGTGTGTGCTGCGAGCCGACGCCGACGAACGTCAAGACCGCCTCGTGCTTGCAGACGTATCGACCGACGGGGCAGCGAGCCGCTTGAACACGTTCTTCGGCCTCAGCCTCTCGGTTGCTCCCGCGCAGGTCCCCTTCCGTCTCCGGATCGCCAATGACGAGGGCACCCCGCTGACAACGCTGCGGCCTCCGCGCGGATTCACGCTCATCTACGACCTGAACTCTCGCTACCAGGTGCGCCAAGCAACAACCGACAATCGCTTCCTCCGCTTGGGCCCCGCGACGAGCGGTGGATTTGTGACGGACACCAACCGCGGTCGACGCTTGCTGTTCATCGACGAAGGCCGAGATGAGCTACTCATCTACGACGCCACGTCCTTGGTGCTCGCCGCGACCGCGCTCCCGTAGTGAGGCTGCTCAGCACGACGGCCGTGGCTGCGCTCGTCGTCGGGTTGGCGTGCAGCGGCGGAGACGAGCCGTCGGTCACGCCTCGGACCCCACCGGTGTCCGAGCCAGAGGAGAGCCAGCGAGTCTTGCCGGCACCCTCTCGCTTCGTGCTGCCCTCTCCGCTGCAGCGGAATCTTGAAGAGGCCGGGGAGTTGGACCAGATCGCCGATATCGGGCCAATGAGCCGGTTACGCTTTGTCGCGCTCGTCGCCCGAGCCGAGTCGGCTGAGGAGGCGGGTGACAGCGTGGCTGCCCTAGAGATTCTAGAGCAACTCGTCATCGAGGCCCCGCCGTCGGCCGAGGTCTCCTTTGCGATCGGGCGGATCGCATCGCGTGCAGGGGACATGGAGGAAGCAGCCAACCACTTCGAGCGCGCGACGCGCATCGATCCGAACGCGCTGTCGGCTCCTCTAGCGCTGTGGCTGGTCTATCGAACGCTTGGGCAATCGGCCGAGGCACAGGTCGTCAGGCTGCAGGTGGAGCGGCGCGCGCATCGACTGGGAGAGATGCTTGTCGGGGACAGCAGCGAGGCCGAGAAACTGGCGGCGATCAGCGGGCTGAACGTCGAAGTGCCCAACCTACACGCCGCGCGCGCGCTCACGCGCGCCCTGGACACAGACGCGTTCCGCGTTCGCGTCGCCGCATTGGAAGCGTTGGAGCAGGTCGCGGTGCCGCAAGCGGTGAGCCCTATCCGCAGAGCCCTCCGCGAAGATCCCGACTCGCGGTACGCACCGCTTTATGAGCGCGTCCTCAGCGCCACCGCCAGCCGCGAATTGGAGTAAGCGTTCGCTAGTCCGCGACGGGCTCCGGTGCGCCATCGATGGGCAGCGTGATGATGAAGGTTGTGCCCTCGCCTTGGGTGGACTCGAATCGAATCTCACCGTTATGCTCGTCGACGAGCTTCTTCACGATTGCCAAGCCCAGGCCCGTACCATCGGGCTTGCCACTGGTGACAAACGCCTCGAAGAGCACGGGCTGAAGTGAGGCCGGGATTCCGGTGCCGGTGTCAGTACACCGAATAATGAGCGACTCTCCCGCTCGATCAAAGTCGACGCTGTATTTGCCGCCCGAAGGCATGGCGTCTCGGGCGTTCCGCGCGAGGTTGAACAACACCCGAATCAGCTTCCCGTCATCGAGCTTTGCGTCTCCTCGATAGGTCGCGGTGACGGTCAATTCGATGTCTCGGCCGGCGAACTCCTGCTCGAGCTGCGCCTTCAACTCCTCCGTGAAGATGTGGAGGTGCACGGTGCGGAGGTAGAGCGTCGTCTCGCCGCGCGCGTACGAGAGCAGCTCCCGCGTCATGTCGTTCATCAGTCGGAACTGCTGCTGAATGGACGCTTGGTACTTCTCACGTTTCTCCGCGTCGCTCGAGCGGGCCATGAGCTGCAAGTAGCCTTGAGCGACGGAGAGCGGAGTCCGCACGTCATGCAGCACGCCAGAGAGCATCTGCCCAATGGCGGAGAGCCGTGATTGCCGCTCCCGTTGTGCCTCCGCGAGCCGGCGCGCTAGCGCAGGCGCGACCTGGTTGGCGACCAAGACCAGCAGCTTGCGGTCCTCGCTCTTGTAGCTTCGCGGACTTCCGTTCGGGTCGACGCCAAAACAACCGGAGAGGCCGATCACGCCGTAGGTGTGATCCTCGTGCACAAGCGGCACGGCGATTGCGGCGTGCCGAGTTTTCCCGAGAATACAGCCAATGACCTCTTTCTCTCTCGCGACCTCGCGTTCACTGAGCGCCTTGTCACGAGTCTTCGTCGACCAGGTCCGAAGAGCGGGTTCGAGTTCCGCGTCCATGCTCTCTCTGGCGACGCTGAACTCCTGTCGACGTCCGCGCTCGATTACGGTCACCGCCGCGCCGTAGCTGGGCACCGCGCGACCGATCTGCTGTGCGACGCGGAGCGCGAGCTCTTCTACGTCCTGTGTATCGGCGATTCGACGTTGGATCTCGTAGAGCGTGTCGAGTCGGCGAACGCGTTCTTCAAGCGCCTCGCGCGCGGCCACAAGCTCAAGCGTGTTGTGGACCGCATCGAGGTAGAGGCGCTGATTCTGAAGTACGATCGACGCGGTGTTCGTAATGGCCGAGAGCAGCGACTCGTCGTCGACGGAGAAGTAGCCCCTGCGCTTGTTGAGCGCCTGAACAACGCCGATGATGTTGCCGTCGTTGCCGCGCATCGGCTGACACAGCACCGACTCGGTGCGGAACCCGGTCTGCTCGTCGTAGTGCTCCATGAAGCGGGCATCTTTGTAGGCGTCCTTCAGGTTGATCGACTTGCCATGTCGCGCAACCCAGCCGGCGATACCTTGGCCGACCTTGACGCGCAGCTCGGTGATCTCGTTGCCCGCGACGACACGACTCTGAATATGCTGGCCATCGGGCTCCAGCATGAACAGCGTCGCCCGCTCACAATCCATGATGAGGGTGAGCCTCTCCATGACGAAGGTCAGCAGCTCATCTTGCCGCTCGTACTGCCCGAGCGCCGCGCAAATGTCCTGGATCCACGCCGCGCGGTCTTCTGCTCGCCGCAGGCGCTCTAGGAGCGTCGAGTCTCTCTCGCCTTCCGTCGCACCCACGAACGATTCGAGAGGAGGAGAGGGAGTTGTGTGAACGGGTGGCGACATGGCAGCTCCGCAGGGACTTGTTGAACATAGCACGAGGGTCGCCTCCACGGTAAGCGGAGCGTCGACGGTGCGACGCGCCCGCACGTTGCCCTACCCTTCAGGCCGGCGACGCCCATTGGCGAGCGGACTTGCCGCGCCTCAGTGTCCATGCTCACATCAGTGACCACACCCCTCGACTCACCGACCGCCACGCGCATGTCCAACGCGAAGAAAACCCTCTTCATCCTCGACGGCTCTTACTACATTTTCCGAGCCTTCTACGCGGTGCGCGAGATGCGGAACTCGCAGGGGATGCCTACCAATGGCCTCTACGCGTTCACGAACATGCTGCTGAACGTGATCCGCGATTACGACCCCCACTACCTTGTTGTCGCGTTCGATCCGAAGGGGCCCACGTTCCGCAACGATCTGTATCCTGACTACAAGGCGAACCGGTCCGAGCCGCCAGAAGACCTCATCCCTCAGTTCCCTCGCTTCCGAGACATCGTGCGAGCCCTGACCATCCCGGTGTTGGAAGTGCCCGGCTTCGAGGCGGATGACGTGATCGGCACTGCCGTGCGGAAGGCGCAGGATGCGGGGTTCCACACGACCATCCTGAGCGGCGATAAGGACCTCTACCAGCTGATCGATGACGCGACTGTCATGGTCGACTCCATGCGGGACAAGCGCGTCACGATGGACACGGTGCTGGAGCGCTTTCAGGTCACGCCCAGCCAAGTCGCCGACGTGCTCGGCCTCGCGGGAGACACCTCTGACAACATCCCGGGCGTTCCAGGAATTGGCGAAAAGACCGCGGGGAACCTCATCGCGGAATTCGGAAGTGTTGAGAACGTGCTGGCGAGCATCGACAAAGTGTCTGGCAAGAAGCGCAAAGAGAACCTCGCCAACTTCTCCGAGCAGGCGTTGCTCTCCAAGCAGCTCGCGACCATCAAGTGCGATGTCCCGCTCGACTTCGACCTCGACGCGTGGCGACTCACCAAGCCCGACTTCGACGCCTTCGGCGACCTCTGCATCGAGTTCGAGTTTCGGCGATTCCCGCACATTCTCCGCGACCTCTTCCCAAACGACAGCCCCGACGAGGCGATCGAGTCCTCGAAGGCGAGCGAGTACGTCACGATCTCAACGATGGACGAGCTGCAGGCCCTGCTCACCAACGTGCGCGGCGCCGGCCGAATGAGCTTCGACCTCGAGACCACGTCGACCAACCCCCTCGACGCGTCCATTGTCGGCGTCGCGATCGCCTACAAGCCGCATCACGGCGCGTACATCCCTGTCGCGCACAACGAACTCGCTATCCAGCTCGGCCGCGACGAGGTCCTGAAGGAGCTGCGGCCGCTCTTGGAAGATCCTGACTTCCCGATCATCGGGCAGAACAACAAGTATGAGATGAAGGTGCTCGAGCGCGTCGGCATCACGGCGCGGGGGTTTGCTTTTGACACCCTGCTCGCCGCCTACCTGCTCGATCCGAATCAGCGGCGATATAGCCTCGACGTGCTGGCGCAGACGTTCCTGAATCTGCGAACCATCGCCTACTCCGACGTCGCGGGCAGCGGTCGCTCGCAGAAGCGCTTCGACGAGGTGCCCATCGCGCAGGCGACGCCCTATGCGGCCGAGGATGCTGAGGTCGCGCTCAGGCTCGCAGACCTGCTCGCTCCGAAGCTTGAAGAAGCAGAGGCCAGCTCTCTGCTCAGGGACTTAGAGATGCCGCTCTCCCGCGTGCTCGCGCTCATGGAGACCACCGGGGTGCGCATCGACCTCGAGTTCATGAACGAGCTCCAGAAGGAGTTCGCGGAACGCATCGAGACGCTGACCGCGGAGATCTACGATCACGCGGGGCGAGAGTTCACGATCGGCTCTCCCAAGCAGCTCGGCGAACTCCTTTTTGACGAGCT
>JBLFZA010000108.1:0-13414 GCA_047610025.1 Bradymonadia bacterium | reverse complement strand
CCGCGTTGGGTGCGGCTGACCGCCGTTGACAGGCAGGGACATTGCGTAGAGCGAACGACGTCAACTAGACCTTGGGAGTGGCAACGAGCGTTAAGCAGCTGATCACGGACCAGCCGGTCACATCAGTTGGGAACACGGAGAGGGATTGAGATGCAAGAGGACGAACGATGAGGAAAGGGAGTGCGACGCTCGCCGTGTTGTTTTGCTCCCTGACGGCCTGCAACGCGGCGTCAACCGCGCCGGAGCCACCTGACCTGACCGAGGACGTCGCGCGGAGCGATGCCATGCCGGACGACGCTAGCGTTGACGCGGCGGTTGACGTGGATCTCGACTCGGGCGCCGACCTCGATGCCGATACGCAAGACCCCTGCATCAACCCAGAGATTTGGCCGGTGAACAACACCCCGTGCAATTGTGAAGGCAGGAGTGTTGAACGGGACTTTGAGTATCGTGACGACGCGGGCGTCTTCCTAGGAGAGTGCCCGCAAAGGGCGGAATGTCTATATTCGACGGAGCTCGGCGATGTGTGGCGCATCTACGAATTCTGCGAGCAAGATGCTGGGTAGAGCCCCGCGACGCTCTTCGGTCGTACTGGGCGCACCCCCGCTGCGCTACTCGGCTGAGAGTGGGGTGGGAGGACGATTGGCGGCGTTCGTGCACGCTAACACCACCAGGCAGGTATGTTCGCAAGCGGCGCTTGGCACCGTCTGCCGACGTCGCTACACTTCCCGGCATGAAGAGCGCACTTTCCACAGAGCTTCAAGCCATCGTCACCGAGAGGGTCGCGAGCGGCGACTACGATTCGGATGTCGAGGTGCTGCGTCAAGCGCTCGCATTACTGGTGACGCGCGATAGCGCTCGCGCAGGTCGATTGGCCGTGCTCGACGAGAAGGTCGCAAGCGCACTTCGTCACTCTGAAGAGGGAAAGAGCCGCCCCTTCAGCGTTGAAGAGTTTCTGCGGAACGCCCACGAACGAAGGGGCGGTTGAAGCGCGACGTGTACATTGGGCCGGATGCAGAAGCAGACTTGCTTGGAATCTGGCACTACGTGTTTGAACTCGGGGAGGCGAAAGACCGCGCGGATCGAGCGATTCGCAGGCTGAACACGATGTTCGAACAGATTGCCGAGTTCCCTTCGTTAGGCACGCTCAGCCCGCGTTGGGGGCCTAATGTGCATGCCTTCCAGAAGGACAACTACCTCGTCGTCTACAGGGTGCACCCCGACAAGGTGGAGATTCTCCGAGTCAGCGGAGCAGACCCTGAACTGTGGGACCTCTTGTAGCGTCGGCGCGCCGAGACAACACCACCAATGCCAACAGATTCGTTGCCAACACATCCGTTGGCGTCCTCTCCAGCGAACGCTTACCCCGTCCCGCCCAACCACGGCCACGCCGGCCCACCCTCGCGCCCCGCCTCGGCCTGTTCTGCAGCCGAGAACGGACAGTGCCGGCAGCCGTTCCCGCAGCACTCGCCCTGGCGCCGCAGGTACACGCTCGTCATCACAAAGAGCCCAGAATTCGGGTCCATGTATCCCAAGTCTCCCACCTCGCAGGCGCGCTGGTGTATCCGCAGCGCTTGTGCGCTCGGTGCCGGGTCGGTTCTGGGAGGTGTCGGGTTCAAAGAGCGGTGCAATGCGTGAGAGCGAGAACGGAGCGCATCAATCGGGGCGTTCGTATCCGATCGGTGACACCTCGGGCAGCCCAAAGGCCTTCCGGGACATCGAGTCGTAGTGGTGCCCAATGTCGACCTGAGCGCCTTCCGTAACGCGCTTTCCGTCAGCATCAAGCCGCGCGTTCATCGTCGCCTTCGCGCCGGACTCGCAGATCGTCTTGATTTCAACGAGCGACTCCGCCCACGCCAGCAGGTACTTGCTGCCGTCGAAGGGTTCGCCTCGGAAGTCGGTGCGGAGCCCGTAGCAAAGCACCGGAATGTTCAGGTCGTCGCAGACGATCGTGAGCTGCAGCACCTGCTTGGGCGACAGGAACTGCGCCTCGTCGATGAACACGCACGCGACGCTCGCAGAGGCGTGCTCGTCGCGAATCGTGACGTAGAGGTCATCGCTGGCTTCGAAGGCGGTGGCTGCGGCCGAGATGCCTAGGCGAGAGCTGATCTTTCCAACGCCGGCGCGATTGTCGAGACGCGGCGTGAAGAGCAGCGTGCGCATCCCGCGCTCGGCGTAGTTGTGCGCCGATTGCAGCAAGGACGTGCTCTTGCCCGCGTTCATTGCCGAGAAATAGAAGTACAGCTTTGCCATTGCGCCGGCTGGGAGAGGGGGTGCGAGCGCGTGTATCGTGCAACATCGCGCTCGGCAACCCGGTGGGCAGCAATGCGGGTCGCTCGCGTAGGAACCCATTCGCGTGGGTTGGCTTGTAGTCGCGACGTCGTCGGGCCGGTGGTACACTTCGCGCATGAACCGAGCGAACAAGTACATTCAGACCGCTGTCGAAGAGGCCTACGGCACCGGATACAACACGGTGGAGCGCGACTCATCGTGGCGCCGTTTCGCGTTGCGGGCGCTCTACAATCCGTCGACCGAGATCGTGATCATGGTCATGATCGTGGTCTCCATCGTCATGCTCATGGTGGAGATTTCTTCGCCGGAGTCGTCCGCCATCGGGTGGCTCGGAGCAATGACGGGGCAAAGCAACGCCACGTGGTTCCTGTGGTTCGACATCGCGATCTCCGCGTTCTTCGCGCTGGAGTATTTCTCGAAACTCTCGCTCGCTCCGCGCAAGACCTTCTTTGTCAGGACGCACGTCATCGACCTGCTGGCGATCCTGCCGATTCTTCGCGTGTTCCGTCTGGGCCGAGCGCTGCGGCTGTTGCGGCTCTTGCGCTTGCTCCGGCTCGCTCGCGTCGGGCAACTCATCGCCGTTCAGATCGATGCGTGGTCTGGCGAGTTGAAGCGGCACACGGGCGAGAACCTCGTGATCGCCGTGTATTTCGTCTTCTCCGTGCTCTTTGGCACCATCGGGATCATGGTGTTCGAGAAGTCGGCGGGTTCGGGCTACGAAACGATCGGCGACGGGCTCTGGTGGTGCCTCGTGACGATCACCACGGTCGGGTATGGCGACAAGTTCCCCGTTACGACCGGCGGCCGAATCGTGGCCACCGTGCTTATGTTCATTGGCCTCAGCTTTTATGCGCTGCTCACGGGCATGTTATCGTCCATGCTCATCGAGCGCTCACGTCGACAAATGGGACGCGGTTTGCACCTCTCTAGAATTGAAGATCATCTCGTCGTCTGCGGCTGGAACAGCAACGGCGCCCGCCTCGTTCAAGACCTGCTCGCCGGACACCCGGGCGCTCACGTCGTCGTCGTCAGCGAGCGTTCAGAGCTCGATGTTCCCGATGGCAGTCACATCCACCACGTGCAGCTGGACCCCACGACAGCAGACGGGCTCGACCGCGCTCGCGTCGGCTTCTCCAAGGTCGCCGTTATCCTGGCGGACGACGCACCGGGCCGCTCAAAGAACGACGCCGACGCGCGCACAATCTTGATTACGCTCGCCATTGAGCAGCACCACACACAGGTGCATACGATCGTCGAGCTGCTCAATGAGGGCAACCGGCAGCACGCCGAAAATGCCAACGCCGACGAGATCATCGTATCGAGCTCCTACACGGGCACGATGCTCTCACAATCCGTCCAGCATCCCGGCGTTAGCGATGTGTTCCGTGAGCTCTTTGAACCCGGCACCGGAAGCGGCGTCGGTCAGCTCCGCCTGCCAGACGCGGACGCGGGCAAGACCTTCTCGGACTGTGCGCGCGACGCGATCATGCGCGGCCAGGGCGCTGTGATCGGGTTCCGCCGCGATGGTGAGCTTCAGCTCGCACCCGCCGGCGAGACGACGCTCAATACCGGAGACGTGTTGGTGATGCTCAAGCGCACCGCTGTGTCGCAAGCCTAAGCGGACGACCGTTGCGCATCGATGGGTAGGACAGTCGACTGTCAGAAGACGGTCGTGGCACAAAACACAATAGGAAGGTTGCGGGGATGCTCGAGCTGCCTGAGGATGCCCCTGAACTTTGTAGAGGAGTCTTCAATGAGCCCGTTTCTTTGGTGCCTAGCGCTTGCTGGCGCGCTGCTGTTGGTCGTCGTGATTTACGACCTTACGCAGCGGAGTCACGCCATTCTGAGAAATTTCCCGCTCCTCGGGCACTTTCGCTATCTGCTCGAGTCGGTCGGGCCGGAGCTGCGTCAGTACATTGTGACCAGCAATGATGAGGAGCGGCCCTTCTCGCGCGATCAGCGGAGCTGGATTTACGCGTCGTCGAAGAAGCAGAACAACTACGCGGGCTTTGGCACGGATAATGATCTCGAGCACGCTCACGCGAACATCATCATCAAGCACTCGGCCTTCCCGGTGCATGAGCCCCATGAAGGCTCGCCAGACTACGACGCGAAGTACGCGATCGCGTGCGCGAAGGTGATCGGTGAGCACCGCGGTCGCACGAAGGCGTATCGCCCGGAGAGCGTCTACTTCATCTCTGCGATGAGCTACGGCTCCCTGTCGGCGCCGGCGGTTGAGGCGATTAACCGCGGCGTGGGCATGGCCGGCGGCCTGCATAACACCGGAGAGGGGAGCATCTGCTGCCATCACGACCACGGCGGTTCGCTGATTTGGCAGATCGGCACCGGCTACTACGGCTGCCGTGATGCGGAGGGGAAGCTGGACATCGCGGCCCTCGCGGAGCGGGCGGCGAAGCACGATGTGCGCTTGATCGAGATCAAGCTGAGCCAGGGCGCGAAGCCTGGCCGCGGTGGCGTTCTCCCCGCCGCGAAGATCACGCCCGAGATTGCGGCGATTCGCGGGATCCCCGAGGGGAAGGATTGCATCAGCCCGTCCGGGCATACGGCCTTCCACGACGTGGACTCAATGCTGGAAGTCGTCGAGGCGATCGCTGCGGCGACCGGCCTGCCAGTGGGCATTAAGTCCGCGGTGGGTGAGACGAAGTTCTGGGAGGACCTCGCCGAGGCGATGAAGTCGGGCGAGCGCGGGGTCGACTTCATTAACATCGATGGCGGCGAGGGCGGCACCGGCGCTGCACCGCTCGTCTTCTCTGACAACGTGTCCCTGCCGTTCAAGATTGGTTTCCGTCGTGTGCGGACGGTCTTCGAGGAGGCTGGAATCGCGGACAATGTTGTATGGATGGGCGCCGGTCGTTTGGGTCTCCCGGAGCAGGCCACGCTCGCTTTTGCGCTCGGCTGCGACATGGTTGGAATGGCCCGCGAGGCGATGTTGTCGATCGGGTGTATTCAAGCGCAAAACTGCCACACGGGCCACTGTCCATCTGGCGTTGCGACCCAGAACAAGTGGTTGATGCGCGGGCTGGACCCGACGGACAAGGCTGCACGCATGGCGAACTATCTCATTGCGCTGCGCAAAGAGACGCTGTGGATTTCGTACGCGTGTGGCGTGAAGCACCCGTCGGAGCTCACGATGGAGCACTTTGAGATGATCGAGCCGGGCTTCCGAAGCCGGCCGGTGCGCGAAGTGTTTGTTTAGCCTAACGGCCGCCCAACGAGCAGACGCGTCGCTCCGGCGAGCGCCGGGCAGCAAGATGCCCTCGACGACGAGCACTACGCCTCCGGGCGCCATGGCCCGGCGGCACGCTCGCAGCACCCGAATCGCGTGCTCAATATTCCAATTGTGCACCACGTGTTTGACAACGTACACGTCCGCCTGTTTGGGGATGGCTTCAGGGTCAAAGAAGTCGCCGCTCGCCGTTTGGATCCGGTCAGACCCCTCAGTAGTACGCGTGAACAATAAGCTCGATCCTGTTTCGCCGCCGGCATCGTCTGCGTCCTCCCAGTCGATGAACTCGACCTGCATGCTGGCGCCGAGCTGCAGCGTTAGCGGGCCGACCGTGAACGCGGGCAAAACGCGCACACCTCCGGACCACGCTTCGGTAAAGCCGCCTGCGGTTTCAAAGTCGACGGGCAAGCGCAGCTGCTCCTCTTTGGCGGCTGTCGAGAATGCGCCGTTGAGGCCATCACCCGCGGGGGAGCCTTGCAGCCGCATGCGCAGGCCAAAGACGTCGGAGAACTGTTGGTTCACAGCGAACTCGACGTTCATGTCGGGGTCGAGTTTGTGCCCATTGAGGTAGGGCAGGTTGCCAAACCAGGAGGAGTCCCAGAACAGTCCGACTTAGTGATAGAGCAGCCCGGTCGAGAGCGTGATGCCCGGGTGCGGGCGCCCGAGGACGTAGGCTTGTTGCAGCCAAACACACGACGGGCTGAACGAGCGGAGATTCGACTGCCGATCGCGTCGCTCGGCTGTGAACCCCACGGGGTCGAAGTCCCGCCGGAGCGCGAGGCGCAGATTGTAGACCTCGAACGAGGTCCGGTCGGGGGTCGCGCGGTCGGGGGTCGCGCTCTTGACGGTGAGGCGCAACATCGCGTGACCGGAGAGGCGCAGCCCGCTGTCTTCTGAGAGTTCGGTGCCTTCGTTGTCGCTCGGGTCCGTTGTCTCGTCGCCCTCCGCTGGGGGTTCGGCGGCGTAGGCTTTGGGCACACTCCCGAACGAGCCGACTCCCAGGCCGAGAACGAGTAGCCCGCCGGCAACGGTGGCCGTTGCAGTCTTGGGGGATGTGGAGCGGTCGATGAGCCAACCCAGACCGAACCCGGCAAAGACGAGCACAGTGCCCCAGACGTTTGCGCCGAGCAGAGCGGCGTAGGGCCCATCGCCCATCGCGATCGCGTCGGGCACGGCACCGGCAGCGTAGGCGATGCCCACGGCGACGCCGGGCCACAGGGCCAAGTGGAACGCGAAGCGCCCCGCCCCCTGAACGCGGTGCAAGAGGAAGATGGGCGCGAGGCCGAGCACCATGGTGCCGCTAACGGTCGTCGCTTTGAGAATGGCCGTGCCGGCGAACAAGGGGAGCGACCCGATGACCACGGCAATGAGCATGGTGACTTGTCCAATGCGCACGGCTCGCGGGTCGCTGGCCGCGCGCTGCAGCAGGTCGACTGTGACGCTGCGGCTGAACGAGCTCAGCGTCGAGTCGAGGGTCGAGCCTGCGGACACCATCATGAGCACGGTCATGCCGCCGAGCGTGGCGACGCTGAAGGCCTTGGCAACAACCATGGGGGACGACTGTCCCGCGACGTCGATGCCGCTGACCTGTGCGTAGACGCCGACGAGGCCGAAGAGCACGATGAAGCCTGCTGCGATGGCACCTGCAATGAGGTAGCCGCGGAGCATCTTCTTGGGCTCGGTGAGGAAGCCACGGTCGGTGAGCACCGGGTCGTGAAAAGGGTAGCTGAGTGACTGCAACAAGCCGACGAGCAGCAAGTCTACGCCGCCCGCGAGCGTCCACTCCCCGGAGCTGAGAAGCGGCCGAATGCCAGCACTGGGCACGATCAAGGCGAGAACGAAGAGCAACAGGAAGAGCGCGAGCCCCAGCTGCAGCGCGTCGGTAAGAATCGAGCTACGCAGCCCGCCTCGCGCGCTGTAGAGGAGCGTTAGCCCGGCAAACACGATCGCCGCCGAGTAGTAGGGCGCTGACCCCGAGTCGCCGAAATACGCGCCGACGACGGCGGTGTTCGACCACACCTCGTTGAAGAGTCGAAAGAGGATCACCAGGCTGAACGCCAGCGTCGCCGCGCGCCCATGCCGGCTCGTCAGAAACTCGGCGATGCTCGTTACGCCATAGCGCGTGCGCAGCTTGTAGAGCACGATGCCGGCGACCGGGATGGAGAGGTACCAGCCGGCGTAGGCCACGGCGCCAACGATGCCGTACTTTGCGCCGAGGTCGGCGGCATTGGTAATCGATTTAGCGAAGAGCCAGGTGATGACGATCGACCCGATGAGTAACCCCTGTCCGACCGCCTTTCCGTCAGGCGACTCCGCAGCGAAGAAGCTTCGGTAGGTCGATGACCGCGGGGTCATCGCAAACGCGACGAGGGCGTAGGCTGCCA
The DNA here is from genome assembly GCA_047610025.1 of Bradymonadia bacterium. Classification (GTDB taxonomy): domain Bacteria; phylum Myxococcota_A; class Bradymonadia; order REDH01; family REDH01; genus JBLFZA01. The sequence continues at coordinate 5,491 of JBLFZA010000108.1, read as the reverse complement.
TGGCAGCCCACAATCCAATACTCGACATACAAACCAGGGGTAACGTGAGCGGGTAAGTGCTGAGGATGCCGCGGCCGCCGCCGCGATTCAGATCTGGTCGGACGGGCCGCCAGCTGGGCGCAGCAGCATGCGACGGGGGTAAGGCACTCCGATACCGCCGGCCCCGTAGAACTCGCTCTGCAGCTGTTCGTGAATGGAGCTGCGGAGGTCGAGATACTTGTCGCGAACCGCCCACACCGAGAACTGTACTTGGATCGCGGACTCTAAGAAGGCCACGACGATCACAAGCGGGACAGGCTCATCGAGCGCTAGCAGGTTCGTGTCTGCGACGCGGAGCAGCGCCTCACGCACTTCGGCTAGATCGGCGTCGAAGGGCACGTTGAGCAGCAGGTCGTAGCGCCGAATCGGGAAGAAGCTCAGATTCGAAATCTCGGTCTTGAGCAGGGTCTCGTTTGGAATGCGCACCAAGATGTTGTCAAAGGTGCGCAGCTTCACGCTCATGAGGTCGACGCTAATCACCTCCCCCTTCGTGTTGCCAATAGCGATGACGTTGCCAATGACGAACGGGCGCTCACCCAATAAGAACAACCCGCTGATGAGGTTCGAGGCCGAGGTCTGTGACGCGAAGCCAATCGCGACGGTCAGCACGCCGGCTGCGCCTAGCAGGACGTGCGGGTCGAAGCCCAGAACTCTCAGTGAGACCAGCAGTCCGACGATGAAGAACGAATAGCTGATCACGCGGCCACCGAGCATCACGGCCTGACGATCCGCCCGCTTGGCGAGCAGGCTCCGCGTAACTGTGCTTAAGGCGCGGCCGACGATGACACACACGACGAGCACGCCGATCGCTTGCAAGACGCGGAGGGCGGAGTCCCAGTTCAGGACGAGTGGCTCGGCGAGCAGAATCATCGGCGTTGCCTAGGGCGAAGAATGGGACGTTCTAGCGTAAGCGTGGCGCTCATCGGAGCAACGCGCCGAGCGTTCGCGTGACGACGTTACCAGTCGAGTGGTTGCGAGCGCCGGCGATGAGCGTCGCGCTGACGGCTTCCTGCGGCGGGGCGTCGCGCCGTGGCTCGACCTCAATCGTGCCATCGTCAGCGGCGACGAGACGAAGCGGGTCCGTCCACAACACGTGGTGATCGTCGATGTAGAGTCGCAAGAAAGGGAGCGGGAGCTTGATGCGTTGCACCAAGAGGTTCTTCTTCCCGCGGTTGCGAACATGCACCGGCGTGAGGGCCCTGGTGGGTTTGCGAAGGGTCGACTCCGCGAGCGTTCGCGCGTTGGTGCGTGCGGCGTAGCAAAGCTCGCCATCGCCTTCTAGGTCTCCGAACCAGGTGTCGGAGAGTAGGACGCTCGCAAACTCGTGCAGGGGCAGATCGGAGTTCTCGCGCACGAAACACTGCACCCAAAGCGGTGTCGAGATGTAGAGAGAAGCCGTGTCGCCCGCGAGGACGTAGACCGGAGTCTCCGGGCGAGCGACGACCGCGCGATCGGCGAGCGCGGGTTTCCACGTCAGCTCTCCGTTGGTCTCGCTGGTGGTGAAGCGGAGCGTGGGATCGGGTTCGTTCCAACGCAGGCTCGTCGGTGGCCCATTCGAATTCGGCGTACGAATGGCGTGGACGCGCCACTCGAACTTGCGGCGGTCGACCTCAAGCCTCAGCGGACCAAACGAGAAGCTCGTCATTTGGTCATTAGGCACCGGCGTCGGGCCCCATTGAGGTCTTGTGCCGTCGCGCTCGGCGACGGACGCTGAGTGTGAGTCCTTCATGTGAGGTAGGGTAATGCGCGCATTGGTTGGTGTCTCGCGTGTTCGACCTTTGTCGCTCCGTCAAACGACGAGCCGTTCTCCCTCTCTGAGCGCCGTGATGACGCTGGCCTCGGTGTCGAACACGTCTTGGTAGTGAATCAAGCGCATGCGATCTCGCAGGTCGGCGGGCTGCGCCGCGAGGTGCTCATACGGGGTGTGCGCTGGGCCGACATTAGTCTCGTGTACGATGAGGTCCGCATCGGACAGCCACTCGATGAGACCCGGGTCATAGGCGGTGTCGCACGAGTAGCCGAGTGTGCGCCCACCGACGTCGATGAGCAGTGCGCAGGTCGGCACGTGGTGCACGGTTGGCCGCGTGCGTACCGTGAAGGGGCCAATCTGAGTGGGCTCATCCCACTCGATCGAGGTCGCGTCAAAGTAGTCATCGAACTGCTTCGTGATGTCATGGCGAGCGTCGCCGAACCATAGCGCAGCAGCAGCGCGCTCGGCCGATGGATCTCAGAGAAGGCGTCACCAACGCCAAGAACGAAGACTTCAAACGCGCTCATAGACACTCCGCGGGTTGAACATCGTAGCCAAGCGCCGCGCGCAGCGCTGCGGCACCTACCGGTGTGCAATACGACGCCACATTGCCTCCAGCCGAGACTCTGCGCTTGAGCTCGCTTGAACTAACCGCCGAGAGGCGCTGCTCGGCAGGAACAAACAAGGTCTCTACCTCGGGCGCCAACTGGACGTTCGCTTGCGCCACCGCGATCTCGCTGTCGATATCCGATGCGCCCCGCACACCCCGAATCAGGTAGCCAGCGCCGCGCTCTACCGCCAGCGCGACGACGTAGCCTTCGGTGGAGGTCACCTCGATGTTTGGCCATTCTCTCGTGGTATCGCGGATGAAGTCGAGTCGCTGCCCAAGGGCAAAGAGTGGCGGCTAGTTTGGGTTGACGGCGACGACGACTATGACGTGATCGAAGAGGGTGGCCGCGCGCCGTTCTGGGCGCAGTTCGTGCGCCCGACTCGGCGTCGAGCGCGGCATCGTGCTGCTCGCCGAGCTTCTCAATCGCAGCGACGAGAATGTCCTGCTTTTTGCTGAAGTGATAGTGCACGAGACCGCTTGAGAGCTTCGCGGCTTTGGCGATACGCGCGGTGCTGGCGCCGTCGTAGCTATGCTGCGCCATCACGTGGATGAGTCCATCGATGATCTGCTCGCGGCGTTCGGCAGTCTTGGACGGTCTTGGCATGGCGCCGTGCTAAGTTGGTTGTTCACCCAACAACGGATCCGAAGCCAGCTGTGTCAAGCCTCGCCTCCCCTCGCCAAAGCCACAGCCGCTTACTCCACCCGCAACACGGTCATCATGCCCGAGTCAGCGTGCTCGAGGATGTGGCAGTGGGTCATCCAGTCGCCGATGTTGCTCGTCTCGATGCGCAGTCGCACGATGTCGCGGATGCCGATATTGATCGTGTCCTCGATGGTGCGCGTCTGCACGGGCTCGCCGTTCACCGAGAGCACTTCGAAGCTCATACCGTGAATGTGAAACGGATGCTCCGTCGGAGAGAGATTGCGCACCTCGATGATGCGCGCTTCACCGGCGGGAACCGTCTCGATCGTCACGTTCGGAAAGGCCTCGCCGTTGATGCGCCACGTGTCGCTTCGGTCACTGCCGGCGAGCGCGTAGACGATGTCCGCATAGTCGGGGTTCGCGCTTGGCGCCTCCCCGGAGAACGCGAAGCTCGGCACAGGGGGGGCAGCAGCAGGGCTGTCGACTTCAACGCGCATGAGACGCGTGTCGCCGCGTCGCGTCTCACCGCCGTTCAGCGAATAGCCTTCGGTGACGACGTCGAAGCTCTCTTCGCCGATGAGCCAGACAACTTCGACGCGATCGCCAGCGCCGAGCGCAAGATCACGCGGCTGGGCGAGGGCAGGTAGTAGGCCCTGGTCGGACGCGATCTGGTTTGGTTCGCCTGGCCACTGCATCAACGCGTAGCCGTGGTTGGAGACGTTAAGGAATCGTGCTCGAACCACTGAGCCACCGCTGAGCGTCAGCACGCCGTCTTCGACACCGTTCACTTGCCAGCGGCGCATGTTTTGTCCGTGACCAGCGGCGAGATCGGGGCCGTTCGGGTCGTACTCGTCGACCGAGTCTAGAATGAACAAAAGGTCTTCGCCGACCACGGGTGCACTTGGGTCTTCCACGATGAACGCGCCAAAGAGGCCGCCATCGACTTGCTGCGCGGTGTTGAAGTGAGGGTGGTACCACGAGGTGAGCGGTGCTTGGTCGATCACGAACTCATAGGTGAACGTGGCTCCCGGCGCGACGGGAGCGCCTTGCCACACAACGCCGTCCATCGCGAACGGTACGTGAAGCCCGTGCCAGTGGATGGTTGTCGGGTCTGGGAGCTCATTGATCAGCTCGACGATCACTCTGTCCCCCGGCTTGGCGACGATCGTCGGCCCCGGGGAGATGCCGTTGTATCCATATCGTCGCCCCGTATCGTCATCGCTGATGATCTGTGCGCGGAGCTCGACGCGCACAGTGTTCGGGTCCGGGTCGAGGTCTTCGGCGAAGGGCGGCTGCGGGACCTCACCGAGCATCGCTGAGGGCGCGGTGCGTGTGGCGTCTTCCGCTCGCTCGTCTGCGACGGTTGTGTGTGTTGGCGTGCTGTTGGTGGCCGGCGCGCACGAGAGAAGAAACAGAAGACCACACGCGAAGCACGCGGGGGCTGTGAATCGGTTGACCGCGACGTTAGAGAGCGCGCTCATCGTCGCACCTGCGTCATCACGCGATCTTCGATTGGCCAGCCGCGTTCGCGCGATAGAGAAAGCGGATAGGGCCGATACAAAAGCTGCGCGTGAATCACCGGGTCGTCACACGCTGCATTGAACACGTGCGTGGTCGTGTAGGACTCCTGCGGGAGCAACCGGTTGTCGCTGGCGATATCGTTTGCGACAAAGTGTGGCACGGCGCGGCGGCCGTCCGCGTCGGTCATGATGCGAGCGAACGCGAACCCTGGCGAGCCCGCGAACTCCTCTTCCGAGTTGCGCACGAGGATGAGCACGTCACCGGCTGGTAACTCGTCATCAAGGGTGAGCGCGCCCGTTTCGCCAACAGCGGTGATGCCGAGCTCCGCGACCCAGAGTTCGACCGGCATTCCCTTCTCTGCATCATTGAAGGTGCCGTCGCCAAAGGGGCCCCATCCAGGGTAGTCGTGCCACTCCCCGGGTGTTCTGAGTACCCGCAGTGAATCGCCTGACTGCGCGTTTGGCCACAACGTGGCGCCGCCCCATGGCTGCCTCCCGAGCTCGCCGCCATAGTCGGGCACGGTGTGTCCGCCGACCGCAGGCTGCGCGAGGTCGCCACACAGCGCCTTGACCAGGAGGATCATCTGTCGAGAAGGCTCACCGGTCGGGATCGCGTGCCCGGCTCCTACGTTCTTGACCGTGACGTTGGCCGTGGTGACGCCTTCGAGCGTTGTGTGCTCGACAAAGAGCGCCGCCGCCAGCTCGAGCATGTTCGAGTTCTCGGAGCGTGGCCCCAGCCAGCTGTGGCGGCGGACGGAGCCTGGTTCGCGAATCCAGCCGCCCTGAGGGCCGGTGTCTGAGAGCAAGAAGCGCTGCAGATCAGCGCCATTGAGCACGTCGGCGTCAGGCGGCATGTGGCAGTCGTTACACACCATCGCATCGCCCAGCACGCCGTCGCGCCACTCGGTGTAGGTGTTCTGGGACGGGAG
>JBLFZA010000107.1:0-13478 GCA_047610025.1 Bradymonadia bacterium | reverse complement strand
GCTGACTTGTCCGGCACATGTTTGGTCTCGCGCCACTTCTTCGTAGCGCACACCGCCGGTCTCCCAATGCAGCATAGGCCGCGTGGGTGACCAGTCGAGCGGCGGCATCGCGCCGCCTTCCGCGACCTCGTTGAGCAGCGCGGCGGCTTCGGTGTGACCAAGAGACGTCGCGCGAGATGCAGCCCAACGCGCAGCACCTGCCACACGCGGGTTCGTGGCATGACCCGACAGTCGGCTTGCCTCGCTCTGCCGCTGTTCTGCAGTGCCCCGGCCATTGCTAGCGTCAGCATACAACGCGATCACATCACGCTGTGCGTGCGACCACGCGTGACTGAACACGACATGCTTCTTGTGCTCAAACTTCGGCGAAATCCAGTCAACGAAGTCTTCGCCAAACTCCGCGATGATGCGGGCGGCGATCGCGTGAGCGGCGTCTGGCTGCGATGGGCTCACAATCTGCGTAGGTTCGATACGCCCGAGGAGGTCCCGCGCCCAGCCAGCCAGAGTGCCATCTGGCCCGAGCACCTTCTCTTCAAGTTCCCGCACAACCGCCGCATCGACAGCGGCACCGCCGGCACCGGCTCCGCCCGCGCTCAGCGGGCCGAGCGTTGCGCCGAACGATCGACCCGTCGCAGCCACAATATCATCAAGCACCGCGGTCGCCGCGTTCTTATCCGCAGGCACGACGTCTGGATGAGAGCCTAGCTCACCACCACGCGCGGAATTGCCTGGACGAATATCGAGCGCCAAACGGCTCAGCACGAGGTTCGCCCATCCGCCTTCGAGCCCGTAACGCTGGGACAGAATATCTTCGATTGCAGAGCGGCCGAGGTTGGCTCGCGCGCCGAAACGCTGCACGGCTCCGTCCTGCGTGGCGCGCAGGTACTTTCCTGCCGCCGACCCTGTGCCACCACGGGCTTCAATCGCGCTGGCAAGAGCTGTGAGCGGCTTTTCGTGAGCGCCGTCGACCGACCCGACAGCGAACTCCGCGCCGATGTCCATCAGCGCCTGGTTTCGGCGCGCGGAGACACCATCGAAGAGGTCCTCGATGGTCTCCGTATCGCTCACCTGAGCGATGGCCACCTTGGCTTGATTCGCGAGCAACACGCGCAACGAGTCGAGAACGCTTCCCTCCCGCTCCGCGGGTTTACCGACGGCGGTAGCCGGTGCAGGTGCAGCCACCGGCGCCGCAGATTCCACTACCGGCGAACCGGCCGCAGGTGCAGCCGGCACAGGTGTCGGCGCTGCCGTCTCGGCCGCCTTCAGGCCGGCGTCCGCGTAGCGCACGACCGCGTCGTCCGCTTCGGCGTTGAGAACCTGAACGTGATCGCCTGAGCCACCGAGCAGTCGCTGAGTGTAGCGCGCCATGTTCGCCAACGTTGGCTGACTTCCTAGCCCCACCTCGACGATACGCTCAACGCCCAGCTGGCCAAAGAGCATGTCTTGCGTTTCGATCCACCGAACTGGCGACGCGAACTGATACGCGAGCAGCTCGATGAGCAAGGTACGACCAAGGTCCGTAGGCGGCGCGTCGGTCCACGCCGTGAGCACCTTAGCCAGGATGGGAGACGAGCTGTACTCGGCGACCTCCGTCACATACTCGCGCGACAGCGAGAATAAACGAGGTACCAGGTTCGGGATGTAGCGCCCAATGAGCGGCGACACGTCGAGTTCCATGGCCAACGTGTCCTGCAGCGCGTCGCGGAATGCCGTGACGCCCTCCCGCAGTGCGCGCGAGTGGAAAGGCACATCGATTCCAGGCACCTGTATCCACGCAGGCTTCCCACCGCTCGGCGAGAGTTCATCGAGCGCGTCATGCATGTGTTGCAGCGCGGCCGTCGTGCCCGTCACCGAGTACTGCCGTCCCTTCACGTTGAAGTTGACGATCTCGATAAACTCGCCCGTGGTGGCGTTGATGCGCCTCACGAGTTCCTCCGCCCCCGCGTGGTTCAGCCCGGCGTAGTGCGGACGCACCACACTCATCGCATAGCCGCTCTCTCCTCGATCGTTCCGCGGCACGAGCTGGTGCATTGCGAGGCCACGGCGATAGACGGCGTCGATGCCTGCCTCCAGCGTAATGACTTGCGCGAGCGCTGCGAGCGCGTTGTATTCTCCAACGCTATGACCACACGTAATGTCTCCGTCGAACGCGAGCCCTGACTCGCGCAACTCGGCCACTTGCGCCTGCGCCAGAACGGCCAAGCCGACCTGCGTGAACTGCGTGAGGTGCAGCACCCCGGCCGGGTGCTTCATCTGGACGCCACGAACGTCCAAGGACGTGGGGTTGTCCCGCACAATGTTGAGAATCGAGAACCCGTGTCTGTCACGGGTGTAGGCGTCCGCGCGCGTCCACACATTTCGTGCCGCCGCGCTGCGCTGCATGGCCTCGAGTCCCATGCCTTGACGCTGGATGCCCTGGCCTGGGAAAATCCACGCCGTCTTCGGCGTCGCCACAACGGAGCGAGTGCGCGCAACAGCGACCTCGCCATCCCCGCGTACGGCGGACGCGGTGGCCTCAAGGATCACGCCTGCGTCACATAAGCCGACGCGTTCGCAGCTCATGGCAATCGTCTCGCCCGGGAGCAGTGGGGACAGGAACTCGGTTTGGCACTCGGACGGTCCAGCGACGTTCCCGCTCAGCACTTCATCCCGAACAAACGCGTCGAGCCTCGCCGCAGTCCACATCCCGTGTACGATCGGGCGCTCGAAGCCAGCGTAGCGCGCATAGAGGAGGTTCCGATGAATCGGGTTGAAGTCGCCACCAGCCCGCGCGAACGCATCCATGCGGCTCGGCGCGCGATCGGTACCCGTCGCAAGTGACTTCACAGGTCGCGCGTGCTCCTGCCGCGCGTGCACGCCAAGAGTCTCCAGCGCGGCGCGCAGCGGATGCATCGCGAGCGCGTCGTTCGTGTCCATGTCGATTTGCCCAACCTTCGCTCCCGCTCTCTCTATCGTGCCGGAGGCCGTCGCATGTGCTGCTCCGTGGCGTGCAAGCAGGAAGCGGCCTTCCGCCTTTACGCGCAGCGCACCGGGCTCGTCTGAGGACAGGTTCACCCCGTCAATGCCCGCCAAAAATGTCACAGCCGCCGCGTCGGACAGCGTCACCTCGTCGTCCCACCGCTCGTGGCGCCGCTCCTTAAACTCGGTGCCACCGAAATCGCCGCGAATGAAGAAGCGGCTGCGCATGGTCGCCGCGACGCGATCGCCTTCACGGAACACCGCAACAGTATCCACTTCTCGACCCGTGGAGCCGTCCGCGACGCGCTCGACACGAACCTCAAGCTGCAGCGATGCGTTCCAATCAAGCGCACCGCGCTCGACCTTGTTTTGCGCGTGCACGAGCTTCTCGAAGCCCTCCATGATCTCCGGCGCGCTGAGCACGGAGAACACTGCAGGCCAGGCGATCGAGAAGAGCAGGCCATCCGGGACGGAAGGCGTTCGCAGGCCAGTCGCGCGAGCGTACAAGCGTGCCGCTTCGCGCTCGACCCGCACCGGCAGCCCGGCTGTCTCGAAGAGCGCGGTCGCAGGCATCGGCGACGCGCCACCCATCGAAGCCGCCAAGAACGCAGCCTGTGTCGCCGACTCTTGGGCGCTGTCGAGCACCCACGCTCGGTCTCCTCCGCGAAGCACCGGCTCGAGTTCGAACACGCGCTTCGGCGTGTCTGCGCCCATATGGACCGTCACGACGACCCCCCCGCCGTGCCGCGATGCGTCGACGAATTCGCCTTCAGCCGAGTCGGGCTCGTACCGCCAGCCGGTCTCTGTCGCACGCAGGACGTCGCCCGCGAGGCCCGCAATCATCGTGTGAAGCGGATTCGAAACTGGTCGATTTCCGTCGAACCAGGCCGGCGCGCCGAGCACTTCTGTCGTCTCGCTTGGGAAGGCCGCCAGCGCTGCCCCCCGCCACCGCGGATCAACTCCACTAGAGAAGCGCAGTCGCCAGGCTTCGCCCTCCCGCACGTCAACTCCTTCGGGCCACTGCACAGGGCGTGCAGTGGCGCTACAGGTCCGCGCGGCGTCACGAGCGGCTACGGTGTAGCGTTCGAGTACGTCTGCGACAGGCTCGTCCGCAATCTCGATGCCCGTGACAGCCTCAGGTCCAGGAATAACGAGGACTTGATCAGCGGCGTAAGCGCCGTGCTGGGCCTGCCACAGCGAATCAGACTTGTACCAGCGGCGAACGTCCTCATCGATGACCGGCACGAAGCACACAGGTTTGCCCGAGCGGCGACAAACTTCACTGAGGAACCACTGCTCATCTGACGGCGTTGGGCGCAAATCGTTGAGTTCCGGCCAAACACGCGCCAACTCCGCCACGGCGTTTGACGGATCGTTGAGGCACGCTGGGCTCGTGTTCGAGCTCTCGCGACGTTCCTCAAGGGCGCCCTCGACGCGCGCGACCGCTCGACCGAGAACGTCCCAGACGCGAGCTCGCCAGGTCGGGTCGAGCCACACCCCGTCTTCATATCGACCATGCTCACCGATGGCCATGAGCGAAACGAGACGCTCGAGGAGCGCGATCCAGCTCATCTCACAGACGTCGCCCAGGTAGGGCTTCGCGGTCTGGTTGAGCGCGTCGATGATCTCCTCGCGGCGAGCGGCAACCTTGTCCGCGTCGCCCGCTACCGCGTCGAGCAGACGCCCGCAGCGGCTCGCCGCATTATCCAGGTAATGAATGTCGGCGTCGAGTTGACTCTTTCCGCTCGTCACTGCGCCTTCCACGCGCCCCGGTGAGACCCACGAGTCGGTGCCTGGCGCGTTCGCAAGCGCGACCTTGACCGCCATGGTAGCGGTCGCCTCCTTCACGGCCATCGTCACGGTGCCGAGCAAGATCGCATCGACGGGCATGGCGAGCCGACCGTACTTCAGAGACCACTGCCCGGTGAGCAGTTCAGCCGCACGAGCCTCGTCACGCACGCCACCGCCGACGCAGAGCACGACGTTGGGCTGCGCGCGCAACATCCCGTAAGCGCCAAGCAAAAGGTCATCGAGGTCTTCCCACGAGTGGTGGCCACCAGCCTTTCCGCCCTCAAGATGCACAAAAACGGTGTGGTCCGCGGCTTCCTTGGCGATCGCTACGACCTGCTTCGCTTGCGCGACCGTTCCAGGCTTGAACGCGTTGAGCCAAAGTCCGGCGTCGCGGAAGGTGTCGAGCAGCTGCTTCGCTTCGTCTGGCTCGGGCATGCCTGCGCTGATGGTAATGCCACAAAACGGCGCGCCTCGGCGGCGGAACTGCAGCAGTAGCCCCTCGCCAGCGACGTGCAGATCCCAAAGATAGCGGTCGAGGTAGAGGGCGTTGAAGACCACCTCGGCGCCGGGCTCGAGCAGCTCGCCGAGCTCCTTCACGCGTTCTTCAAACACCGCGCGATTTACCTGCCCGCCGCCAGCGAGCTCTGCCATGTATCCAGCGTTGGCCGCTGCGGCCACGATCCCGGCGTCTACGGTCGTGGGCGTCATGCCCGGCAAGATCATTGGCGGACGCTTCGCGGCCTCCGTGAAACGGTTCACGATGCGCTCTTCCCCAGACGCGTCCGTCTCGACGCGAGGCAAGAACGCCGACCACGGAAGCGGTCGCATCGAGGAAGCCGATCCGCCGAGCATCTCTCGCTTCTCCGCGGTGCCAATCTCGACAACCTCCACCCCACGGCCTCGCAGGATGGACTTGCTGAGCCCGGACAACCCGAGCGCCGGCCCGCCATCGATTACCCACTCGAAGTCGTAGGCGTCACTCATCGCGTCGAGCGTGCCGACCCAGTTTACCGGGTCACTGCATTGTGTCTGCGCGAAGTCCTCAAGCGGCGCGCCTCGCAGCCCGTACACGGCGCCGTCGACACAGCGGTGTACAGGCGCACAGAAGGCCGAGGGATCAATGTCGAGGCCGTCTTCCGTCCACACCCGCACCAGGTCCGACTCGACAGCTGCCATGCAGGGAGTATGGAATGCGGCGCTGAGGGGGAGGTACTCGAACGTCGCTTTCGGCGCGCGACCGGGACCGAGCCCCTTTTTCTTTGCATCGAGCCGCTTCGCGAGGTGCGTCTCCACGAACTCTTGGAACGCGGCAACCATCGGCGCGGTGCCGCCCACGACGTGCCGCTCGCGGCCGTTGCGCAGCGGGACGTGAAGACGAACGCCGCGCTGCTTCTCAAATCCGTCCAATAATGCGTCAAGCTCCTCCGGTCGGAGTCCATTGATCGACAACATGGGAGTCGTCCCCTCAGGCCCAAGAGGCGCACCTGTCTCCTCGACGAACGCGACCTCTACCCAGATCCCCTGCCAAGCCGCGATGCGCAGGTACTTTGCGAACAACTCGTCGTCCCAAGGTTTATCTGCGAGCGTCGCAGCGAAGCAAGCTGCCAGCATGCCCTGCGAGTGCCCGGTAAAGCCGAGGATGTTGCCCTTCGTGATCGCTGCGTTCAGCCCCAATCGTCGAGCCGCTTCCCACGTCAACGCCTGCGTCAGAAAGATGAGCGGGTAAGAGACCGCAGACGGCATCCAGGCCGCCGGGTCATCGCTCTCGAAAACCCGCTCAAAGCGTTCAATGTTGCGCCAACGGCCGGTCGCCTCAAGGCGAGGGTCCGACGCCATTCCATCAAGCTGCTGCAACGCCGCCCCAATAATCCTGCGGCTACCCGGGAACGCCGATCGCAGCTCGGAGAGCGACGCCACGTAGTCGAGGCCCTGACCTGCAAAGGTCACAATGGCGCGCTCGTCGCTGGCGAGGCGGTGGATGAGAGAGCCTTCAATGGCGGCTGGGCGGGACTCGTTCATTCGTTTGACGCTATGCGGGTTTGGACCGCGCCCGATTGCCAGCGCGGTGCATGTAGGTCAAGCAGCGAGGCATGCCTAAGCTGCTGATTTCCAATTGGTATTCTTGAATGGCCGTTCATTCACGAAGAAATGATGCCTCGTTTACGCCCAGCCTCGCTGGCGGGAACGCACTGCGTCGAGAACCGTCCCACCGGTCGCTACTTCGGGGAGTTTGTGGCCCAGAAAGCCAACCCAGGGTCGAGACACGTGTGCGGCCGCGCCAATCGTCAGGCGAGGCTGCAGCAAAGGGGCGCGGTAGACAACGCTCAAGACAGATCCGTCACGGCGGCATAATCGCGAGTCGCGAGCGCCGATAGAGTGGGGTCGGTTTCCTTCGGAGGACGCTGTGCCGTCTTCGGAACGTTGACTAGTCCGTCGAGTCCAAGCCGAGACAACGCGCGGCTCACAGCCTCAGAGACGCCCACAAGATACAGGACCTTTCCGCGGGATTGCAGGGTTGAGTAAATGCGAACGATGATTGCGATCCCGCTGACATCGAGGTGACTCGACTCGTGGAGATGCAAGACGAGTCCATCGACCTCGTTCAGGGGCAGCTTCGACAAGCTCACCGCGAAAAGCAGCGCACGCTGACCGCTGAGCTCATCGTCGATTGTGACCGGCAACAACTCCACAGGAGCCTCAAGAAAATATTCGTAGTTAGAAGTACCGCCTACATGCTCCGCCGCCGAACCGCTACCCAAGCGATCGACCGTGCAGGATGCCACTGACCCGACGGCGTTCGAATCGCGCACGGGGCCAGCGCATGCTAAGGGAGCAGCAGAGGACTTTTGGATGACCAGACGAACAGAACAACGGGACGCGATCGCGACCCTGCTACAGACGACCGAGCGCCCGCTTAGCGCGGCTGAGGTCCACGAGCATGCCCTCGTGAGCGTGCCCGCGATCGGCATCGCGACAGTCTATCGTGAACTCAAGAGACTCGTCGCAGCGGGAGAGATCGTCAGCGTCGACTTGCCGGGCGAACCCTCTCGCTTCGAACGAGCGGATCACGACCATCACCACCACTTCCGATGTGACGAATGCGCCCGCGTGTTCGACGTCCCCGGGTGTTCTGGGACGATCGACACCCACGCTCCGGACGGATTCGTGGTCACACGTCACGAAGTCGTCCTCTACGGAACCTGCGCCGAGTGCAACTAGCTCTCCGCGCCACAACCCGCCCGGCGACTAGCTAGCGCAACACGCTCACCCTTAGCGCCCCGCACATCAGCACAAAAGCGCAGGCAAGCGCGGTTTGAGCAGGCCCGACCGGCCAGTCCAGCAGAAAGGCCAGGACGTAGCCGCCGCCGCCGGAGAGCAATCCGATCACGCCCGCCACAGCGACGGTTGCTCGAAGCCGGAGCCGCAGCGCCAGCGCCGCGAGACCAGGTAAAACCGAGAACGCGAACGCGGGCAGCGCGCCGAGGGCCCAAGTGGTCGTTGCGACGACGACCGCTGCGCTGCCCACCAGCACCGCGTCTATCGTGCGAACCGGAAGTCCGCGAACTCGCGCATCAACGCGGTCTACGGTGACAGCCGCGAAGCCGCGATGCCACCAAACCTGAAACACCATCGCGACGGCGCAAATGATCACAATCACCCGAAACTGCTCCGGCAGCACCGCCACGGCGCTGCCGAAGAGCAAAACGTCGATGTCGTGCAGCTCTTGGCCGGAGTAGCCCGCTAAGATGAGGGTGCCTGCCGTCGAAGCGAGGTAGGCGCCACCGAGCCATGCGTCTCCGTCCCGCTCTCGCGATGCGAGCAGAAAAGCCACGCCTAGGGTGAGCACGACGGCGCCGAGCAAGGGCGGCACAGCGAGCGAAACCGCCGTCCCCATGACCACCGTTGACGCGACGCCGAGGCCGGCGACTTGGGAGAGCGTCGCGCTCAAGAACACGAGCCGTCGAAGTACGATCCAAACCCCGAGACTGCCCAGCGCCAGCCCAGCAAACGCGCCGGCAAGCGTGGGCTCGCGGAACAACTCCCATGCCTCAAAAAAGACGGTCAGGCTCTCAAGCATTCGGGCCTCCTGCAGTCTCCCCTTCGCGGGCCGTGGCGTGCGCCGACGCCGTCTCTGGCCCTCTCTGCGGCACTCGTGCGGCACCGAACGCCGATGCGTAACGGCCTCTCACCTCAGCCAACTCCGTGACCACATCACGCGGGCCCGAAAACGCCCACTCACGAGCCCGATCGAGCACGAGAATGTGCGTGGCGATCTGGTCAGCGAAGGCCAAATCGTGCGTGACCACGATGACCCCCAATCCGTCCTGTCTCGCGAGTCTCGTAAGAAGAGCACCGGTCTCGACAGATGACTCTGGGTCCATCGCGCTTGTAGGCTCATCGAGCACAAGCACCTCCGCGCCACCAGCCAGCGCGCGAGCCACCAGCACGCGTTGTCGCTGGCCGTCACTCAGCTCCGAATAGCGTTCGCCTGCGAAAGCCACACAGCCAGCACGCTCGAGCGCATTCGCCACGAGGTTAGACGCCCCACGCCACGGCTTGGCGAACGACCAGCCGCGCTCACAGCCCGAACGCACAACGTCGCGCGCGAGCCCCGCCGCGCGATCATGAATGCCCGTTCGTTGCGGCACGTACCCCAAAGTCCTCCCGCCGATAAGCGCTCCCGCTACAGCAGGATGAAGACCCAATAGCGTACGGACCAGAGTCGACTTGCCCGCGCCGTTCGGCCCAATGACGGCCCAGCAGTCCCCCGCCAGAACGTTCAAGCTGATCGCTGGCAGAATGGCGGCTCCTGAGTAACCGACCTCCAGCGCGTGCGCACCGAGCAGAGCGCGAGCATTGAGCCCGTGCGAACCGCCTGCCTTGGACCTAGCAGCGAGCGCCGACGTGGCTTTCTGAGAACGGTTCATCAGTCGTGGTGGGGCAGATAAAGGAAAAGCTGTGGTTACGTTGTCGTGCTCACTACACCATTGAGAACGACTTCTCATTAACGCGTTGACACAAGTTGATAATTGTTTATCATTACGGCCATGAAACTGCTCACACTCCCTCTGATATTTCTCGCTCTGCTGCTCCCCGCGGCAGCATCGGCGAACCTTCGGGTCGTGGCCACGCTGCCGGACCTCGGAGCGATCGCGCAAGAGGTCGGAGCCGGGCATCTGGACGTCACGGTGCTAGCGTCTCATTCCGAAGATCCCCACTACGTCGATGCTCGGCCTAGCCACCTCGTCTCGCTAGGGCGAGCGGACATCGTGATTGCTAACGGCAACGACCTTGAGGTGGGCTGGCTCCCGTCATTACTCGTTCAATCTAGAAACGCGGGCGTGCAGCCTGGTTCACGCGGGTACATCGAGGCCACAGCGCTCGTCTCAACCCTGCTCCACCAGAGCGCGGAGACGTCTCGCTCACACGGCGACGTTCACGCTGGCGGTAACCCGCACGTGACTCACGACCCACGCGCAGTTCGCGAAATCGCGCTCGCGCTGGGCGCGCTCTTCGCCGAACTCGACCCTGCGCACGCGGGGCATTACGAAGCCCGCGCTGCCGCGTTTGCGCGGGAGATTGACGTCTTTATTGCCGAACAAGTCGCACGCTTCGGCGCCCTGACGCAGGATCAGCGTCGCGTCGTCTGCTACCATGACTCACTCCCCTACCTGCTCGATTGGCTCGGCATCGAGATGCTCGCCACGCTCGAGCCTCTTCCCGGCGTGCCGCCGACACCCGCGCATGTTGCTCAAGTCGTCACCGCGATGCGCGCCGAAGGCGTGCGCGCGATCGTGCACGAAGAGCACTACCCACGGTCGACGACTGAACGCGTCGCGGATATCGCCGGCGCGCGGGTGTTCCTCTTCTCGGGTGGCACCAACGTGAACGCCGGGGAGCGTTACGTCGAACACCTGAGGCATGTCGCCAACGGCATCTACGGCGCACTCGCGCCCTAACACTCGCTGCGGGTCAAACCGCTGCAACACTTTGGACCGCTGTCTTATGACGCGATGTACCGTTCACACTCTGGCTCGCTGCGGCGCTGCCCTTGCCGCGTTGTTGGCCCTGGTGGGGCCTGCACATTCGCAAGCGTTAGACGATGTCGACACCGCGACTCCATCGACGGTCGAAGCGGCAGTCGCTGGCGCAGACACAACGGGAGCGCTCACCGACGCTGAACTCGCCGAATTGGAACTTTTGTTTGGTGTATCACTGGCGGAGTCTGAGGCTGGAACCTCCGTCACTCAGCCTGCGGCAACGTCATCGAGCAACCCCAACATTTCGCTGATTCTTGATGTTGCAGGCGCATACTACTCCGAGCGAGACGCGTTGCAGCTCGGCGGCCATGACCCGAGAGAAACGGGGTTCACACTGCAACAGCTCGAACTGCACTTCGACGCCTCGGTCGACCCGTACTTTCGCTTAGATGCCAATCTTGTCTTTTCGCTCTTCGGTGTGGAAGTCGAAGAGGTCTTCGCGACGAGCACACGGCTTCCTGCAGGATTCCAGCTTCGAGTCGGACAGTTTCTTACGCGCTTCGGTCGTCTCAACCCAACTCACCCGCACACGTGGTCATTCGTCGATCAGGCGCTGATTGTCGGAAAGTTCTTTGGCAGTGAAGGTAGTCGTGGGTTGGGGTTTGAGTTGAGCTGGCTCGCGCCGACCCCATGGTTTGTCGAGGCGGTGGTGAGTGTCACAAACGCTGACGGAGAGTGCTGCGCCCGCAGCTTCTACTCGGCAGATGCGGACGGCATCGACGGTGTTGAGGACCTGCTGGTCACGGCGGCGCTGAAGCAGTTCTTTGACCTCAGCGAAGCCATGGGCCTGCTTGTTGGCGTTTCTGGTCAGTTCGGTCCGAATCCCTCCGGCTACCGCAACCGAACCAACTTGCTTGGCGCCGACCTCACGCTCCGCGTGCGCCCGCCGTCCTCCGCTCGGCGCTCGGCGTTCACGCTCTCCACCGAGGCGATCGCTCGTGTTCGTCAGCTCCCTGGCGATAGTCTGCGTGACTGGGGGCTTGTGGCGTCGGCTGTCTACAACATCACTCCACGGTGGGAGGTGGGCGCACGCTACGAGTACGTCGCCGGTGTGGCGGGCGACCTGGCCGATCCGGAGTGGGTGTCCGCACGAGATCGAACGAGCGCTCAGGTGACGTACCGACCGTCGCACTTCTCGCGCTTCCGGCTACAGGGCAAATACGATGACCCCGAGTGGACGCCCCGGCCCATTTTCGGCGTCGTGCTCGCAGCCGAGTTTCTCATCGGAGCTCACGGATCTCATGCATACTAGGCGTCACTTCATGGCACGCGCGGTGCTTACAACAGCGGTCGCCTGCGCGACGCTTAGCGGGTGCGCGTTTTCGGACGGTTCCCCTTGGGCGGAGTGGGACGCCGAGCTCGACGTGACTCTCGATACAGAGGGCCGAGGCACCATGGCGTCGTTCGTTACCAGCGACGACTACGAGGTCGCGATTACTTCACTAAGCCTGAACGTCGTCGACGTGGGGCTTGAGGTCGCCGCTGGAGCGGAGTCGCAGTCATTCGACCCTTCCTCGCCGCCTGAGGGATATGGGCTCTGCCACAACGGCCACTGCCACGCAGACAACGGCGCGCTCGTCCCCTACGAAGAGATTCGAGCGGAGTTGACTGGGGGTGGAGTCGACAGCGTGTGGTTCGTCCGCGGCGTCCAGACGATTGTCCCCATCGACGAGGCAACAACGGAGGTCGCTTTGGCTGATTGCGACAGCCAGCGCTCCGCGTGCTGGTTGCCCCGAGGCGAGATCACGCGAGCCCGCGCTCGCGTCGACTCACTCCAAGTGTCGGGCTTCGTTCATGATCTTCGTAGCACGAACCCGCGACTGAGCGAGCCGCTCGAGTTCGATATCTCCATCATCGACGCGCCGGTCGTATTCACGACGCCGGTCGGAGAACGCATCGGTGGGCGCGCAGAGCCAGCGATATACACCCAAATCTCTCTGCGAGTTCCCGCGTCGCTGTTCGACGACCTGCCGTGGCAGTCGAGCTCCGAACTAGATGAACGCCTCGCTGAGGCTCTTAACGAGAGCCAGACGCTGCGCGTGTCGCTTGAACGACGCGATTTTTAGCTACGTCGCGCTGCTAGCGACGACTCAACTTCCCAGGCGGAGCGACACAGCACCGCCAATACGATGGAGAATTGTATGACAGTGACTACCCCAGGACCCTTCTGCTTCACTCTGGCAGTCGCCGCCTTCGCCGCGCTGGCGACAACGGGCTGCGCAGACGACGAGAGTGCGCACGGCGAGACCCCACAAGAAGAAGCGTGCGAGCACTTCGAAGATGGCCCCTTCGCGAGCGCTGTGGCCAGCGAGGCAACCTCCGACCTCGCCGATGTGACGATCGAACACACGTCGGTCAACGTCGCGCTAAGCCAAACGACAGAGGGCCCGTACGTGGGGAACGTCTCTTTCGCTGCCGAAGACGCGACAGAGTACTTGTTCATGTTCGACGCAGACGTGCCGGTTATGATCTTCGACCGTGACGGGAACGAGGTCGTGATCGAGGCCAGCGAATCCGGCCAATCGTACTGCGATGCGCTCGCGATGATTCACCGAGTGGATTTGTTGGTGGGCACGTACACGCTATCGTTCGGGCCAACAGATGTCGCGGCGTTCAATATGGTGCACGAAGAGGCCGCCGGAGCGCATGATGATTGAGCGCTGCGCTCGCATGATCGGCTGACCCGTG
>JBLFZA010000106.1:0-13502 GCA_047610025.1 Bradymonadia bacterium | reverse complement strand
TGCCCCCCATCGCGGGCAATTCGAACGCTGGCACGGGAGCGCTGCCGGTGGACTCGCTCCACGCGATGGTTTGCGTGAGGCTGAGCACTCGGCGGTAGTTGTTGACGTCCCAGAAGAGCCCGAGCCGCGCGCGCGGCTGAAGGAAGCGGAAGTAGCGTCCTCCCTCAGTCGCGCTGAGCGCCGTGCGTTCTGCGAACTGGCGGTTCGCGGGGTCGAGCAGGCCGCCCATGCCCGCGGCCGCACCCACCTCAAGACGAACACCGTCTCCGGGCGTCGACGTGTCGGCGGCGCGAGAGTCCAACGTCACTTCGACGTCGAGCCGTGCCACGCGGTAGTCGCCAAAAATCGATCGCTGTGAGACGTTGGGAGTCGTCGGAAACAGCTGCGAGATTGTCCCGTCCGCGCGGTCTACGGTCGCGGCGCCGTCGGCGTAGCGTGCGCGCTTGGCGGAGAGCTCGATGGCGAATCCGTCTAACTCTCCGGTCACAAACTCGGTGCCGATTGCCCCGCCGAGTTGTGTCTGTTCCAAGACACCGGCGAGCGGGTCGCTCTGGGGCCCTAGCCCGTAAAACAAGTGATCCGGTCGTTGCTCGAAGAGGAAGCGGAAGTTCAGCTGTGATGCTTCGAAGGGGAGATTCGCTCCACCGTCGCCGAGCGAGATGCGCTCGGTTACGCTGGCCCGCCACCAATTGCGTCCGCCTGTCGCCAGGTGAATGCGGAGCCGGTCACCCTCCGTGGGAACGCCGTTTGTCCAAAAGTACAACCCAGCGCTGGGGCGCAGACCAAAGTCGACGAGCGCCGTGGGCGCGAACCCGACCCGCCCGCCAGTCCCGAAGGTGAGGGCGTGCCTCACTTTACTCGAGAAGTCGCTCTGCTCGGCCCAGAGCACAGTCGCTTCAAGGGGCCGTCGCACCACGTACTCGCTGATGACCCACACAGGCGCTAGTAGGATTCGCGGCACCCAGAGCGCGCGTTGCCCCGGAGTAGGCGGAGCGGCCTCTCGGTTGTCATAGTCAGGGACGCTTCGCTCCGACTCTGCTGCCCGGGGGCGACGAGCGTCGTCTTCGATCGCCTCGGCGGGCACATCCGGAGCATCGCTTCGCCGTTGGGCTTCCGCGGGGGTACTCAGCCCGACGATGAGGGTGATGGCGAGCAGGCATCGATAAAATAGGCTCACTCTGCCGCCATCATATCGGGAGCGTTTTGAGCCCACCATCGGCGCGCACGGTCTTCAGACCATCGCTGTCGCATGCGGTGTTCGCAGAGCATGTTCCGGATCTCCATCGCGCTAGGGCGGTCTTCGGGGCGTTTCGCGAGGCAGCGAAGGACCAATTCATCAAGTTCAGGCGGCACGTCGAACTCGCTGAGCGTCGACGGGGCGATGGGTTCTTCGTTGACGTGCTTCATGACCATCTTCATCGGGGACTCTGCCTCGAACACCAGCCTGCCTGTGAGCAGCCAATAGGCGACTGCTCCGAGACCGTAAATGTCGGCCTTGCCGTCAATGTTCGATTCGCCCAGCGCCACTTCGGGCGCCATGTAAGCCGGCGTGCCGGATGCGACGCCGTCCATCGTAAGGCGGTTGTTTTGCTGGTGGTTGGCTGTCGACTTCACGAGTCCGAAGTCCAAGACCTTCATGAAATCGACGTCGATGCCCTGACGCGTCGTGAAGAGGTTTGCCGGCTTGATATCGCGGTGGATGAGCCCGCGCTGATGCGCCTCGGCGAGAGAGCTGGCGATCTCCATCACAAATCGGCCCACACGCTCGGGCGGCAGTGGGCCGAATCGCTCGACGAGTGTCTCCAAGTCGAATCCGTCCAGCAGCTCCATCACGTAGTAGAAGGTGCCATCGGCGGATACGCCGTAGTCGTACAAGGTGATGGTGTGCGGGCTCTGGAGGAGCGCCGTCGCCTGCGCCTCGAGTTCAAAGCGCTTGATCATCGTGCCGGGGTCATCGAATCCGGTCCCGGCTAGGCGTTCAGGCCGCACCAGTTTCACGGCCGCCGGACGCTTGAGCAAGGCGTGATTCGCTCGCCACACCTCGCCCATGCCACCGGCGCCGATGCGCTCGGTGAGTTCGTAGGAGCCGAGTCGTCGAGCGGATGATGCGCGCTTGCCGAGCGTAAACACGAAGCGGCTGGCCGCGTAGCCAACGCCTGCGGCGATATAGTTAGGGAAGTGAGCGATCACCATATTGAGGCCCGAAGGCGTCTCCCCGAAGCTCCAGTAGCTCACCCACATCGCCACCGGGCCCGTGGTCGCCGCAAGCAGAGACCCTACCAGGGCGCGCTTCGGGACCGTCGGAACTAGCATCGGATACAAGAGCACCCAAATCGCCACCCATGAGACACCGGCGAAGCTGTCGTCGGGCACAAGCAAAGGACGTATCCACTGCTCCGCGAGGGCGATGCCGAGCGCCCCATCGACTTGAAGGCCCATCGACACGCCGCACATGCGCTCATCGAGCTTGCCGGAACGGGCGAACGCAAAGATGAGCAGCGCGACGGCCAGCGAGACGCCGATCGCGATCCACTGAACGGGCGGTCGCGCCAGAGCCAGCGCAAACGCCTCGTTGCTCAACCAACTCGGTGCGACATCCGGTAGCCCGATGAACGTGCGCATCAGAATGCCAGCGATCAGCACGCAGCCGTACAAAGCCGCGTAGAGGAGCGCGGCCTGAGCGATCCTATGCGACTGCACGCCCCGCAGCTCAGTGGGGAGAACGGACCAATTCGATGAATCGGATAGCGCGTTCTCCGCCGTCTGGGCGGGCCTCTCTATGATCGGCACCGGTGAGGTGGCCATGGGTCGGGTCGTTGAAGCGAGGTCAGTTGTTTCACCGTATTGGCCCGCGCGACCGCTGCGCAAGCAGCGCGACGCGGCGCCGGTGCTCTGTCGCGCGCAGGATGAGAAGGATGCTGATTAGGTATGCGCCAGTTCGGGATCGTCACACCCATCGACCAGTTGACGCAGCGCGACCGCCGCTCTCTGGACAGCATCCCGGCCTGTCGGGAGTACGTCGCCAGAGGTGAAGAAGCCGTGGGCTTGCCCGAGCCACTCGTGCACGACGACGTCAACGCCGGCTTCGGTCAATGCGCGAATGTACGCGTAGCTGTCGTCGCGGATCGGGTCGAAGCCCGCCACGACGACCACGGCAGGTGGCATCGAGGAGAGGTCGTCGGCCAGAAGGGGCGACGCCTTGGGCTCCGCCTTTCGCGTGGGATCCGGCCAATACTGAGCACCGAACCAGTCAACACCGCGCGCGGTGAGCAGATAGCCGTCGGCAAAGAGCGTCTTCGACGCCTTGCCGTGCGACAGATCGACTCCGCCGTACACATCGAGCTGGGCGCAGACGTGGTCACTGTAAAGTGAGGCGACTGCCGCGAGGTTGCCGCCGGCGCTATCACCGGACACCGACACGGAGCCGGAGCGGAGGCCCCATTGATGTCCATGCTCCGCGATCCAGTCGGCGCTCTCAATTGCGTCGTCAGCAGCTGCTGGGTACGGGTGCTCCGGCGCGAGGCGGTAGTCGACGGAGACAACGTCGAAGCCACCAAATGTCGACAGCTGGTGACACACCACCTCGGCTGTTTCGAGGTCGCCGATCACCCAGCCACCGCCATGGAACCACAGAAGTACCGGCGCCTGCTCTCCTTCGGCGCTCTCTGCGCGGTAGATCCGAGCAGGTAGATCTCGCCCGGCGAGCGGGATCACCACGTCTTCGGTGGGTCGCCGCCACGCGCGTCGCACGTACTTGGGGACCCGTCGAAAGGCCTGTCTCGCCTCAGCGACCGGCAGCGCACCGTCGGCGCCGACACTAGGCATGCGGCGCATGACCCTGAGAACGAGCTGAGCGTCGACGTCGAGCACTTGTCCGTCGATCACCTCTGACCGGCCGGCGAACGGGCGAAGCACCCATTCTGGAAACGAGAGGCACCACTGTAGAATTGGGGTCATACCCAATCCAGTTAGCGGGTTGGAACGTCATCGACCAGACCTGTGCTCGTCGGCTAAGGAGCCGTTCATGACCAACTTGACCCACGTTGTCCTGGCGCTCGCGGTGCTTGCGCTGCCGGCGCTGCTCGGTGGGCTGATCGCGGCACTGCGCGTCGTGGAAGATGTCCCCACCGCGGCGCGATCGCTGAACGCGTATGTGCTCTACATCGCATTCCCCGCGTTGATCGCCCACGCGCTGATTGCGGAGGCGTTTGTGATGCCGACCAGCGCGGCGTTCTGGCTGGTTGTACCGGTCGCTCAAGTCTTCGTTCTCGCCTGTTGTCTCGCGATCGGAGGGGGGCATCGAGGCTCTGTCGCGCTCACTGGCCTCTGGGGGAATATTGGGTACCTTGGCTTGCCCTTGGTGTTGGCCACCTTCGGCGAAGCGGCGGCGGGGAGGGCGGCGATCTGGGCCTCACTGTACATCGCGATCGGCGTCAGCCTGGGCCCGGCGATGCTGCGCGGAGGCTCCATGTCAGCGGTCAGGGACGCGCTAAAACACCCGCTTGTCGTCAGCCTCCCCGTCGGGTTGCTGCTTCGGCTGCTGCCGGGGCGGCAAGTGGAGATCGCCGATGCCTTTCTGGCGCCGCTGTCAGCGTCCGCAGCGCCAGTGGCGCTCTTCCTGTTGGGGCTTCACATCTACGACCGCCGCGCGGAGCTCTCCGGTATCACCGGGCTCTGGCGCCACGTCGGGATGAAGTTGGTGCTGGCGCCAGCGCTGACGCTCGCCGTCGCAGTAGGATTCCACCTGTGGGCCGGCCTCTCCGCGGCGGACATCCCACCCCTCGTCACGCTCGCGGCGACGCCAGTAGCGATCACCACGTTGGTCGTCGCGTCAGAGGCCGGGCGAGCGGTCACCGTAGTCGCGTCGAGTATCTTCGTGAGCTCTCTGCTGGCCGTGTTCACGCTCGTGCCGTGGATCATCTTTGCCGACTTCGTCGCCGGGTGGCTGGTCGCGAGGTAACGCGACGCTGTTCTCCGCTGACGCGGCGCTGAGGTGGCAGCTGCCCAGAAGCGTCTATGATGGATCTTCGTCGCTGATGTCGTTGGCGTCCTGCAGCCCTGAGACCTCAAACTCGAGAGAGCGATTCTGCTCGATAAGCTCGCGGAGGACTTCCTCGACCGGGCGCGGCGCATGTGTGGACTCACCGGGAGTCGCTTCGAGGAAGTCGACGATGCGTCGACCGATCTTGGGAGGGAGGACCACCTCGAGATACTCGAGCGCGGTGCCGCGCAGCTTTTCATCGGTCTCACTCAAGCTGCGGTAGGCGATCCGGAGCGCGTCGGCGTCGTAGATGAGGGCGAGTAGGGTGAACACGTGCTCTAGGCTTCGGTCGACCCGTCGCTGCAGAACGTCGCCGATGAAACTCGCGACTGCCTGCGGAGACTCGTCGAGCAGCCGATGGTTTGCCCACGCGGCGCGCTCCACTCTCAGCTCGTTCTCAACGACCTGCAAGACCCGATCATGCGGCACCGTTTTGACTCGGCCTCGCTGGACCATCCTCCACAAGGCCTGCCCACACTGATAGCGCACTTCGAAGCGCTGGTCGGACAGGCGCTCAAAGAGTGCGGCGATGACGTCACGCCGAGGGTGTGCGCTTAAGGCACGTGGCAGGCGGCGTCTCACAGCGAAGTCTTCGTCGGGATCGGCGAGCGCTGTCAGCATGGGGCCGATAGCGTCTTGCTCGAAGGCGCGCAGCACCTTCAAGACGTCTACGTGTACCGCGTCCCAAGCGAGAAGGGCGATGACCAGCGGCGCGAGCGCGGTGGCGTCCGCTGGCAATCGGTGAAGCTGAGCGACGGTGCTATTCGCATCACCCGAACGGAGCGCTGCCACTCGGGCTTCGTGTCCTGGCGGTGCTTCGAAGAGCAACGCCGCGGCTGGCGCCTGCGGCACCGACTCTGAGGAAACGTCGATGACCTGTTTGGCGGGGAGGTTGGGGAGCTGAGACTGGGACATGAGCATTGTCTGCAGCGCGATCTCGTCTCTCGGCGAAAACTCGAGAGCATCTGCCCGTCGCTGTAGCGCGCCGCCGAGCGTTCCCACGTAGCGGCGATGCAAGCGCGCCATTCGCCAGCCAATCACCAGCGCAACTAGGAAGGCGATCGACAAGGCCACTGGCTCGACCTGCTCGCGCGGCAGGGTCGTGATCAGTAACGTGACTAACCCTCCAGCGAGCGCGTCTCCGACGCGGTCGGCGCCGACATCGAGCCACAGCTTTGCGATTCGCTTTCGCACCTTTGCCACGGGCACAAAGAGCAGCTCGTACGCGCTTCGATAGAGCGAGTTCGTGGTCACCCCTTCGACCCCCTTGAGCACTAGCGCAGCGAGGAGGCTGGGGAAGAGCAGGGCGACCGGGACGAGTAGCGAGAGAACGATCGGCAGACTCGCGAGCGTTCCGATGACTCCGGCGCGACCGAGCAAACGCCGACTCAACGCGGCCTGCGCCATGAAGGTCAGAAGCGAGAGCCCTGTGTAGTAGAGCGCAAAGAAGCGAACGAGCTGATTTGCCTCGCGCCATTGCTCGACCGCGCGGGATTTGAAGACGAAATCGATGCAACCAGCGGCGATCGTCGTCAGCACGACGATAATGGCGATGGCACGCAGGTAATCATCTCGCCAGACCGTCTGCGCGCCCGCGAGCGGAGCCGGCGGTTTAAGTAGGCGAGTCGTCGCCGCCGAGCCACGGGAGAGCAACCAAAGCGGTGGGAACGCGAGCAAGTGAGCGACCCCGAGCGCGGCTATGAGGCCCGTTTCGGAGAGCGTAGTTCCGGCGGCGGCGGCGCTGAGGCCGCCAACGTAACCACCGAGCGTACCGCCGGCTGCCACCGTCGCGATGCGCGACCTTGCCTGCCGAGCGTCAAAACGCTCGTTCATCAGTGACCAGAACCAACTGATGAGCACACCCCCAATCGCGGCGAGGTGCAGGAAGAGAAGGACCGCGCCCCAGTCCGCGAAGAAGTAGAAGACGGCTGCTTCAATGAAGAGCAAACACCCGCTGATGAGGAACGCGCGTGGCACGACGTCGCGCGGACCCTGCGCGGCCAACACTCGGGACGCGCGCACGACGGCTGCAAGCGATACAACCGCTGAGCCGGCGAGCATGGTCGGCAGCGCTTCGACGGGGAAGGTTTGCAGAAACGTCGCGTCACGGATGGCCTTACCGGCAACCTGCGCCGCGATAATGAGGAAGGCGGCGACCGCGGCGAGCCGCGTCTCTTTGATCGCGTTAGCGCTCAACGTGCGACGTCTCCGCGGACCGCTGCGTGTGCAGCCGCAGCAGCCACACGGTCGCGGCGAGCCAGAGCAAAATGAGCACAACGTTCAGCAAGGCGAACTGTCGCACGCCGAACGCGAACCACGTTGTGCCGACGAAGACCACGAGCGCTTGTGTGAGGTCGCCGAGTCGCACGACAAAGGTGTCGATGGCTTGTTTGGCCTTGTACTTCGCTTCCCTCGATGTGGGCAGCCAGAGCAGCGCCTTGCCGGTGTTCATCACGGAGTAGTCGGTGGTGTTCTCCGCCATTTTGGAGGCTCTGAAGACGGCGAATCCGACGCCGATAGCGGCCAAACCGTACGTGCCAAGGGCGACGATGGGGAGCGCGAAGAGCACGCCCTTGAGGCCGAGGTGCTTCACAATTCGCGAGACAGCGAGCGCCTGAACGGAGACGGTTGCGATATTCACGAAGAGGAAGAACTTGCCGTAGAACGCGCCGATCGCCTGCCCCACAGAGTCGACTTCTCCTGCCTCAAACTGTCTGACCGCCTCGGCGACAACGAGGTCGCTGAGCAGGTACTCGCCCAGTGTATTGACGACGTTGAGGAGGAAGATCACGGTGGCGATGAGGAAGAGATAGCGGTCGGAGAAGATCATGCCGAACCCGCCCGACTTAGAGAGCGGTTCGTCGGTCGACGCCTTGCCTGGGGCTGGGGGGTCACCAACCGCTGAGCGGTGAACCGAATAGAGGAGACCCGCGTGTGCAAAGAGCAGCACGAACGCGATCTGCAGCATGTACGGCGACGAGACGCCCTGATCGAAGAGGAACGCTGGAATCGCGGAGCCCATCGCTGCGCCAACTGTTGAGCCAATGGCGATTAACGGGAACAAGCGTTTGCCTTGCTCCTCATTGTAGATGTCGTTCGCGAACGACCAAAACTGCGCGATCGTGGCGAGACTGAAGATGCCTACCCAGACGTAGAACCAGTAGCCCAATGTGAGGAAGTCGCTCAACGATGGGAGCGGTCGCTCTTCTTCGTCTTCCTGTTCGCTCGCCGCTTCGGCGTCGGCTTGGTCACTCGGTATCGCGTCCGTTTGCTCAGGCTGATTTTCGTCTGGCGCGACGTCCGCGTCGGCAGTCTCGTCGTTTGCCTGCGCTTCAGCGGCCGCTTCGCTCGTTCGCATCTCGGCGGCGATCTCCTCGGCCTCGAGGGCCGGCACGAAGAAAATCTGTAGGCACAGGAGGAAGAATCCGCAGACGCCTAAGATGAGCTTCCCGCGGGAGAGCTTGGACGCGACCCAGCCATAGAAGGGCACGAAGAAGAGAAGCGCGATCGCTTGCCCGCCGCTCGCGTAGGCCTTGAGCTCGGCGGAGCCGTCGGCGAGCAGCATCGGCTCGCGGACTGTCTTGATGACGTAGTAGGCGGTGAGCAGCAGGAAAAACGCGCCGACCAACTTGAGCGCGCGCACCTCTTCGCCTTGCCGCACCTCTGTGAAGAGGCTGAGTCCCTTCTGAACGAAGGTCTTGCGCGGCGGAGTAGCCGGCGTCGTTGCTGCCATGGATATGTACTCGGGTGGCGGTCGCAGAGGGCGGGCGTAGTACAAGGGCGGCGTGCTGCCAAGACGGGGACTCTCGAGGCTGCGCAATTTGTCGCCTTGCTGGGGTTGTCGCCCCCTAGAACACGCGGCTTTGGCTTGACTACCAGGCGGGAGTGACTGCATGTTTGCGGTGTGGACCCCCTAAAGTTGAGCGCGCCATGAGACTCCCCCTTCTTTCGAGTTGCTGTGTCGCATTGCTTGTCGCCTGCGCTACAGGGTCCGACGCGCCGGCGGCCGACGTGGGGCAGCGCGATAGCTCGATCACTCCGGACGGCGAGAGCGTCGGTGACCAAGACGCTGACGCTGTCAGCGATGTTCAGGATGGGGAGAGCGATACGGACGAGGATGTCGAAGACGACACGGCAGACGTCTCCGATGGGAGCGGTGACACCGATGTTGAGGAGTGGCCCTTTGACTGCCCGCGTCCGGAGTGCGTGGCCGACGAAGACTGCCAAACGGAAGGCGCTGCGTGCATCGGCGGCGTCTGCGCGGACGCCGTGGACCCGGCTGCTTGGGTCGCAGGTCCGCTCGTGGGATACGTCTCAGGCGTGACGCTCGGCACGGCCGGAGAGCCCTGCTGCTTCGACCTCGACGGCGACGACAGCGTGGACAACATGGCCGCGACGCTCCTCGAGACCTACGCGTCCCAGAGCAACGCGCCGCCGCTACAGCAGCAACTCGAAGACATGATCGCCTTCGCGTCGACCACCGTCGTCGCTAGCTACACGCCGTTGGATGAGACGGCTGGCCGCATGGCGATCGTGTTTGCCGACAACGATCTCGACAGCGACGGAAACGCGGACACAAGCGCAGAGGACCGCGAGGCTGGCCTCGGCGAGTTCCTCGTCGACAGCCGCACGCTCGGCGCCAATGGCCCAGAAGTGCAGTGGTACGCGTCAACGCTTGAGGGCGGCGACCGCTGCAGCGCACCAACAGATTTCACGGTCGAGCTTCCGCTCAACCAGGCGTGCCCGTTCCGATGGGACACCGAAGAGCCCGCCGCCGACGGCACTCGATGCCGCGGCGAAGAAGAGGGCGCGTTCACTGTCTTTGACATGCGAGCAGAAGGCGCGCTTCAGCTCGGTGACGACAGCTTATCGACCGCCGAAGGGCAGTCCCTCCGAGTGGGGGGGTACCTGCACATGGACGCGTTCGCGACGATCATGAACGTGAGCTACGGCGATAGCTGCGCATGCGTCACCGGCTTGGGTCGCGACGGCGACCTCATTGAGTCGTTCGTGGAAGACGATGAGTTCGGGTTCCGTTGCACGATAGACGTCGGTGATGAAGAGCTGGCCGACTGCGGCGAGTTCCAGCGCCAGTGTGCGGGTATTCCGAACTTCTGTGGCGCGTTGCCGCTGCTCGGCGCGCTCGCGGAGCATGACGGTGACGGCGACGGCGTGAACGACTCCGTGTCCTTCGGTATGTCTCTCACGTTCGCGCCCGGTACGATAATCGATGGCCGCGCGTCGGCGAACGAGCTGTGCGCAGATGGACAAGACAACGACGGGGATACGCTCGTCGATTGCGACGACCCGGAGTGTTGGGACGACACCAACTGTGGTTCTGACGGTTGGGGCGAGCAGTGCAATAATGGTCGTGACGACAACGA
Source organism: Bradymonadia bacterium (assembly GCA_047610025.1). Taxonomy (GTDB): domain Bacteria; phylum Myxococcota_A; class Bradymonadia; order REDH01; family REDH01; genus JBLFZA01. Next base: position 3,077 of record JBLFZA010000106.1, on the reverse strand, counting down.
CAACGACCTCGTCGACTGCGGCGACTCGCAGTGCGCTGACAATATTGCCTGCGTCGCAGCTGATGGCAGAGGAGAGTAGCGTGACGGACGCGGCGCGGCTGCAGGACGACGTCACGCCGTTCTTCACGGTGTCCACGGCCATTCACATGGCGGACACCGACGCGGCGCAGGTCCTCTACTTTGCGCAGCAGTTCGACATCGCGCATCGCGTCTACGAGGCGATGATGGAGTCGCTCGGTTCTCCGCTGGGACCGATGCTTCGTGCGGGCGCGATGGGCCTGCCGATCGTACACGCGGAAGGCGACTACCGTCGGCCACTTCGCCTCAGTGATGCGATCGAGGTGGGCGTTGGGGTTGCCGCGCTCAGCGAGCGCAGCTTCACGTTGCAGTACCGCATCACGCACGGTGAGAGCGTCGCCGCGATCGTGCGCACCAAGCATGTCTGCATCGACGCGACGACGGGACGGCCAATGGCGCTACCGGACGCACTGCGAGTGCCGCTGGCCGAAGCGCTGCGGTAGTCGACCATGGGGGGCGTGGACTTCGGGGAGCTACCGAGCGGCCTAGAAAGCCGGCACCGGGACGTCAACGAGCTGCAACGTGAACATGAAGTGCGCGCCGGCTCCGGCGAGTACGAACATGTGCCACACCTCGTGGTGACCAAAGGTATCAGGCCACGGATCAGGCCGCTCCTTCACGAAGACCACCGCGCCAACCGTGTAGGCCACCCCGCCTACAACAAGCCACGCGATTTGAGAGACTTCGAGCTGCGGAAAGATGAGATGCGCCGGGATCACAACCACCCACCCAAGGGCGAGGTACAGCCCGGCGCCGAGCGCATCCGGGCAGTCGATCCATGCCATCTTGAACACAGCGCCAACGGCGGCGAGACCGATGACGACAGTCAGCATCCAGAAGCGCCACGGGCCGTCGAGTAGAATCAGTATCGGCGGAATGTACGAGCCGGCGATCAGGCCGAAGATGGCGGCGTGATCGATGCGGCGCAGCCAGCGGTTGCCCGACTCGCCAATGTCGAAAAAGTGGTAGAGCGACGAGGAGAGGAACACGAGGACGAGGGAGCCGCCGTAGGCCGCCATCGCCAAGCGCTTGGCAGGCTCGTCGAGGGTCATCCAGACGAGCGCCAGCGCGCCGGCCGACGCCAGTACGAAGCCCGCGAAGTGCGTGATCGCGCTCCAGGGGTCTTTGAAGATGCCGACGCTAATCTGTCTTTGCATATCTTCTCCTTCTCTCACTCTGACACGGCCAGCAGACTAAGACGGTTTCGACTGCGGGTCGAGTCCCTGTTTATGGGCACTCGACTTCGCATCGTCTTGTCGAACAGCGACGGCCTGATTCGCCACGTCTGCACCATCCGTGCTCAATACAAGCGCAAGCACAGCGTCGCGGTCGAGCTTGCCGCCGGCCGTTGTGGGAAGAGCGTTAACGCTGAGATAGCGCCTCGGCCTCGCGTGCGGGGCGAGTTGTGAACGTGCGTGAGCGCGCAGCGCGCTAGCCTCGGTTTCGCCCGAGGCCTTGATCTCCTCTCGGGCGCGCTCGCTCCACTCAACGGCGGCGACGACGCTGTGCCCCCACTCGGGGTTCGGCTCACCCACAACGCACACCGCGTTCACGCAAGGATGCCGGCTCAGCGCGCGTTCGACCTCTTGCGGGTAGACGTTCTCGCCTCCGGAGATGATGAGCTCCGTGAAACGCGCCCGAATGTAAACGGAGCCGTCGTCACGAATCTCCGCAACGTCGCCGGTGCAAAGCCAGCCACTTTCATCTCGTTGAAGCGGCGGCGAGCCGGGCAGCGTTTGCTTGGCCACGCTTTTCCCTCGCACCCAGAGTGTTCCGCTGCGCACATCGACTTCGCATCCGGGCAGGGGAGGCCCTCCGCCATCGGGACGGAAATCGCCGCCGCGTTGTGTGCAGAACTGTGCCGCGGTCTCGGTCATGCCGTAGGTCAAACGAAGCGGCCAGCCGTCTGCACGGGCTCGGGAGATGACCGAGGGCGTTGCCGCTGCCCCGCCGATGAGAACGGCACGCAAACCCGCTGGTGGGACCGGTTGTTCACGGACGAGTCGCGCGAGCATCGTCGGGACGAGCGAGTCGAGCGTGACGCCGAGTCGCTCACGCTCCGCATGATACGTCGCGCTGTCGAAGGCGCTCGTGCACACCACGCAGGCTCCAGCGAGCAAAGAGCGGATGACGATCGACAAGCCCCCTACGTGCGCAACGGGAATCCCGAGCGCCCAGCGGTCGTCCTCGTACCAACCAAGATTTTGTTCGCTCGCCTGTGCCGCCGCCAGAAGGTTCTCGTGCGTGAGCACAACTCCCTTCCGCTGGCCGGACGTGCCGGAGGTGAACATCACAACCGCAGCGTCCGGCGAGAGCCGCGTCCCGACCGCGGCGGCATGCCGCTGCTCGGGGGCGCCGCCGAGTGTGTTCCAGTCGAGAGCAGGGTTCGCCTGCGAAACGAGCGCGTGTCTCTCGCTGTCACTCCATCGCGGGTGAGCGGGCATGACGATGCCACCGACAGACCACACGGCGAGGAGCCGCACGACGCTCTCCAGCGATGCCGAGCCCGGCGTGAGGACCAAGCGTCCCCGCACTTCGCCGCCCGCGCGCAGCAGCTCGGTGCTACGACGGGCCACTCGTTTCGACAGCTGCTCGTACGTATGCTCTGTACCGTCGGATTCAACGATCGCCACACGCTGGCGCCAGGACGAGGGCGTGCGCGCGAGGTCGAGCACGCTCACACTCGGGCCGAGTCAGCGGCTCCCAGCGCGACCCGTAGGGAGTGTCCGTCGAAGCGAATCGGGAAGTCGGACTCGCGCATCGACGACCACGCGCTGAGGGCCTCATAGCTGGCCAACCCCTGCGGCACGTGCCCAACGCCGGCGGCAAGCGCAGCGGCTCGGCAAGCCGCCAGGCCGAGCGGCCCTTCAAATGTATGGGTGAACACGACATCAAGCCCGCATGCGCGCGCGAGCGTTGCCCAGCGCAAACAAATGGCGGTGCCACCGAGGATCGTGGGTTTCAGCACCAGAGCGCGCAGGTCCGCGTGGGGCGTCAGC
>JBLFZA010000105.1:0-13594 GCA_047610025.1 Bradymonadia bacterium | reverse complement strand
AGATCGTCGGTGCTATCGAAGAAGGCGCAGGCGGGTGCGGCGGGCGAACGCTCGGCGACGATGTCATCGACCGTAGCTATTCGGTACTCGCAGCCGGCATCCTGACGGGCGTCGACGATACGATCACTGCGAATGACGTCGTCAACAGCGAGGCTTTCCCGTACCTCGCGGCTCCGCAACAATGAGCCACTCGCTCTCCAAATGCCTCGCCTCATGCGCGCTGACTGCGCTCGTGAGTGGGGCATGCACAGGCGACCCCGAGACTCTGGTTTCGGGGCCGGAGTTCGAGCAGACACAAGCACGCATTCGGGTGCTCACGCCTGCTCCCATTCGGGTGCTCGCGTCGCTCCCCTACGAGAGAGCCCTCACTCGACCGGACGTGGCCGAGCAGAACCTGAACGGCCAAGTGCGCGTCGCGGAACAGCTTCCTGCTGCGCGATCTCGTTTGCTTGATCTCTACGGCCTGCGCATCGGCATGTTTGGTCAGTTCAGTGACCTGGCGCTAGGCATGGAGTTCGCCGAGTCGCAGACGCTGACCGCACCGATGAACTCCGAGATGTGGGTACAGCGCGCAAGCGCAGAAGCGAGCGTGCACCGATTCTCCGACGCCCTGGTGTCGCTCGACAGAGCGGAGGCGCTGGGCGCCGACACGAGCGACCCGAAGGACATGCTCTCGCTAGCGCTGCGCCCAGCTACGGCAGAGCTTGCGACACGACTGTGTCGCGCGGCGGAGGCGAGACCCACCTACCAAACACACACCGCGTGCGCATCGGCACAAGCCTCAATGGGACGCTACGCGCTCGCTGACGACCACTATGGATTTGCGCTTGATGGCTACGCCGACGTGTCGCCGTTTCCAGTCGCGTGGGTGCAGTTCCAGCGTGGCGTGATGTGGGGTGAGATGGCGGACAATCAAGAGGTGGCGCGACGCCTCTACGAGGACGCGGTCAGAATCTTGCCCGGCTACGTGGTGGCCAACGTGCACCTCGCGGAGTTGGAGTTCGAAGCCGGAGAGTTCGACCTCGCATCGGCTCGACTCGAGCGCGTCGCGGAGCGCGAAGACCCCGAGCCGCTATCGAGGCTGGCGCAGTTCTTGGCGGAGCAGCCGGCGCCGGACATGGTGCGGAGCGCGGAAGCCCAGGCGGAGGCGCTCTCCCGATGGAACGCCGTGCTCGATGGCGAACGGGCCGCGTACCTCGACCACGGCGCAGAGTTCTTCATGGCCGCCGGCGATGATGCCGAACGCGGACTTTCGCTAGCGCTGGAGAACCTCGAGAATCGCCAGACCGAGCGAGCGCTCCTCTTAGCGCTCGACGCCGCGCTTCACGCCGGCAGTCAGACCCTGGCCTGCGAGCTGCTACGATCTGTTCCCGGAGAACCGAAACGGGTGGCGCTCGCCGAGCTTGTAGGTGCGCTGACCCCGCAGTGCGGGTGAGACGGGGACGAAATGGCTCTCTGCGCCGCACAATTGATGTGCGGCGCAGAGAGGTGTTTCCCCCCGGCCGGCGGGACGCTCTGGCCGATTGCTGCTCTAGACAAAGCAGAGAAAGCGCCTCATACAGGGCGTCGACGATGACAGGTAAATCGACAGTGGCGATGACCTCCTCCCCGACTCCGTCTGCTTCAGACAGCGCCATCATGGTGGCTGTTCAAAGCGGTGATCGTAGCGCGTTGGCGATGCTCTACGACCGATACCAGCACCAGCTACTCTCGATCGGCTTGCGCGCGCTCGGCGGTCAGGCCGAAGCCGAAGACGTCCTGCACGATGTCTTCGTCGAAGCGTGGCAACGCGCAGGTCAATATGAGCGTGCACGCGGCACCGTGCGAACTTGGCTTCTGATGAGGATGCGATCGCGCTGCCTCGACCGAAGGAAGTCTGCCGCCATCTCGCGTCGAGAGACGCTCGATGAGCCGGATGCGATCGCCGCGACCAACAACGGAGCCACAATGTCCCGTCACCTGGACGCGAGCAAGGTCGCCGCGGCTGCCCACGGTCTGGACCCCGCCCTGCGGGCCGTAGTCGAGATGAGTTACTTTCGCGGTCTATCTTCAAGCGAGATGGCCACCGAGCTTGGGATACCGGCCGGCACCGTGAAGTCGCGGATGCGAGCGGCGCTCGAGCAGCTCCGCTCGTCGTTCAGCGAGGAGGACCGGCAATGAAGAAGTGGACGGACGATACGCTCTTTGAGTGGGCAGCGGGCACGCTCGTCGCCGCTCAACGCGTGGACCTCGAAGCCGCGATCGCGACCGACGCGTCCCTGGCGACGCGGGCGCACGAGGCGCGAGAAGCTTTTGCGTCGGTTGCTTCACTCGCTCGGCCGGCGCTCCCGAGCCCGAGCGCGCGTGCTCGGCTCTTCGCCACGCTCGACGACGTCGTGAGGCTGGCCCCCTATTGCGCCCAAGTCGCCGAGACGCTCGGAGTGACTCGAAGGGACGCCCTGAATTGGCTAAAGCTACTCGATGACCCGAAGGCGTGGGCGCCGGGAGCCCTCGAAGGCACAGAGGTCATCCCCGTGCCCTACGGCGACGACGGATTCGCGACCTTCCTGCGTATGCCGCAGGGCTCGCAGTTCCCGCACCATGAACACCTCGGGGAAGAGTCCGTGCTGGTGCTGCAGGGCCGCTACACAGACGCGCGCGGCATGGTCGCCAAGCCAGGCGACCTCATGCATGAACTCGAGGGCAGCGAGCACTCGTTCGTCATCGACTCCGACGGGCCGCCCTTCATTTGCCTCGCGGTGATCTCCGGCGGCCTCGAAATCGACGGCCAGGCGATCGACCGCCACGTCATCTACGGGTCGCAGGGCGACGTCTAGGCTCGCCCTGATAGGGTACGCACCCGTCGACTTTTTCGGTCCCCACGGGGATGGCGTAGAGCCTGCCCGAGACTTATCCCGCCGCGAACCCAAATCCTTTCATTGAGAGTGACCGAATGAGCACGACTGCCCTGTCTGCGACCGCAGCGCTGGCCCGCCTTCGCGAAGGAAACGCGCGATTCGTCGCTGGAGACAACACGCTGACCTCGCCTGCGAGCAAAGAGCGGCGACTTGAGCTCGTCGACGGCCAGAACCCAATGGCGGTCATTCTGAGTTGCTCAGACTCCCGCGCGCCGGCCGAGCTCATCTTTGACCAGGGTCTCGGCGACCTCTTCGTGATCCGCGTCGCGGGTAACGTTGTCGCGCCGTCGCAAGTTGGCAGCGTCGAGTATGCGGCATCCGCGCTCGGCACTCGGCTTGTCGTCGTCATGGGGCACACACACTGCGGCGCGGTCGCGGCGACTGTCGACGCGATCAACAATCCAGCGGCAGAGTCGACCCGTAACATCGCGTCCATTGTTGATCGCATTCGCCCCGCGGTTCAGCCGCTCCTGGCGGCCGGCGTCACGGACCGCGAGCTTCTCTTACGCCAAGCGATGCACACCAACGTGAGCATGTCGGCGAACCACCTGCGGCATGGTTCCGCCCTGCTGGAGAACCTGCTCGTCGACGGAGGGCTGCGCGTCGTGGGCGCGGCGTACGACATCGAGAGCGGTATCGTGAGCTTCTTCGATGGTGTGGAAGGGCTGTAGCGGCCGGGCGCACGGTGCGCCTAACGTTCGGGGCGCTCGGTGCGCCTAACGTTCGGGGCGCACGGGCGGAAACACCTGCATCAGCATGTCGACGTCGTCCTCGGTGAGCAGCTCGCGCAACTGATAGACCATACGCACGTCGTGCAAACGCAGCGCATGCTCGGCGGCAGAGATGGCATCGAGCGCCTCGACAACCGCCTCCTGGTCCCAATCGATGCTCTGAAGGACGAGCTCTGCTGCCTCTCTGGCGAGCAAGAGGTCTTCCTGCAACTGCATGCGATTCGGCTCCGCGGCGATCACTTCATCTTCGAGCGCTTCAAGGCGTCCGCGATCGAGCCCGACTTCTTCGCCGCGCTCCAACACAAGATCGAGCGGACTCGGGGCACGCCTCGGGGGTGGCGGCCCGCGCCGGTCATAGGCAGGTGGCGGCACGTGTTGGCCGGGCCGGGGCGTGGATTCGCCGCGTGCGTCCCAGTAGATAAGCTCAAGGGCCGCGAGCTCGGTCCCCCGCCAGTCCAGCCGCACGTCGGACTCCAGAGCCGCGGCGGCCCAGGGCTCAAGCGTCTCGATGATATTCGTGTCTGACGCAGGCACTGGCGTGTCGACAACAAGCGGTTCATTGACGACAACAAGCGGGGGCGTCACGTCCGCGGAAGACGCGAGCGCGCTGACCAGCGCAGCGATCACCGCTGCCGCCACGGCGAGGCCGGCAGCGAGCAGCGCACTCCGCCGAACGTGAACGTTGCGTCGGGTCGACGAGCACGCGCTCGCGTTAACCAGCCGTTCGAGGTCATGCCGAGACGGCGAGAACGCGGTTTGGTTGTCGGCGACCCAGTCCAGGAAGAGGTCGCGCGGGCGCAGCTCATTAGGCTCTTCGTCATGTGGTGACGTACTCATCGTTCCTCCCAGTGTTCGGCCAGGGTCGCTCTAAGGGCCACGAGCGCGCGGTGCAGATGGCTCTTCGCCGTGCCTGTCGCGACGCCCATCAACTCGGCCGCCTCCGCTGTCGTGAACTGCTCTAAGTGAACCAGCACGAATGCCTCTCGTTGAGAATGTGTGAGCTGCTTAAGTGCGTCTTGGATATCCGTTCGCAAGCGCGCGTCACCGGTTGGCGGCGTGCTCTGCGGGAGCGAGACGTCGCTCTGCCGCCTCCACGCGTCGAGCAAACGCAGACGTGTTCCTCGAGCACGCCGGTGGTTCGCCGCCTGACGGACTACGATCCTGTAGAACCACGTCGACATCTGCGACTCTCCTCGAAAGGTGTGCAACGAACGGTGCGCTCGGGCGAAAGAGTCCTGAACGACATCCTCTGCCGCCGAGAGGTCTCCGGCGAGCAACCTCCACGCCAGTCCGACCGCGCGCTCTCGGTGCGCCGCGACGAACTCTTCGAACAACTGCCTGTTTGGGTCAGTCAAGCGGAGCGGAGGGGTTGACGACGGAGAGCACCTTGACGCGTTCTTATCGCCATGTGCTAGCAGGGTCGGACGGCAACAAGCGCTCTCAACACGTGAGACACGGCAACGCTCAGGTTGGCTTACCTGATGCGTGTCGAATTCTCCTACGATTCGTTCGTAGAGTTGTAACCCAATCGCGGGAACAGCGTGTCCGAGGACTACAACGGCAAACTTTGGAGCTGCAGTTTAGCTCTCCACTCTCGGAAAACACCTTATGAACCAGACCCGAACATTCTCACTCGCGCTGGCCTGCGGCCTCGCAATCGCAGGTTGCTCTGACAGCCCCATCGCCGGCTCCATTGACGCCGTTACCACGGTCGATGTCGAGGACACGTCCCTAGGCGAAGACGCGACAGGCGAAGACACCACGACAGGCGAAGACACCACGACAGGCGAAGACACCACGACAGGCGAAGACACCGCGACAGGCGAAGACACCACGACAGGCGAAGACACCGCGACAGGCGAAGACACCACGACAGGCGAAGACACCACGGTCGAGCCTGGGTCGTGCCTCGCTGACCTCTTCGTTCAGCCCGACCCGGACCCGGCCAACGCCGCCTACCCTGACCCGCAGCTCTCCGCGAGCTGCGCAAACGGCGAACTGACGGTGCAATCGAACGGAATCATCGGCTTCCCCTTCATCGCGATCACGCCAAACGCGTTGACTGCGCAAGACTGGGACTGGACCGTGCCGGTTGACCCCACGTGGATAGACGATCCCGTCGATATCCCGCTGCTCGGCGTGGCTGGATTCACAACCACCGGCCTGCCCTGGTACGGCCCGAACGAAGGCCCCTTCCCTGATCCGTTTGGCGACCCTGTCTTCAACGCGATTGTTGATGACTGCCAGGGACACACCGGCCCGGACGGCGAGTACCACGCGCACGCACTTATCGTATCGTGCATGGTCGAAGCCGCCGCCGGTGGACGATCGCCGATCATCGCCGTCGCTCTCGATGGCTACCCGATCTATGGGCCCATGGGTTGTGTGGACGAAGCCTGTGAAACACCGGTGGAGATGCAAAGCGGCTGGGTGCAGATCGACGACCCTACTGAATACGCATGGGACGCCCATGAGTACCGGGCTGTCGACGACGCGGCGACGCTTGACCAGTGCAATGGTCACGTCGGCCCCGACGGCGACTATCACTACCACGCAACCGCGACCTTCCCGTACATCCTTGGATGCTACCACGGCGAGGCAGACGCGGAGGCCGACGACGGCGGCCAGGGTCAACCAGGCGGCGAGAACAGCTGTGCGTCGGACGACGACTGCGAAGGCGCCTGCAACGGCGGTCTCGACTGCGTCTGCAGCGACACGCCGATGGGGATGATCTGCGTACCAACCTGCGCAACCGATGAAGACTGCCCCACGGACTTCATCTGCAACGTCGGGTTGTGTCGACCAGCCGGTGGGCCCGGCGGCGGAGGCCCTCCGTAGCGTGAGCCTCAGCGTCACAATATTCGGCACACTCTCGACAGCCGCGTCACGCACCCTCTTGGGTGCTGCGCTGCTGCTGACGAGTGCATGCGCCACCGATGGCGCAGGGACCGAATCGCCTGACGCCGGCGCGCTTCGTGACGTCTCAGACGTCTCGCTGGCGACAAACGCAATGCAGTGGCGACTCGCGTGGGAGACCGAAGCCATCGACTTCGAAGAGGTCGGCTGGTCAACCGTGACCGACTTGGGAGTACGTGTGCACGTCACGTCTGGCGAGCTCACAAACTACAGCGGCCAGCTCGTGGAGTGCGAGACCGCGCGAGCCGAGCCGACTTGGCGCACGCGCGTCGCAGCGCTCGACGTCGCACGCCTCTGGCGCGGAGTCGCGTGGGCGGGGCACAGCTCCGATCAGTTGAACAGCACCACAACCGCGGGACTGCTCGAAGACGTCGCGCTGCTCGCGAACACCGAGTGGGCTGGTGTCGAGACCGAGGCGGTCGACTACTGTCGCGTACACTACCTCGTCGCGCGAGCTGACGACGAGGTCGTGGGCTGGCTCGAAGACTCCGCAATGGACCGCATCACATTCACTCTCCGTGGCACCTGGAGTGCTCCCGGCGGTGAACCCACTGCTTTCCTGCTCAGCACCTCGAGCGCGAACGGCCGACTCTTCGACGTCTCCGCGATTGGCGGCGCAAGCGGCCCACTGCAAACTGAGGTCACGCGGACTCCAGCCCGTTGGTTTGACGGCGTAGCGTGGACGGCCAGCCATGAAGACGTCTCACGCGTTGTCTTGGCGAACATGCTGTCCAGCGCGACCGCGACGGTCTCTCCGCTCTAGACGTAGGTAGCGTCAGCGGGGCTCAGTAGTGCGCCAAGCTGCCGTCTCGCAGCACGCGATAGAGGCCCCACGCGCCGACGAGCCCGGCCACGGGGATCAGGAACCCTCCGAGCATCACCAGCCGGAAGAGTGGGTCGAGCAGGTCCGTGAGTGCAGCCCCCTCGAAGAGGGCCCCACGCGCGCCGTCGAGCACTGGCGCCACAGGCACGAACTCTCCGATGAGCGCGATCCAGTCGGGCAACACGTCCCGTGGGATAAACGTCCCCGCGACCGTGACGCTGGCGAGCTGCACGACACGACCGACAGGGTCCCCGCCCTTAAGAACGAGCGTCAGCGCCGAAGAGATGAGCCCAACCGCTAGAAACAGCACGACGCCAAGCCCCGCAAACAACAGCGCGATCGCGATGCTTCCTATTGAGACCTCGAACCCGACGACGAGAAACCCAAGAACCAGGACGAGCGCAGCCCGAAAGAACGCGAAGCAGAGGTCAAAAATGGGCATCGCGGACAGCACCTGCCAGAGCGGCGTCCGCGTCATCAAACACGCTTCTAGAAGCCCCGTTAGCTGGTAGCGTCGCACACGAATCGTGAACGACGACAGGCACGCGTGGAGCAGCTGCAACGTCGCGATACCCGTCAACGAATAAAGGAAGAATGGCGCCTGCAGCTGGTTCTGAGCGACCTCGGCGTCAACGAGTTGCCCGCCGTAGTAGAGCAAGAACAAGAGCGTCGCTGCACTGACGAGCCTCTGCACCATGATCAAAGGGTAGGACAGCTGCTCATTGAGGTCGTGCGCCCAGAACGCGCGTATGGCTTGGAGGTAGCTCATGCGACGTCCTCATCGGCTTCCATACGCTCGCGGCGGAAGAGCTGCTCCGCTGCCGCTTCGACTTCAAGGTAGCGGCCGGAGGCGATCATCATTCCTGCGTCGAGCACGACGACCCGATGGCAGACATACTGCGCCTCGCTCAGCTCATGGGTGGCGAAGAGCACGCCGATGCCCTCTTTCTCGACGAGCTCTTCCAACACGGCGTAGAACACGTCACGCTTGCCCGGATCGAGCCCGCTCGTGGCCTCATCCATAAGAAGCAGCCGAGGTCGGCCGAGCAGCGCGCGCGCGACGCTTAATCGCTGCTTCATACCCGACGAGTAATACCGATACGCACGGTCCCCCACGCTGCGCAGCGCGAGTCTCTTCAGAAGCTCGTCGATGCGCCCGTCGATCTCGGAGTCAGGCAGTCCCTGCAATCGAGCGAAGAAGCGGAGGTTGTCGCGGCCGCTGAGCCGCTGATTGAACGAGCGGTCGTCGCGCACCACGATGCCGACTTGACCCCGAACCGTGGTGAAGAAGGACGCGGGGTTCTCGCCGAGCACTCTCAGCCGCCCTCCACTTGGGGTGAGCAGCCCTGCGATACACCGCAAGAGCGTGCTCTTCCCGGATCCGTTTGGCCCGAGCAGGCCGACGATTTCACCCGCGTAAATTTTGATCGAGAGACCGCAGAGCGCATCTGTTGGCTCACGACGCAGTCGGCCGAGACTTGACGCCCACGAGAGCCAGCCCGCGCCTTCGTAAACCTTTTCGAGGCCGTCGACGTCTAGGAGGAGCTCGCGGGAGTCCGCGCTCATTACGACTTGATGAACGAGAACAACCCCTTCTTGGGTGCCTGCTCTCCGTCAACCTCAAGCGGCTTCGCGGCCACGACTTGGTCTGCGAGAGAGAGGAACGCATCGGTAATGGGGCCAGCCTCTGCGGCCACCATCACCGGCTTGCCACTGTCACCACCCAAGCGGATGTCTCCGTCGAGCGGGATTTCGCCGAGGAACTTTGTCTCGAGGCGCTTGGCCTCTTCACGTCCGCCGCCCTTGCCGAAGATGTAGACCTTGCGATGGGCCTCCAGCGCCGCCTGCAGAGCAGCCTGCGCCTTCTCCGCACCGGCGACGCCATCCAGCATCGCGGAAGCAGACTCCACCGCCTCCACACCTGGCCAAACATAGTGCGACATATTCTCGACGATACCGAGCACATCGACATTCAATGTTTGGAACATGCGCAAGCCGCGGGCTGCGTCGATCAGCGCGAGGTCGCTGGGAGTTGTGACCACAAGAGCCCCGTCGACCGGAACCGTTTGCGCGAGCGCGAGCTGCGCGTCTCCGGTACCCGGAGGCATATCGACGATCAAGTAGTCGACGCCCTCCCAATCGACGTCCTGCAGGAACTGTCGAATGATGCCGGTCACAATCGGTCCGCGCCAAATGACCGGCGTGTCGTCTTCCATCAGGAAGCCCAAGCTCATCAGCTTCAAGCCCTGAGCTTCGATCGGGCTGATTCGCCGGTCGATGACGTTCGGGCGCTCCTGTACGCCGAGGAGTGTCGGCACGCTCGGGCCATACACATCCACATCGAGGAGCCCGACGTTGAACCCACGCTTCTTAAGCGCGAGCGCGAGGTTCACCGACACGGTGGACTTGCCAACGCCGCCCTTTCCGGACGCCACCGCGATGACGCGGCCGACGCCTGCTAACGCAGTGGCTGCGGTACCCGCGCCCTTTCCTGTCGGCGTAGGCCCGGCCGCCTTGGCAGCCGGAGCTTCCTCTGCGGTCTCTGCGGTCTCTGCTGGGCCTGGGTCGACGAAGCCCTGCGTAAACGCACGCACCTCGACCTTCTTTGCGCCCTCAAGGGCTTCAAGTTTGTCGGTGATCGAGTCTTCTACCGTCCAGCGGTGCTCCTTCTCGTATCCCTTGGGGAACGCGAGCCGGACTTTGACCACGCTGTCCACGACATCAAGCTCCTCGAGCATGTGTGCGTCGAGGATTGACTTGTTTGTCGCCGGGTCAATGACCTTGGAGGCTGCGCCGATTGCGGCTTTCTTCAGTTCGCTGTCGTCCATTTCGCTTAGCTCGCTGCGTTGTCACGGAGAATCATGACGACGCTGGTGCGGTCATCGCCGCCCATGTTCGCCGTGATCCCGTATTGGGGCTTGTTTGGAATCTGGTAGTCGCCGCACTCGCCGTGCATTTGTCGCACGACCTCAAACACCTGCTTGATGCCGGTGGCGCCCACCGGGTGCCCGAACGCGAGCAACCCGCCGCCGGTGTTGACGGGGATTCGCCCGTCGAGCGCTGTGTGACCATCGCGTGCGAGCGTCTTGCCTTCGCCCTTCTTCGCAAAGCCGAGCGCCTCGGTGATGAGAATCTCGGTCACCGCGAAACAGTCATGCACTTCGGCGATGCCCATCTCGTCTGGGCCGAGACCCGTGTCCGCGTACGCTTCCTTCGCGGCCCGAGCCGTGTTGCCCATCTCGGTGTAGTCATCGACCTGGCCGAGCGGTGCGTTCGATTGCGCGTACGTCAGGATCTCCACGCACTGTTCGGGGGTCTTGCCGAGCTTCGCGAGCCCTTCCTCGGTCGCGAGCACGATCGCAGCGCCGCCGTCCGAGACCTGCGAGCAATCCGAGATCTTCAGGTGCGCTCCGAACTCTTCGTTGCGGAGGAAGTTCGGGTTCTTGTCGCTCGCGGCAGAGGCGGTCGCGAGGTCCATCTTCACGGCCTTCATGTGCGCCTTCGGGTTCTTCGCCGCGTTGGCGTAGGCCTTCACGACGACGTGCGCGATGTCCTCGTCGGTCGTCCCGGTCGCTTCCTTGTAGATCTTCGCGCGTCGGGCGAACATCGCGGGGAAGGTGAACTCATCGAGCTCGCGCTCGGTCTCGTAGTGAGACGCGCGAGCCAGGTAGTCCGCGCCTTCGCGGGCGCTGACGGTGGTCTGAGACTCCGCGCCGATAGCCATCGTGACGTCATAGCCAGCCTGCAAAGACTCGATCGCGCCAATCACGGCGAGCGCGCCCGATGCGCACGCACCTTCGACTCGCGTGAACGGCACGCCGTCGAGAGCTTTGTTGCCACGCGCGACCATCGAACCGAGATGCCCCTGGTTATTGAAGAGCTCGCCGGCGAAGTTTCCGACGTAGCCTTTCTCGATCATCGACGCGTCGACGCCGGAGTTCTCCAGCGCCTCTGCCGTCGCCTGATGCATCGTCTCTTCCAGCGTCGGGTTCTCGCGCTTGCCGAAGTCCGGATGCCTCTTCCAAATGAAGTCCGGGCTGTGCTTGCCGATAAACGGGGTGATGGCACCCCCAACGATGAAGACACGACGACGTGGGACCATTTCGAGGCTCCGAATGCAGAAAAGGGAAGGGGCTAGCTTGCCACGGCGTTGTGTTCTCTGAGCACGGAACACAAGGGCTTGTGGCAAGGAACGGACGATCACGCAGCGCCGCGATCCTCGCGGACCCGGGTGCCCGTTCACCGCCGCGCACCTACCATCCCGTGCGCGGACGTTCTATAGGGGAAGTGAATCTTGAAGTACGCGACCGCCGATGTCTGACCCTAGTCAACCCTACACACCACCCTTGCTCCCGCCAGGCACAGTGCTCGGCGGCCGCTATCGCCTCGTGGAGCCGTTGGTGGGCGTCGACGACAGCGTCATCGCTGGGGGTTGGCTCGGCGCCGACCAGCAGCTCGGCGATCGTCGCGTGGTGGTCCGCGTTGCCGGGAACGCCGATCCCGAGTGGATCAACAGTCGAGAAGCGTTCGGGAACGTCGCGGCGCCGCTGCTCGACAGCATTCCCCTCGAGAACGGCTCCGCCCTAGTCTGGCGACTGCCGAGTCAAGCGGTGAAGTGGGACAGTAGCAGCCTCAGCCGTGAGCAACGCGCGTCGATGCTTGTTGGCCTTTATCGCGCCATCTCCATCGATACGTCCGCGACATCGTGGGTCAGCGATGCGGCGCTCTTCGCGCTCCCGACGGCGTTGGGCGCACGTCCCTGGGTCGCCCCAGCCGAGCGACACGGCCACACCCCTGATAGCGCGAGAGCGGAGAACCTCCACGCGCTGGCGAAGCTCGCGCTCTCCGTTCTTTTCGGCGTCGCTGACCCAAGCGACGCCGACGTGCTCGCTCGGCTCCCCTCTGGTCTCTTTGAAAGCCTTGAACCGTGGCTCTCCGACAGCGCGGAAGAGCGACTCGCTCACACGATTAGCCCGCTCGAGCTTGCGACAGCGCTCGGTGTCACGGAGGGCTCGGAGAGGGTCCCGGTGCCGACCGCGACCGTGTCGAAGTCTGCGAGCACCAAGAACCGAGTCGCCTCCGCTCGCGCACTCGCCAAGCGCGTCAGCAAGCGGGAGCGCATCGCGTTCGTCGTGTTGCTGGTTGTGCTCGCGCTTGGGTACCTCGGCCTCTTCGCGTCTTCTCCGAGATGGGAGGGCTCCACAAGGGAACCGGCGCCAGCGCGAGCGGTCATTGAGGTTGCGCCAGCGGCCAATACGCTTGAGCGCGCGGACGAGCGGACGCGGCTCTCGATGCCCGACCTCGAACTCACTGCGGTCACGACCGCCGCGTTCCTTCGCCCTGCTGCGAGTGCGGAGATCTGCCGACAAGCGAGCTACATAGGCCCTGTGCCGACCCTGCTTGGTTGTGGAGCGGACATCTACGCCTACGAGCCAAGAGTACACGTGTTTCGCGACGCAGAGGGCCGCATCGACCTGATCGAATCGTACGACAGACTCGACCGGCCGACCTCGCGCAGCAGGTTCCGCTATGGCGCGAAAGACCTACTTGACCAGATCACGACGACCTCCGTGACGATGGTGACGCAAGACGTCGAACACATCGATTTGGAGACGGGCCTCTTCGTCGAGGACCCCGCCTACGCGGATGACGGCGCTGACGAGTGTTGGCAGTGGCACGCCACGTTCACTGAGGACGGGCACTACGAGCAGCTCTCTTGCGGCGAGCGCGACGAAGGTACGTTGCGCTACGAGTACGGGGAGCGTCAGTACCGTGTCTTCTTCCATGACGGCAGGAGCAGCCTCGTCTCGTGGGACGAGCAGGGGCGCTCCAGATGCAGTGAGTGGACTTCCGCCTCGGGCGAAACGGAGTACCGAACGTGTCACGCGTACAGCTCGAGTTCCAAAGAGACGTCCCACACGGTGTTCAGCGGCGGATTGACGGCCGAGAGTTGGGTTGAGCGAACGGACTACGCCGAGAGCGGACGAGCGCTGCGCATGCGCAGGATTGGCGGAGACGGGATGCCGTACAATCGTGGCGGGGACGGTACGCCAGCTGGATACGATTATGAGTGCCTAACGGAACACGGAGTTGTGAACTGCCAACGTGCGATCGGTCTAACCGGATCACCAGACGTTGGATACAACACCTACGACACGCTCGTGACCGTGGAAGATGGCCTCGGAAACCCAGTCATCGTGGTCAGCGAGCGCGACGGCGATGTCGTG
>JBLFZA010000104.1:0-13630 GCA_047610025.1 Bradymonadia bacterium | reverse complement strand
GCAGGTGACGCAACGCCACATTCCCCAACCCTCAGGGGCGAGCTCAGCGCGCCAAAGGCGCGCAGCTCGCCCCCGCCTCCCCCAAAATCACCGCCAGGCCACCGCGCCATTGGCGAGGCAGCGAGGCAGCGAGGCAGCGAGGTAGCGAGGCAGCGAGGCTGGTGACGCAACGCCACATTCCCCAACCCTCAGGGGCGAGCTCAGCGCGCCAAAGGCGCGCAGCTCGCCCCCGCCTCCCCCAAAATCACCGCCAGGCCACCGCGCCATTGGCGAGGCAGCGAGGTAGCCGACGCGGGCCGCCGGAGGCTGCCCGCAGCTGCGCAGACCCGGGTGTCCCGGGACGTGGAGACGGGTTCGGGAGACGTCGCGAGGCAGCGAGGTAGCCGACGCGGGCCGCCGGAGGCTGCCCGCAGCTGCGCAGACCCGGGTGTCCCGGGACGTGGAGACGGGTTCGGGAGACGTCCCGGGACGTGGAGACGGGTTCGGGAGGCGTCCCGGGCAGCGAGGTAGCCGACAGAGGAGACGCGCCTCGCGCAACACCACACTTGAGTCCGCGGGCTGGCGTGCGCAGAATACCGCGCATGAAAACACTCATTAAAAATGCCATCGTCGTCACGCCCACCGAAACCGCGAGCGTCTCTGTGCTGATCGACGGCACGAAGATCGCGGCCATCGACCCGGCGGTACACACCACCGCCGACGTGACGGTCGACGCCACGGGGCTGCACCTCATCCCCGGCGTTATCGACGATCAGGTGCACTTCCGTGACCCTGGGCTCACGCACAAAGAAGACCTCTTCACCGCCTCCCGCGCCTGCGCAAAGGGCGGCGTGACGACCTTCTTGGAGATGCCGAACACGAACCCGAACACCGTGTCGCAGGCAGCGCTTGAGCAGAAGCTCGCGCTCGCATCACACAAGAGCGTCGTCAACTACGGCTTCTATATCGGCGCCACGCCGCACAATACGGTCGAGCTGAAGCACGCGCATCGCACGCCAGGCATCAAGATCTTCATCGGCTCGAGCACCGGTAACTTGCTCGTCGACGAACAAGAAGCGCTGGAGCGTATCTTCGCGGAGACCACGCTCGGCATCACCGCACACTGCGAAGATGAGGCGACCTTTCAGGCGAACAAAGCGCGGATCGGCCCGAACCCCGTGCTCGCCGACCATTCGCGCATGCGCGACCACAAGGCCGCGATCATCGCCACCGAGCGCGCGATTGGCCTCGCCAAGAAGCACAAGCACCGCTTCCACGTGCTGCACGTGTCGACCGGCGCCGAGACTGACCTCTTCGCGGACCACGGCGGGCTGATCACCGCAGAGGCCTGCCCGCACCACCTCTTCTTTAACGTCGACGACTACGACCGGCTCGGCACGCGCATCCAAATGAACCCGTCCATCAAAACGGCCGACGACAACCGACGCATTTGGGACGCGCTGCTCGATGGCCGCATCCAAGTCATCGCCACCGACCACGCGCCGCACACGCTCGCCGAAAAGGCGCAGCCTTACCCGCAATCACCAAGCGGGCTTCCGGCCGTCGAGAACTCGCTCGCCCTCCTCCTGAACGAAGTAGGCAAGGGCCATTGCTCACTCGAGCAAGTCGTCTCGTGGATGTGCGACGCCCCCGCCCGCGTCTGGGACATCGTCGACAAAGGCCGCATCGTAGAAGGCTACGACGCCGACCTCGTACTCGTCGACCTCACGCACCAACACGAAGTGCGAGACGACAACCAGCTCACCAAGTGTGGGTGGACACCGTGGCACGGCGAAACGCTCACCGGCGCCGCGACACACACCTGGGTCATGGGGCAGCTCGTCTACGCGAACGACACCGTGAACAACGACATCCGCGGCCACGAGGCCCGTTACGACCACGCCCGCGGCGGCTACTGGGCAACATCATGAATACTTTTGGGCGCTTGTTGCGCATCACCACCTGGGGAGAATCTCACGGCGTCGGCCTTGGCGCCGTCATCGACGGCCTGCCGGCCGGACTCACCCTCTCCGAAGAACACATCCAACCCCAACTCGACCGGCGAAGGCCGGGCCAAAGCGCCCTCACAACGCCGCGTGCAGAAAAGGACACCGTCAAAATCATGTCCGGTGTCTTCGACGGCGTCACCACCGGCACGCCCGTCAGCTTGGCGTTCTGGAACCACGACGTCGACTCGTCAAAGTACGAGGACCTCAAAACCCTCTACCGCCCCTCCCACGCCGACTACACCTACGAAGCCAAGTACGGCGTACGTGACTGGCGCGGCGGCGGACGAGCGAGCGCACGCGAAACCGCCGCACGCGTCGCTGCTGGCGCCATCGCCGAGCGTTGGCTCGCCGAAGAGCACGGCCTTGAGATAATCGCCTGGGTGAGCGACGTCGGCGCCGAACACTCCGACGTCGACGAAGCCCTCGTCACCCGCGAACAGGTCGACACCGCCGACGTACGCTGCCCCGACGCCGACGCCGCCGCACGCATGGACGCGCTCATCCGCGACGCGCGACGCGACAAGGACTCCGTCGGTGGCTGCATTCGCTGCGTCGTACGCGGCGTGCCCGCCGGCTGGGGAGAACCCCTCTTCGCCAAGCTCGAAGGCGAGCTCGCCGGCGCCATGCTCAGCATCCCCGCCACCAAAGGCTTCGAAATCGGCTCCGGTTTCGGCGGCACCCTGCTGCGAGGCAGCCAACACAACGACGCCTTCCAAATGGATGGCGACAACGTACGCACCCTCACCAACCGCTCAGGCGGCGTGCAAGGCGGCATCAGCAACGGCGAACACGTCAGCTTCCGCGTCGCCTTCAAACCCGTCGCCACCATCTTCCAAGCCCAACAAACGGTGACGGCCGAAGGGGAGGATACGACGTTCGCCGCGCGCGGGCGCCACGACCCCTGCGTGCTGCCACGTGCGGTTCCGATCGTGGAGGCGATGGCGGCGTTGGTGTTGATGGACGCGGCGCTGTCGCAACAAGCACGACGTCGCCTCGGGTGAAAACCCCAGCCGGTGTGGGCAGCGCCGACAAGACCCGCAACCACTACCACACCCCCGCCACCCAGCTGACTGAACCGTCATTCATTGACAAGGTCACCTGACCTCATTAGCTCACGGCCTGTAGACAATTCGCGACTGAGTTTGGGCACGATCGTGAGTCGAGAGAGAACAACAGATAAGCGTGAGCGTATTCTTCAGGCGGCGCTTACGGTGTTCGCGAAGCGCGGCTTCTACACGGCGAAGGTGTCGGAGGTTGCGCGGGAGGCGGGTGTCGCGGACGGCACGATCTACTTGTACTTCAAGAACAAGGACGACCTGTTGATTCAGCTCTTCGAGGACCGCATGGATTTCTTAATCCAGCGCTTGAACGAGGAGTTGGTGAAGCATGGCGGGACGGTCGTGGCTCGCATTCGACGGCTGATTTTGCTGCATTTGCAGATCGCGTCGATCGCGCCGGAGCTGGCGGAGTTCATTACAGTTGAGCTGCGTCAGTCGTCGAAGTTCGTTCGCGAGTACGACAACCCGAAGTTCTCGGAGTACTTGAAGGTGCTTCGGGACCTAGTTGAGGAGGGTCAGCGCGACGGCTCGATCCGCCAAGACCTCGACTCTCGCCTCGTCGTACGCACGTTGTTCGGCGCGCTGGACGAGCTTTTGCTGACGGCGACATTGCTCTCGAAGACGCGCGAGGTTGACTACGACGCGATGGCCGAGATGGCGGCTGGATTGCTGCTGAACGGGCTCGCACAGAGCTGATCGCCGAGCGCTGATCGCCGAGCGCTGATCGCCTAGCGCTGCGCGATGGGTCACAAGGCGCGCTGGCTCTCGAGGCGCGCTGGGTACGAAAGTGACGGTTACCACGCACCTCAGCGAACCATTTTCTCATTATTCGGTCGGCATCATCCGACTCTTTCACCACTGAATTGGACCATGAAGATCCTCACTACGATGAAGCGGTCGATCGACCCAACGTTGAAGGTCAAGCTAACGGCCGACGGTCAGCTTGATACGACCAACGTGAACTACATCCCCAACTACTTCGACGAGCTCGGTGTTGAAGAGGCGCTGCGCCTAAAGGAGGCCGGCAAGGCAACAGAGGTCGTGGTGGTGAGCGTTGGAACACAAGCCGCGCAGAAGGAGATCCGCACGGCGCTTGCGATGGGCGCAGACCGCGGCATTCTCGTCGAGGTGGATGATGAAGAGCTCGATACGCTCGCCGTCGCGAAGCTGCTCGCGGCGATTGTGGAGAAGGAGTCTCCGGACCTTGTCCTGATGGGCAAGCTCTCGGTCGACTCGGAGAACAACCAAGTCGGCCAGATGCTCGGAGAGCTGACGGGCATGCCTCAGGGTACGTTCGCGCACTCGATCGCGGTGGACGACGGCTGGGCGACGGTTGGCCGCGAAGTCGACGGCGGTACAGCCGATGTGCGCATCAAGCTGCCGGCGATCATCACGGCGGACCTTCGCTTGAACGAGCCGCGATACGCGTCGCTGCCAGGCATTATGAAGGCGAAGCGGAAGCCACTTGAGGTGATCGCTGCGGACGACCTTGATGTTGATGCGGACGCGCAGGTGCGCACGCTTGGCTACGAGCTTCCACCGGAGCGGGCGGCTGGAGTGATCGTCGACAGCGTCGACGAGCTGATCGAGAAGCTAAAGAACGAAGCGAAGGTCATTTAACCCACCCCTCTAGGAGTCTGACATGAGCACTATTCTTGTCGTAGCAGAACATCTTGAGGGCAAGCTGAAGAGCGCCACCCTCCCCACGATCGCCTTTGCCAACGCCGCGGCTGCTGCCGATGGCGGCGAAGTTGTTGGCTTGGTTCTCGGAAACGGCGTTGACGCTGTTGCTGAGGCGATGGCGAAGTACGTGTCGAAGGTCATCTATGTAGATGGCCCGGCGTTTGCTGATTACTTAGCCGAGGCGTATACGCCGACGGTGACGGAGATCGCGAACGAGCTTGGCGCGACTGTGATTGCCGCGTCGGCGACGACGACCGGCAAGGATTTCATGCCCCGTGTATGCGCAGCCGTGGAAGACGGCGGCATGATCTCCGACGCGATCGCTGTCTACAAGGATGAGACGGAGTCTCAGCTGGCCTTTAAACGCCCGATCCTCTCGGGCAACGTCATTGCGATAGTGACGTGTGATGCGGACACGACGTGCGTGACGGTTCGCGCCACGGCGTTTGACGCGCCGGCCGGCGACGTGAGCGGCGCGGTTGAGAAGCGTTCGGGCGGCACCTCGCCGGCCAACGCGCAGTTCGTCGCGTTTCACCAGGTGAAGTCGGACCGCCCTGAGCTGACGGACGCAGGCGTTGTGATCGCCGGCGGGCGAGGCCTGAAGTCGGCGGAAGCGTTTGGCATTATCGAGAACCTGGCCGACAAGCTAGGGGCGGCGGTTGGCGCATCGCGAGCGGCCGTCGATAGTGGCTACGCGCCGAATGACTGGCAGATTGGCCAAACGGGCAAGATCGTCGCGCCAGATCTCTACTTCGCGGTTTGCATCTCGGGCGCGATTCAGCACCTTGCGGGCATGAAGGGTTCAAAGACGATAGTGGCGATAAACACCGATGCGGAGGCCCCGATCTTCGAAGTGGCCGACTATGGGCTCGTTGCCGACGCGTTTAAGGTGGTGCCGGAGCTGACGGAGAAGCTGTAGCGTCTAGGGAGTCCCTTAGGGTGTTGCAGCGCGCCTAGATTGTGAACGGCGGAGGCGTCGCGGGAGACCGGGGCGCCTTTGTTTTGTTTGGGCGTTCGCGCGTCTGGAGACCATGACTGCTCACCTGTTCAACGATCGGTGGACGCTCATGTCATGCTTCTCGAAGTTCACCTCGCAGGCCCTCCAGAATTCCTAGTCGTGTTTCAATCGATCCGCGGCCTAATCGGGCGGCGAGGCGACACATCCAAGAGAGCGCTTCGCCGACCGGGGCGCGCGCCACGTAGTATCGCCCGACGTATCGCCCGACGTGTCGCTCATTAGTGGCCAACAAGCGGAGAGCTTGGACACGAAGCTCAGGCAGGTTGTACTCCGCTGCATCACTCTCCATCTGCTCCGCATGCCGGGCGACTTCATCGTTGTTTCCCAGCGAAAGCGCGTATGACGCCATGACGAATCGAGACAGCCCACGGACGGCCGCGGCCGAACGACTCTTGTGCAGTGCGGCGTCCTCTAAAAGTTCGGCCGCGAGCGCGAGCGCTTCCGGACGGCGGTCACTGTAAAAGAGCTCCAGCGCACGACGAGCAGAGGGCTCGCTCAGCTGTGGACTCATTCCGTCGAGCACGCTCACGGTTTTCTCCAAATCGCTCTTGTGGTCGGTCGCACGTGCCTGACGATCTCAAGGGCGCAGTGAGACAGCTCGAGAAGTTTTCGAGCAATGCTCAGCCCTAACGCGCTCGACAGGTCATCGAGTTCGGGCTGATCCTGAAAAGTGATTCACCGGATGGGGGAAACTCTAGGTTCTCGGCCCTCACCTCGAGCCGCAGGGTTGTCTCCGTCTCGCTCATCGAGACCGAGATGGTCCGGCACTCGGGCTGAGTACGCACGGCGTGCTCCACATGCTCCTGCATGACTCGGCGAATCACGCTGATTCTCGCGGGCGCAAACGAACGGAACGTGGACGAAAACACCACACTACGCTGAGACGCCTGCGCCGCGACCCGTGAGAGCTGCAGACAGTCTTCGACCACGGCGGCAAAGGACAATTTTCGCGAGTCGCTCCGCGATCAAGGAGAGTTACGATGCGCGCGAGCTGCTCGCTCGCGGCCTTCGCCATCGCGGTATGGTTCATCTGGCTGAGCGCGCCAGAGCCAAGAGAGTCCGTGATCAATTCCAAGACCGCGAGGTGTTCCCTGATTTCGCTGAGAGACTGCTTCATTGTTCCGCTCGGCATCTCGTTGACGCCCTTGAGCTGCTGGGCAGCACGTTTGAGAAGCTGCTGCTCAGCTCCTTCAGCCGCCGCGCGCTCATTCTCGGCAACCAAGCGCCTGCTCAAGTCGAGAAAATCTCGGCGACGAACTGGACCTCATACACCGGCATCAAGAGCGCGCGGCTGTAGGCGATCTGTTGATCCAACAATTCGTGAGATCGATGCTGCCCCTCATGGCGGGAGAGGGTCGCGTCGACGACCGCGAGGTGTATCGCCGGGACGGTTCCCTCATAGGACGCCGCTAGCGGAACCGCGATGTCGAGGTCGAGGAGCGCGGCTTCATAGGGACCTCGCGCAACAGCGGTGACGGCGCGCGCGCTGCGGATCCCCATTGTCCACCACGCGTTCCGCTCCCCATGGGGCGCTGCCAAGCTGCAGCTCAGCTGGTCGGCGACGTCCAACTGACCCGCCCGACAAAACGCCGTCGCCGTGTCGATCGACAGCTGGTTGATCAGGCACGGTTCGCCTGACAAGCGCGTTTTGCAGTGCCTCATTCCACCACCGCAGCGCTTGGCCTGTGAGCCCGAGGTTGTCTGCGTGCCACGCAAGCAGCCGGGTCGCTTCCGCTCTCAGTTCGGCACGATCGGTGCGCAGACCCACGCGACGCGCGCTCTCTGCGAGCTCTTTCGCTTCGTCCAGCCGACTGTTGGGGAGTGCCTCCCAGCCGGTTGTCACGGTGGCGAGTCAGTGCGCGTTAGACCCCACGTCGGCGGCCTCGCTCCTTCGCAAAACCTCCTTCGCCTCGGCAATAGGCGCAGTTTGCCGTGGGCTAAAGAGATTGGGCAGTGACGCCCTCGCACGCTGCACGTCCGAGACTGACACCGGTTTTTGACTGGGGATATGCCGCACGCGTCGCAGCGAATGGAAGTTGGGGTCGATGCAGGTGGTGGACGTTAAAACACAAACGGTGCCCTGCATCGTGACCGCCAACACTGGAGGCTAGCGGACAAGAGCTCACGCGACACGCCTGACACGACCTAGACGGGGGCAGGACGTTCTAACGATTGCCTACGAACATAGGCGTCCATGTAAGCTAAACAAAAATCTCCTTCTCCAGTCGACGACAAACATCACACCCTCGACACATCCGAGTCGCGCATGCGCGCGAGACCATCGAGCACCGCGTTAAGACCCGCCAAAAACTCTGCGTCATATGAGTTCTCCGCCGTAGCAGAGCTCGCCCGATCGGCCGCCAACATGTGGTGCATAAGCCCGACCAAATGCGGATACTCCGCCTCAGGCACGAGCGGAACAAACGACTCGATCAGCTCGGCTCGTTCTCCGCGCTCAAACGGCCAGTTCACTTGCTGCAGCGCGAAACCATAGACGTACCCATCGAGCGTCAGCATCGCCACGTACGCATGCTGCCACTGGAAGCCACCCCGACGGAGCGCACCCAATACCGAGTTATTGTAACGATAGCGCACATCACTAGGAGTTGTCCGCGCTTCGATGAGAGCGCTTGACCACGGGTGTCGCAAGATCGCCTGCTGAACGGACACAGACGCTTCGGTTAAGCTGACCCGCCAGTCCTCCGTCGCGCTCGCGACAGCGAACTCTCCCACTACGCGCTCGACCATCGCGTCGAGCAGCTCATCTTTGTTGGCGACGTGGTGATAGAGCGACATCGCTTCGACGCCGAGCGCCTTGCCGAGCTTGCGCATGGACAGGCTGTGCACTCCGACGTCGTCAGCCAGCGCGAGCGCCGCGTCGATCACGCCTTCGCGTTTAAGAGCGGTGCGGGTCTTTGAGCTTCGAGTGGCCAAATGCGTCTGCTGGTTCGAGTTCGATCGGAGGAGCGCGCGATGCGATTGAGTGATTCTGGTTCCACAGCTTCTACTTGACAACGCTGGGCTTGTCGCCATTCTTACACCGTAAGTCTTACACTGTAAGTTAAATCGTTAGGAACACGCATGAACGCTATGTCTTCAAACGCCCGTCTCGCCGAGAACCGGTTCCCGTCCGAGATTCCAACCCGGATGTTCGCCGCAGTCTTGAGGGAGTACGGCGACCCAACTCGACTTGAACTCGAAGAGGTCGACGTGCCGACAGTACCGGCCGGCGCTGTGCTTGTGCGCGTCCGCGCCGCTGGCCTTCACAAAGGTACCGTTCACCTGATGAGCGGCACTCCCTACCTGGTTCGCGCCATGGGCTTCGGCCTCATGCGACCGAAGCAGCCGATCCCGGGGGACGAGCTCGCTGGCGTCGTGGTCTCGGTTGGCGAAGGGGTGTCCGGTTACGAGGTCGGTGACCGCGTATTCGGTATTACGACCGGCGCGTTGGCGCAGTACGCCGTCGTAGACCCGTCCATGTTGGCTCCGATGCCCGACAGCCTCAGCTTTAGCGAAGCCGCCTCCCTTCCTGTCTCCGCGGGGGCCGCGGGGCACGCCTTCGACAAGGTGGAGCCATCGCTCGACGGCGCGCAGGTGCTGATCCTCGGGGCGTCCGGCGGCGTCGGGGCCTATGCGGTTCAGCTCGCCGTCAACGCAGGCGCCACGGTCACTGCCGTCTGCAGCGGGGCCAAGTCCGAGTTCGTCGCCTCGCTCGGCGCGCACGAGGTGCTCGACTACCGAACGACCGAAGTAACGAACCAAGCGAGACAGTTCGACGTCATCCTCGACATCGGCGGCAATCGCCCGACGCGAGCGATGCAGCGCATCCTCAGCCCTGACGGCACGCTGGTTTATGTCGGCGGCAACGGCGGCGCGTGGTTCGGCGGCATTGGACGCGCTATCATGGGGTCGCTCAAGAGCGCGTTTAGCAAGCAGACCTTGTGCATGTACTTTAGTGAGCCCGACGGCGCGGACATCGCCGAATTGGTGGAGCGCGTGCAGAGGGGGGAGCTTCGCGCGATGGTTGACCGGACGTATTCGTTGGCCGACTCGTGCGCGGCGTTTCGGAGCCTGATGGCGGGCGAAGCGTGCGGCAAGCTCGTGGTTGAGGTGGAATAGGCGGGGTCCGCAGGGCGACGACCCGCCAGTCGAGCAAAGTGCCAAGGCCATCGTAAACCAATCCATGCACCCTTCCAGGCAGGGTGCATGGCGCCCGACCTTCGTCTCCGCGGACGATGAGCGAGGGACGGTGTTGCGCCGAGGGCGGATGGGGGCGATCGGGGTCGTGTCAGGGCGCGGGTCACGCGGGCGGTGTCACGCTTGGCCCTGGGACTTCGCGCCCTAAACCACGGCGTGCGCCCCAGTCGCTGAGTTCGGTGCGCGTTCGCGCTTCCAGAACAACTTCAGCAACGCGGGCAGCATCAACAAGTCGCCAAACAAACAGCCGATGATCGTGATGCACGTCAGCTCGGCAAACAAGCGCACCGGGACAAAAGAGCTGAGTAGAATCACCGAGAGCCCACTCATCAGCATGATGCTCGTCACCAGTACAGCACGACCGGCACCGCGGGCGGTACGAATGAGCGCATTGTCGAGGTCGTAGCCACGCGCAATCTCTTCGCGGAAGCGGGCGAGTATGTGGATGGTATCATCCACCGCGAGACCAATGGACACCGAGAAGACAATGACCGTCGTCGTGTTGAGGTGGATGCCCTTTAGCGACATGTAGCCCAGCGTGAGAATTAGCGGCGCGGCATTTGCGGGCACGCTGATGATGCCGAGCTGTATGGACCGGAAGAGCAGCGTCAGGATAATGAAGATGAAGAAGATGCTGAGGCCGAGGCTGCTGAGCATATCGCGGATCAGCATATCGAGGCCGCGAGAGGCGCTGTAGGCGTCGCCGCTGAGCTCCACGACGACATCGTCGAACTCTGCGAACTCGGCTTCGAGCACCGGCCGGAGATCGGCAACGAGGGCCAACGCCGCGATCGATCCGACGTCCCGCACCTGCGCGGTGATGCGCATGTGACGGCGGTCTGCGGTAACCAACGGGGCGAGGGGGTCGGGCGTGCCGCCTTCGAGTAGGGACGCGAGCTGCGCGACTTGCGCGCGTGACGAGAACGTCGCCTCCCGTTTGCTCTCGTCCGCCGAGTACACCACCCAGGTTTCGCGCAGGACGTCGGCGTATTGGCGGGTGCTGAGCACCTCGTAGCGAGCATCCAGCCAATCCTGCACGCGAATCGATGCGTTCAGGACGTCCGCGTCGTTAAAACGGCCCGCCGTCTCGGAGCGCAGGCTGACTTCAATGGGCAACATGCCGTTCAGCTCGCGCTCAAGCAGCTCATTCTGCGCGTAGACCTCACTGTCTTCCGGGAAGGTCTCCATCAAGAAGGTATCGATGGGAACGCGCAGGCCGAGCACAATGGCGCCGCCAATGACGAACACGCTCACGGCGAGCACGGGCTTCGGGTAGGCGAGCACGAGGCGCATCGTCGACACCGAGACGCGTTCGAACCAGCCGTCGCGTTCGTCATTCATGGCCTTCGGCGGCGGTTTAACCCAGGTCAGCGCGACCGGGAGCAGCAGAATCGTAACGCCATACGCGATCATGACGGCGAACGCGCAGGTGACGCCAAAGCGGCGCAGGATGTCCGTGTGTGAGACGACGAGGGACGCGAACCCAATCGATGTCGTGAACGAAGTCAGGAAGCACGCGGTCGTCATCGTCGCCATCGTGTTGATGATGGCCTCGCGTTTCTCGATACCGTCCCGACGCTCCTCTCCGTAGCGACTCACCAAGTGTATCGCGTCGCTAATGCCAATGACGATCAGCAACACGGGCAGGATGTTGTTGATGATGTTGATCGGCTCTCCCACGATCGACATGCCGGCGAGCGTGAAGACCAGCGTCGTCGCGACGGCCGCAGCGGGCAGCACAACGCCAGGCCACCAGCGGAAGGACATCCACAGAATGAACAAACAGAGCACGCTCGCGATCGGGATCATGCGGAGCTGGTCCTGCACGATGCCGTCGACCACAAACACTCGAATGTGTGGAATTCCAGTGAGCTGCACGCGCACCCCCTCGGGCGGCGGACGCGCTTCAAGGTCGCCATACATCTCTTGCATCGCCGGCAGCAGCACCGCCATCTCGCCGAGCCCGTCCCCTAGGAAGACCGCGATCACGGCGACACGCCGGCTCTCGCTGATCAGCGTGTTGTCGAAGAGGCGACTCGTTTGCAGCGCCGCTCTCAGCTCCTGCACCTGCTCATCGCTAATGTCGTCCCCCGCGAGCGGCGCGTCGACCCGGAGCTCCCCCACGCCTCCCTGGCTGCCTCCGGGGCGGGGCAATGCCGAAGTCGCGATGCTCTCAACGCGGTCGACGTAGTCACGGCCCTGAAGCGACTCGGCCAGCTCTTTGATGTACTCCAGCACATCTCGCTGCAGCACGTCTTCGGCTTCGATCACGAAGAGCGCGGCATTCTCGGTCTCCCCGAAGGTCTCGGCGAAGCGCTCGTCGATGATCGCTTGCTCTTCAAACGTGGTGAAGAGCGCCTGTGGCGAGAACTCTGTCTTCACGCCGCGCACGCCGAGTATGACGAGCGCTGCGGCGAACATGCCGAGCAACGCGGCCCCGACGAGGCGAGGGTGAGAGACGACTTGACGAGCGAAAGCGTAAGGAGCGCGCATGAGCATCCAGGTGGTGTGCGCGAAGTCTGTAGGTCGAGTGCGATGCGGACTCAAGGCGTGTGGGTCCGCTCTTGACAGGCTTGGGCACCTCGATCACCTCGGCTGCATGACTCTCTGCACCCGCTATTCGCTCTTTTACTCCTTCGCCCTCTCACTGCTGGCGCTCTCCGCGTGCAATCGAGGCAGCGCTCCCGCCGCCAGCGACCCCGAACCCGCGGAAGGCAGCACAGAGATGGTGGGGGTGCCCGAAGGCGATCGCATCATCAGCCTGATCCCCTCGGGAACCGAACTGATCTACGCCATTGGAGCCGGCGACGACCTCGTTGGGCGAACGATGCACTGCAACTACCCGACCGACGTGCTGGCCATTCCGAGCGTTGGTTCGGGGCTGCAACCGGACATCGAGCGTATGCTCAGCCTCCGCCCCACGCTCGTGGTCGCCTCGGAGCATCAGGCGGGGACCGCTGAAGTGCTCGAACTCACCGAAGCCGGCGTGCAAGTCCTTCTACTACCCGACCAGTCGTTGGAAGACGTCGGTGGCAGCCTCGCGCTCCTCGGTCAACGCTTGCAACGCGTCCCCGCAGCGAGCGCGCTCGTGCGCAAGATGCAGCAAGATCTCGAGGGCCTAAATCTCGCGCTTCGCGATCAAGAGTCGCCCAGCGTCATCGTCGCGATTGGCCGCGATCCCCTCTTTGTTGCGGGCTACGACTCGTTCATTGGCCAGCTGGTCGAAGCAGCGAAAGGCGAGATTCTGACCACGGGTGACTGGGTGCAACTCGACGAGGAGTTCCTCGCGCAGCAGTTCGTTGATGTGATCATCGAGCCCGAGGGTCTCGGTGACGAGGCATTCTGGGACCGTTACCGCTCGAGCCTTCTTGGCTTCCGTGACGCGACCTTCTGCACCGTGAATGCCGATATGCTGACACGCCCCGGGCCGAGAATGGCGGAGTCCGCCGAAGCCATCGCCCGCTGCCTGCACGGCGCCGAGGTGGTCGATGCGGCGATCGCGGCGCGGGACGCCGAGTAGGGCGTCGAGTAGGACGCGACTGGCGGCGAGGCGAGGGACGACAAGACCCCGGCCACCGACTGGCGGGGCGCCCACGGCGACCGACTGGCGGGGCGCCCACGGCGACCGACTGGCGGGGCGCCGCGGATTGGCGGCAGACGACTGGTCGGAGGCTTTGGAGCTTTGA
>JBLFZA010000103.1:0-13669 GCA_047610025.1 Bradymonadia bacterium | reverse complement strand
TTCGGTGCAGGCGTTTCCCCAAGCGCTTCTGACGAGCACGTCCCTTGGCGTGTTCGCAATCCGTTCGGCGCAGTGACCGACGAGCGAGAACTCGCGGTGGAGATCGCCGAGTTGGGTGCCCCCCATCAGGTCATTTTGCCGACCGCGCGCTGGTATCACGTTGGCGGAGCTGCTGCGTTCGATCGCCAGACGGTCTGGGTGGGCTCATCAGAGATCTGGGCGGCGACAGCAGGCAGCTGGCCCTATCGTTTCGGGTACATCGATTCGCAGGTGGACGCCCTCGCGCCGCAGCGCCGCGGTACTTCTGGCCCGCGTTTCCTGGGCTCGCGTGGCTCTCACGACATCTTTGGAGACGGCACGCTCGTCCTGCTGAGCTACCGAGGGGCGTCCGTCGAAGAGCTGATGTTGCTCGTCTCCGTAGCCGGTGAGCGCCAGGTGCTGCTCGTCGGGGAGTCCGCGTGGGCACACGAGCAGGTCAGCGCGCGCCTACCGAGGGCGCTCGCTGCGACATGGTTTACGGATCGTAGCCGCGCGCGAGCGGCCCACACGTTGCGCATCTTGTCGCTCGCTGAGTCCGACTACGGCGTTCGGGTTATCCCGCTCTTGGATGGCACGTTGGAGCTCCCCGTGTTCCCGGAGAGCTGGTAGCCCGAGGCAGGCGCACTAGCCGAGACGGCCATCCCAATAGCGAGCCTGATCGTCGCGTCCCATCTGCCGCAACGTCGTGACCAGCAGGTGCAGGATCTCTGTATCGTGCGACGCGAAGAGCTCCGCCGATTGAATCAGACTCTCGGCCACCGCCGCGTCGTCGATGAACGCCCCGACCTGCTGCAGAGCGGGGCGGGTCCAACTCTGCAGTGAGTTTCGCTCCAGGAGCCGTCGCACCAGCGGAACACGCTCCGCCGGGCTTACGCGCAGCGCGGTCCCGAGCAGTGACCAAGGCGCCGGGTGCCCGTTCAGCACGTCGAGGTCGTCGCAAATCGCGACCAAGCGCTCCGCAGTGTCGTCGTCGAACGGGGCGGTGCACAGCGCGACACGCAGGCCTTCGCAGAGAGGAGCCAGCCCCTTGGCGACAGCCCCGACGTCGAGCGCTCCATCCGCGTTACAATCATAGGCGGTCTGCGCTTCTAGCGCGCGCCGAGTGACCGAGATGACCTCAGAGGAGAGCCCAATGCCGATGCGTACATCAAAGTCGAGGGCTGCAGTGGCGCGCGAGGCGATCTCGCTGAGACGGTCCGCCGTTGTCTCTCGCAACGCTGCGCTCGCACCATCTGCCGCAAGAGGGCGCCAGTCACTTTGAGCGCAGCGGGCCACTGCAACGATCACGTTCAACCAGTCGTAGAGGTCGCTACGAATCGCGGCGCCATCGACCGCTGTGAGCGCCAGCTGCGCAGTGTCGCTGGCTAAGTCAAACGGACCTGCGGGTACGAGTCGGGCGACGGCATCTTCGCCGAGCAGGTCCATCGTGGCTTGGCAGAGAGCGCGGAGCTCGTTTCGGCTGAGGCTGTCGAGAGTGGTCATGGCGGTCTCTGCTGGGTCTGTCGGGCGCGAAGTCGTCGTACACAGCGGTACTGTGATCGCGTTGCTACTTGCAAAAATCGCAAGACGCCGTAGGTTCCCTCCCGATGTGAATGAGTATTCATTCAAACAGTGACGGACTGCCGAGGAGACACGAAATGAGCCACCTGACCTTCGACCTTCGCGACTGGAAGTTCATCATGCACGAGCAGCTGCCATTCGCGGCGCTGACCGAGCTTGATGCGTTCCAAGACTTCGACATGGACACCTTCGACGTGATGTTGGAGGCGGCGGCGAAGTTCGCGACCGAGCGCATCGCGCCTCTCAACAAGGTCGGCGACGTTGAGGGCTGCACGCTCGTCGACGGCAAGGTGCAGACCCCGACCGGCTACGCAGAAGTCTGGCAAGAGATGCGCGAGCAGGGCTGGCAGGGCGCTGCGCACACCCCAGAGTTTGGAGGCATGGGCCTCCCGTACTCGATCGTTATGGCGATTCATGAGGCCTTCGACGCCGCCTGCATCGCCTTCACGATGTACACAGGGCTCACGAGCGGCGCAGGCCACCTCATCGAGGTGTTCGGGTCCGACGAGCTCAAGAGCAAGTACGTTGCCCGCATGTACTCAGGGGAGTTTGGCGGCACGATGTGTCTGACCGAGCCGCAAGCCGGCACGTCCGTGGGCGAGGCCGCGACCTCCGCGACTCCCCGCGAAGACGGCAGCTTCAGTATCGACGGCGCGAAGATCTTCATCTCCGCCGGAGACGCAGACTTCTACGACAACGTCGTGCACATGGTGCTCGCGCGAGTGAAGGGCGACCCGGAAGGCACCAAGGGCCTCTCGCTCTTCTGCGTGCCGCGCCACCTCGTGGGGGATGATGGCTCGATCGGCGAGTCCAACAACGTCACGGTCACGGGCCTTGAGCACAAAATGGGCATCAACGGCTCCGCGACGTGTTCGATGTCGTTTGGCGCAGACGCGCCGACCCAAGGCTGGATGGTTGGTGAGCAGGGCCAAGGCCTGTCCTACATGTTCCAGATGATGAATGAGGCGCGACTTGAGTGCGGCCTCCAAGGCGTTGCCGCCGCCAACGCGGCGTACCAGCAGGCGCTCGGCTACGCCCGAGACCGTAAGCAGGGCCCGGATCTGGACGATCTCAAGGGCAGCGCCACGAACATCATCAACCACCCGGACGTGCGCCGGAACCTGATGACGATGAAGGCCTACGCCGAAGGCACCCGAGCGCTCCTCGCGTTCGCGACACTGCACGCCGACATGGGTCACTATGGCGGCGTCGAGCAGTCGCAGGACGTCATCGACCTGATGACCCCCATCGCGAAGGCCTACCCGACGGATAAGGGCTTCAAGGTCACCGAGCTCGCCGTGCAGATCTTCGGTGGCTACGGATACATCAAAGAGTACCCCGTCGAGCAGTACCTGCGAGACGTGAAGATTGCGTCGATCTACGAAGGCACGAATGGCATTCAGGCCCTCGACCTCTTGGGTCGGAAGATGCGATTGAAGGGCGGAATGCTCTTCATGAACTATGTGCAGATGCTCTCGACGTTCATTGACTCCATCGAGGCAATGGACGGCCTCTCGTCCGTCTCGAAGACGCTGCGCGCAGCGCAGGGAAGCCTCGGAGAGGTCGCGTTCTGGGTGTCCGGCACCGCGAAAGACAGCCGCAAGCTCGCGATGCTGCAGGCGACGCCCTTCCTCGAACTCTTCGGCGACGTCATGGTCGGCCACATGCTTGCCGATCAGGCACGCGTCGCCACTGACGCGCTCGTGGCTCGCATTGGCACCGCAGAGCCCACGCGCGAGCAGCGCGAAGCCGACCAGGAGGTCGCGTTCTACGCAGGCAAGGTCGATACAGCGAAGTTCTTCTCCGCCGAGGTGCTCATTCAAGCGCCGGCGAAGGCGAAGTCGATGATGCTCGGCGAGACCGCCGCGCTGGACATGGTCTTCTAGGGACGCGCTAAGGGCGCTCGCCGCTCATCAAAAATCGAATACGCCCGCCCGGAATGACTCTAGGTGGGCGTATCTCGTTGCAGCGTGTTCGGAAGACTTGGCGTCGCGCCTAGTCTTCGTCGAACGCTTCGACGTCTGCGACTTGGGAGGCTTGAAGGTCCAACGCCATGCGGAGATTGATCAAGAACCTGCGCTCTTCTGCGGCGAGGTCGCCGTCGGAGAACGCCATCGCCAACGCCAAGCCGTATGCGTTCTCGCGCTGCTCGACGCTGTTGAACTCGGCGTGCAGGTCTTCGAGACGCTCTTCTGTGGCGCCGCTGGCAAACGCGCGCAGCCGGCCGTTGATGTAGTTGCGCAGCTGGTCTTCATCGAGGCCGTCGAACTCTTCTCGTGAGAGCACGAAGGCGATGATGGTCGCGAGCTCTTCATCGCGAATCTCGCCGTCTGCGGCGGCAGCCATGAGCAAGCAGTCGAGGTAGGCTTCGACCGGTTCGATGTCCGTAGGGATCGACGGCGCGCTCTCGAGCTGTGCGTCTTCAAATGCGCGCTGCACGTCCGACTCGGCGATACCGAGAACCTTCTGCATCTGACGCAAGAAGGTGAACTCGTCGTCATCGAGTCGACCGTTGGCGAAGGCGACAACCACGGCGGCGCGGAATGCCAATACGCGATGCGGGTAGTTCGGCAACGCCGCTGCGAGAGCATGCAAGCGCACATGGAAGCCCTCACTGACGATCGCTTCGAACGCACGTTCGAGGTCAGAGCGCAGCGCGTCGCGGCCGATGCCGGTAAACTGGGCGTGGCTGGCGATCATCTGAATGATCGATTCTGACTCGCGACGATCGAGCTCACCATCAGCGACCGCACCGAGAACCATCGCCTCGATGACGTAGGTGCGGAGGCGGTCGATATCGCCGTCGTAGCGCTCAGCGAACTTTTGAAGGTCGGACATGTGACGGTCGTGGAAGCGATGGGAAGAGATGAGGAAAGCGTAGCGGGAACGAGAGTGCTTGTCATCGCAAAGCGCGGGCAAAACGAGCACTCAGGTTGGCCTTACAGACCCGTCGACCAGTAGAGTCGCCGAATTCTGGGCCATGATCCCGGATATGTTACAAAGTCAGCCAGCGGGGATTTTGTTCCCAAAGTGCTGGGCGCGCCCAACTAACTTACCTGTGGACCGCTGATGAAGACGCCGCCGAATCACACCGACCAAGGGATGCGCAAGCTTCGACAGCTCGTGGAAGCTCGGCTGCGCCGAACCGCTGCAGGGCTGGCGTGGGACTTTGAGCATGCCGCCCGCGTCGCTACAAACGCGCTGCGATTGGGGCCGGCCCACGCCGCCGACACCGGAGAGAGCGTCAACCTCACTGTCCTCGAAGCAGCGGCCCTACTGCATGAGGTCGGTCGGGGCGCGCAACGTCCTGGCGAGACCGTCGCGGACGCTTCCGCTCGTATTGCGGAGGAGATGCTGCGCGCGACGGGTCTCTCGGAGATCGTCTGGGCAGCGTGCGAGGCGATCCTATGTCACATCGATCCCAAGCGTCTGCCGGACACGCCCGAGTCCAAGGTGCTCTGCGACGCCGACCTGCTCGAAGATGTCGGCGCCATCGGCGTGGCGCGCACCTTCCTGGTAGCCTCCGCCAACTATGTACCCACCCTGTACGATGCTGTGGACCCCGCGGCGGAACGCCGAGCGATTGAACCAAACGCCTACATGCTTGATATGATCCCACACCAACGGCAGTCGGCGCTCGATCGCGCGGCGACCAACGTGGGTTCGCGGGAGATCACGCGTCGCTCGAAGGTGAACACGCAGTTCCGTGACGCCTTGTTACGCGAAGTGGTGGGGCGCCTCGGTACCGAAGAACACCGTCGTTTGGGGCCGCGCAGCGAGTAGCCCCTGCACTCCGTTGCCTAGGCACACGGTCGGAGCGATTCCCCTTGTTCCAAGGCGCGCCAGACCTTATGCCCGACAGGCCTAACCACGGGCACGTGTCCTCGGCTTTTGTGACTGTCTATGGAACCCCAGAACGCTCCACCGGCTCCTCTTGAGCCCCCCACATCGAAGTCGGATTTTTCGAACGTGCGATTTCTCGTCGCGGCACTTGTCGCTGTCGCAGCGGTCGTGGCGTTAACGGTGAGCAGTTTTGACGACCAGATCTACTACTTCACCGTTGCCGAGGCGACGGCGCAGTACGACGACATCGAGGCCACGGAGTTCCGCATCAAAGGGAACGTCGTCGCCGAGAGCCACGAAATTGATGCGATCGATTTGAACCTTCACACCTTTGGTTTGCAGGCGGATGGGGAAGAGATCGCGATCACCTTCGTGGGGCCGCTTCCCGATACGTTTGCGGATAACGCAGAGGTTATCGCCCTTGGTCGGCTGACCGCGCCCGGCCGCTTTGAAGCGGTCGAGGTCATCGCAAAATGTCCTTCGCGCTACGAAGAGGGCGCTCCCACCGCGGAAGAGCAAGCCTCTCGCTGACCGTCGCGGCTCACGCCGCTAGGAGTTTCTAGTTTATGGCGATTCTTGGTTCCATTGCGCTGGCCGTCGCCTTCGCAGCCGCTCTTCTCACGTGCATATTTGGCACGATGGGGGGGCAACTGCAGAGTCGTCGCTACGCCGACTTGTCGCGGATGAGTTACTTCGCAACGACGGGCGCCATCATCGTGGCCTCTGCGTGTTTGCTATACGGCTTCGCGACGAACGACTTTAGCCTCCGCTATGTCGCCGGACGAAGCGACATGCGGATGCCCGCGCAATACGTGCTGGCCGCGTTCTATGGAGGGCAGGAAGGCAGCCTGTTGTTCTGGCTGCTGATGACCTCGACCTTTGGCGCCGCGGCGTCCTGGGTGAATCGACATCGCATCTTGCACATCATGCCGTGGTTCCACGCGGTGCTCGCCGCCGTCATCGCAGGCCTGCTCTTCATCCTCGTCTTCGTGACGCCGCCGTTCTCGAGCTTCCACGTCATCAACGCGCCCCTGGACGGCGAGGGCTTGAACCCGCTGCTGCAAAACCCGCTGATGGTCATCCATCCTCCGTGTCTGCTGAGCGGGTTCGCGACGTTCGCCATCCCCTACGCATTTGGCATGGCAGCGCTTCTCGCCAGAGACCTCACGCCGGATTGGCTGAGGGCTACACGGAAGTGGACCCTGATCTCGTGGCTCTTCCTGAGCGTCGGCAACATCCTCGGTGGCATGTGGGCGTACCGTGAGCTCGGCTGGGGCGGCTATTGGGCATGGGACCCCGTCGAGAACGCCGCCATCATCCCGTGGTTCGCGGCGAGCGCTTACCTGCACTCCGTCATCATTCAAGAGCAGCGAGGCATGTTCCGAAAGTGGAACGCGATCCTCGTTGCGCTGACCTTCTTGCTGACCATCTTTGGCACGTGGCTCACACGCTCGGGGCTCATCCAGTCCGTCCACACCTTCGCCGAAAGCGATATCGGGGACTACTTCTTGGTCCTGCTCGTCGGGTTGACAGCGTTCAGCGTGTGGCTCATCCGAAGCCGCTGGAGTATGTTGGAGAGCGACCACAAGCTCGACTCAACGGTCAGCCGAGAGGGCGCGTTCCTGCTCAATAACTGGATGTTCATTGGCATCGGGTTTGTGGTCCTTTGGGGCACCTTGTTCCCCAAGCTGAAGGAAATGGTCACCGGGGATGAAGTGTCGATTGGACCCGCTTGGTTCAACCAACTCACCGCGCCGCTCGCGCTGGGGCTCTTGGTCGTCATGGCCCTTGGCACATTGCTGCCATGGCGGCGTACGACGCTGCGCGCGCTTCGGCGTAGTTTCACGATCCCGAGCATCGCGACTCTCCTCATCGTCCCGACGACAGGTTACGCCTACTACGTGCTCCGGGCGGAGCCGCTGGGGATTCAGACCTTCTCCACCGCCGTTGGGATGGGGATCATCTGCTACGCGCTCATCGTCTTTAACCTCGTGACCCTGACAATTGAGTTTGTCCGCGGTACCAGGGCGCGCATGCGAGCAACGGGTGCTGACGTCTTCTCGGCGTTTTCTGACCTGCTCGGCCGACACCGTCGTCGGTACGGCGGCTTCGTCGTGCACATCGGCATGATCTTCATCTTCCTGTCGTTCATCGGCAATGTACTCAAGGCGGACCTCGACACGACACTGAGCATCGGAGACGAGGCCACATTCGGAGACTATTCCGTGCGCTTTGATAGCATCGAAGAGCGTGATGAGATCGATAAGCGAGAGACCTGGGCAACGCTGTTCTTGTACCGCGATGGCGAACAGGTCGGCACGCTGCACCCATCTCGTTTCGACTTTAACGACTACGCGATGCTCGCTGGCGGTCGTCCCGACCCAATGAAAGTCACCTCCGAAATCTACATCCGTTCGACCCCGGTCGAAGATGTGTATGTCGCACTCCTGCACTACGACCCCGCGTCCGGTGCAGCGGCCTTCAAGCTGGTCGTGCTGCCGTTTACATGGTGGTTCTGGTTTGGAGGCGTCGTACTCGTCGCCGGTACGATGATCGCCATGTGGCCGGAGACGGACCTCGTGCAGCGAGATTACTGGCGCTCTCGCGCCGCACGCCGCCTACAGGTCGCAGCGCTGGCGTTGATCATCGTGCTGCCGGTCATCACGTTCGGCAGCGTAATGGAGGCGTGGGCTCAAGAAGCCGAGCAGGTCGCCGTCGATGAGCATGAAGGACACGACCACGCCGAGGACGAACGCGAACCCTATAATGGCGTGCTTACGCCGGATCAGGACCGCATCGCACGCCGAGCGTTTGAACTGGTCATGACGACATGCGGTGGCTGCGCCGGTAAGTCGCTCGCGCTCGCGAGCCCCAGTTGTTACCCGTCGAACATCGACCGGGCGAACATACGGGAGCTGGTCGCGTCCGGCTCATCTCTTGACCAAGTGCTGAACTCCTTCGTCGAGGAGCGCGGGGAAGTCGCGCTTGCGGTTCCGCCGAATCGCGGTTCCAATCGCTTCGCATGGGCGATCCCTCTCGCGGGCTTTAGCGGCGGTATCATGCTCCTCGGGGTGTGGGTGAAGCGCTGGACGGCGGCTTCACGTCTGCCAGCGCCCCAACTGGCCGACGTGGTTGCCACGGACGAGGCCGACAAGGCGTACTTTGATCAACTCGACGACGAACTCGCCGAGCGCTCCTAATGGATCTCGTGCCTCTGAGTCTCCTGGCTCTCGGCGTCATCGTATTCGCCCTCGGGCTCGTCGGCGTCGGTCGCCAGATGAAGCGCGCTGGAACGGCTGACGTGACGCTTCGAGAAGACGCTGATACCGTCAAACACGGTGTCCTCGCGGAGCGAAAGGAAATGCTCATGACTCTGATCGCCTCGACCGAACTCGACCTCGCGACTGGCAAGATCACCGAAGACGTCTGTGAGCGAACGCTTCGCGGACTCAAGCGCGAGGCCGTCACCGTGATCAAGCAGATGGAGGCGCTCGGCGGCGATGAAACGGACCTCGAGTTCGCCGAAGCCGCGCTTGTCGACGCAGAGCGCGTGGCGCCAAGCGCCAACGGCGACGGTACGCACACGTCGTCTCTGGCAGCGGGGACACTTTCATGAGTCGCAGGAACAGCCTTAGCAACGGTGCCGACCACAGGCGCGCTCCGACGCTCGCTGGCGCGCTTTTGTTCGTCCCTCCACTCTTCGTCGCTCTGCTGGCGTACGCGAGCCCGACACTGGCGCAGTCCGCGGCAGCCGTCGCGCAGTCTGACAACATCAACGCGGAGACTGCAGGCGCTGAAGCGACCGGTGCCGTCGCGCTTGGTGATGCGCTCGGAGAGCCAGGCCTCGACGAGAACGCCGTCGAGGCAGCCGAAGCCGTCCCGGTGCAGGTACGCGTGCGTGTGTTCGCGCCCGATAACACTGCAGTTGGCGAGGCGCTCGAGGGCGTCTCGGTCGCATTGCATACCATCTTGCCCCCCCACACACTGCAGTCGACCCAGCGCGGAACGACAGACGCACAGGGCTTCGCGACCTTCGAACTCAACGCTCAAGCCGGGGCAGAAGCCCACGCCGAAGTCGACAACGGTCGACGCTACTTCAGCGAGGCCCTGCCTCTTGATGCTGGTGGTGAGCACACCATCGACCTCTCGGTTATCCCCGTCACGAGAGACCCCTCGGTGCTCTTCGCGGCTTCGATGCAGACGATCGTCGAGCCGTGGGAGGATTACGTTATCTTCACCCAGGTGTGGACCTTCGGCGTCGATACAAATGTGATCTTTGAGTCAACGGTCGAGGAGATGGGGTCCATTATCCAGATCCCGCTACCTGAAGGCGCAGAAGGCGTGACGGTCGTGCTGCCGGAGGAAGACTCTCGGGTCCTTGACGGTGTCGTCGCGACTGCGGCGACAGTGACACCTGCTGGCTTGGACGATGGTCCCGCGCGCCCACACCTCATCGTCCGTTTCAGTCTGCCAACCGACGGCAAGTCCTACGTTGGTTGGACGCAGCGGCTCACGATGGATGTTGAGCGGGCGTCGGTTGTCGTGCCGCAGGTCACGGTGCATGAGAAACATCCCACTATCGACATCTCGTTTGATGTGCCGATTTGTGGTGAGTCCGAGCAGTCGGGAATGATGTGTTTCCGAGAGATCAGCGAGCAAGCTGAAGGTGTCATGATGCGAGACGACGTACCCGTCGTGGTTGCTCGTGGTAGGGCGTCGGCTGGCGAAACGATGTCGGTAATGACGCGCGGCTGGCCGGCACCCGTGCCCTGGCCGCGGTGGCTAGCGTTAGGGCTCGGAGCGCTGACGTCGCTCTTCGGTTCGCTGTTGTATCGCCGAGAGCTCCGCGTGAGACGCGCCGCGGGCGATGCGAAGATGGCCGCGCGAGACGCGCTTCAGCGTCAAGCTCAGGAGCTCACCGATGCTTTGTCGGAGCTACGCCTCGACCTTGAAGAGGGCCGCCTGTTGGAGAGAGACTATGCGATCGCCCGCGCTCGGATTCGTGAGCAGCTTGGCGTCGTCTATCGGCGCTTGCGCGAGTTCGGGGAGCTGATCCCCGGAGTGCCTGCTGACAGCAGAGCCAACCGAGCCCGCCTAGACACCGCAGGCGTCCGGGACGACCCAAGCGAGCGATGACCGTCGATTGGCCCATGGCGGCACCGCGGGTCTCAGAACTCGAACTGAAGGGAGTCGGCCGAGCCTTCGGTAGAATTGACGCTGTGTGGGATGTGTCGTTGACGTTCCGTGCCGGTGAAATCTGCGCGCTGCTGGGCCCTAACGGCGCTGGCAAGTCGACGTTGCTGCAGCTCATCGCGACGCTCGATCGCCCGACCGAGGGGGTGATCGTCTTCGACGAGCGGGTCGATGCCGTCGCGCACCGCGATACCGTGCGCCCACACCTTGGGCTCGTGGCGCACGACTCGCTGCTTTACGGCGAGTTGACCGGGCGCGAGAATCTCCGCTTCGTCTGCGACCTGCAGGGGCTGGCGCACTCCGCTGCTGAGCAGTGGGTCACGCGTGTGGGCCTTGACGCCGCTGCGGACCGACCGGTGTCCACGTACTCTCGCGGTATGAAGCAGCGTCTTTCGATTGCTCGCGCGCTGTTGACTGACCCCTCTGTGCTGCTTTTCGACGAACCCCTCACAGGCCTTGATGCAAGCGCGCGGGGCTTTCTATTCGAGCTCATGCAGTGGTTGCGAGAGCAGCGACGGATCGTGATTGTGGTCACCCATCACCTGAGCTGGCCCAGCGACGCGGTCGACCGTGCTGTGGTTCTCGACGGCGGTCGTGTGCGAGCGGACGTACGACTCGACGGCGAATCGCTGGTGAGCGTCTACGAGAAGGCCTGTGGGCGTGCGGCTGGTGCGCTCGCGTGAGCGCATTTTCACGACGCGTACGGGCCATCGTCGCTAAAGATCTCCGCATCGAGCTGCGGAGTCGAGAGGTCATCTACACGAGCGTGCTCTTCTCAATCGTGCTGGTCACTCTGTTCTTGTTTTCCGGGTTCAGCGAGCGCGCCGTCGCGCGAGAGGCGGGCCCGGGCGTGCTCTGGACGAGTTTGGCGTTTGTCGGCACGCTCATCTTCTCCCGCACGTTCCAAAGGGAGCGGGAGGAACGGGCGGTTGCAGGACTTCTCATGGTGCCTGGCATCCTCGACGCGCTCTTCGTGTCCAAGCTAATCGTCAACTTGGCGCTTCTGCTCGTGGTCGAAGCCGTGCTCGTGCCAGCTGTCGCCGTGTCCTTCCACATGGCCCTTATGCCGGTGCTGCCGAGCTTCCTCGGGGTGCTCGCCTTGGCCACGCTCGGCTACGCGACACTCGGTACGGTGCTCGCCGCGACGCTGGCGACGGTGCGCCTTCGCGAAGTGATCTTGCCACTTGTGCTCTACCCGCTCTGTCTGCCGATGCTTTTATCGGGTGTGCAAGCGACCTCGGGTCTTCTCGCGGGCGAGGCGATCGGTGGATGGGTGCGCATCCTGGCGATCTTCGCGATCTTGTTTCTCGTGCTGTCCCGCTGGCTCTTTGGCGAGGCCCTGGACCCTCGACATGCCTGACGCCGCTCGGCTCAGCGTCGGCGATGGCTTGCCTCCGCAGAACCGCACGCTATAGACAGGCTCTAGTTCACTGGTTCCCCTCCCAGGTTCATGGACAACACCCGAATTCTTAGCGCGGAGCGACCTTCGCCGTTCCCGATGGCACTCGCTGCACTGGCAGCGGTTGCCCTCAGCGTTGCCTTGGGCATCGTCTTCTTCGCGACGCCGAATGAGGCGACGATGGGGATAGTGCAGAAAATCTTCTACTTCCACGTGCCTAGCGCGATGGCGGCGTACGCCGGCTTCATCATCTGCGGCGTCGCATCCGTCTACTACCTGGTGACCGGTAACGTGCGCGGCGACATCGTCGCGCGGTCCGCCGCCGAGCTTGGTGTGCTCTTTTGCGCTGCCGTGCTCTTGAGCGGGCCACTCTGGGCAAAGAAGGCGTGGGGGACCTATTGGACGGGCGAACCTCGACTCTTGCTTACCTTGGTGACCGCGCTCATTTTCGTCGCGTACCTCGTCGTACGCAGCGTTGGCGGCAGAAACGAGATGACGCGGAAAATCTGCGCCGTGCTCGGCATTCTCGGAGTCGCGAACATCCCGCTCGTTCGCATGAGTGTGAACAAGTGGCGGGGCAACCACCCGCAGGTCGTGACCGGCGGAGGAGATGGTATCGCGGAACAGATGGTACCCGCGTTCGCGTCGATGTCGCTCGCCATCCTGCTCGTCTTCGCTGCGCTATTCGTGATGCGCATGCACATTGGCTATGCCCGCGAGGACGCGGAGACGTGGCACCGGCTTGTTTCTCGTCGTCGCGACGCTATGCGCGACCTCGCTCCCAACGCGACATGATCAAACAACTCCTTTGCGGGCTTCTCGTGCTCGTTACGCCTGCGTTCGTACGCGCTCAATCCGAGGGGTCGAGCTACGACGCGGAGGCCTTGAGTGAGTCCGGCTTTCAGGTCGCATACGGCGTCTCTGACGCGGTCCCAGGCGGGCAGTTCCTGCTCGCGGCGTACGTTGTCTTCGCGTTGCTCCTTGGGGGCTACGTCGTAACGCTCGCGAAGCGGCAGCAGGCGGTGCAGCGCGAGCTCGCCGAGCTGCGCAAGGCGCTCGAGGACATTGACGATCAACTCGACGCCGCGGGCTAGGCCGTGACCGTCTTTCACGTGTTCTACATCCCCGCTTTGCTCTCGCTTGGCGTGTTCGTCGGGATGTGGCTCGGCAACCGAAACACGTACCGTAAGCTCGCGGAAGAAGAGCGTCGCGAGCGTGAGCGTGCAGCGCGCAAAGCGACGCGCGCTGCGAAGACCTCGGTGGACGCGCCGGAAAACGGCGCTTCCTGACGAGGTGAGAAAGATCCTGCGGAGAGGCGCTGGAGCCTACTCTTCTTCGTCGGATACTGCCTCTCCTGCCTCTGACTTTCCCGCCTCTGGCTGGTCTGCCTCTGGCTGGTCTGCCTCTGGCTGGTCTGCCTCTGGCTGGTCTGCCTCTGGCTGGTCTGCCTCTGGCTGGTCCGCCTCTGGCTGGTCTGCCTCTGGCTGGTCTGCCTCTGGCTGGTCTGCCTCTGGCTGGTCTGCCTCTGGCTCTTCTGCCTTTGGCTTTTCAGGAAGCGGCTGTCCCGTGGCGTCGACGAGATTGCCTTCTTCGTCCATGTACACGACCTCTACGCCAT
This sequence comes from Bradymonadia bacterium, assembly GCA_047610025.1. GTDB lineage: Bacteria > Myxococcota_A > Bradymonadia > REDH01 > REDH01 > JBLFZA01. The sequence continues at coordinate 17 of JBLFZA010000103.1, read as the reverse complement.
CATCGGCCTGCGGCAAG
>JBLFZA010000102.1:0-13756 GCA_047610025.1 Bradymonadia bacterium | reverse complement strand
CATCCACACTGTCAGCAGTCGGCACCGCAAGCGCGGACTCGCCAAAGCCTTGGTAGAAGATCTCGAAGTTCACGCCGCGCTCGCGGAAGAACTCGCCGAGCGCCTGCGCGCGGCTTTCGCTGAGGCCTTGGTTGTCGCTGCCGTTTCCTACCGTGTCCGTATAGCCCGCGACATACAGCTTGATGGTCACCCATTCTCGGATGCGCTCTTCCGTGGCGAGGATCTCCCGAAGGCGCTCGCCGAGCACCTCTACGCCACTATCCGGGATCTCGGCGCTCCCCGATGCAAACAAGATGAACACGGGATCGAGCTCGACGTTCCACGGCACGAATTGCTGACTCGACCACTCGCCCGTGTTGCCCACCGCCTTTACATCCAAGGTGAGGATACTCTCGTTCGCCTGTGACCACGTGACTTCTAGCGGCGTTCCTGGCGAATCGCCGTCGAACTGAACGACGCGTTCGGCGATGATTCGGCCGGAGTCTCCCCGCACGATCAGCTCCACATGGCCAGCCGGCTGACTCATCGTCATCACGAATCTACGGGACCCCTCGTCGAACGAATCCAAGTCGACGGTGAAGTCCATGTCTGCGAGGACTTCCATCGCAAACTCCTCCGACAGGTAGCCCGCCTCACCCGCAAAGTTTGCGTCGATGCGAACCGAGATATCCGCCGAGCGGCTCGGCTCATCCACGGTGACGGCCCAAACATCGCCCATTGGCATTTGGGAACGGGTGAATCGATGCTCTGCTCGGCCAACTTCGATCTGCACAACCACGCCATCCATTACGTCGAAGGCTTCAAACGTGAACTGCAACTCTCCAGCGCTAGTGGTCGCCCATCCCCAGCCCATCGGGAGCCCTTCGGTTTGAGCGTGCGCCGAGGGTATAGCGATGAAAGCGAGTACCGCGGTGGCGAGCGTTCTGCACAGGACGCGAAGCATAGGAAGACCGGTGTGGAGAATCGGGACCTAGAAGACACGCCAACGCTGGCGCCAACTCAGTCGCGCATGTGAGCATGGCGCCAAAATAGCATCGGGGACCGCTGTCGGGCCCCCCGATGCGAGACGTTTATCACTCGTCGTCGTCAGCGAATCGCGTGAGCGCTTGGGTTTGCTGCGGGTTCTGTATTGGCTTCGCTGGGGGCCGGTTGAGAACTGCGGCAAGCGGCAGCCCGGAGTCGACAGCGGCCGAGGAGGGCATGAGCGCGTCGTCGTCCGCAGCTTGGTAGGAGCCGGACGGCTCGCTCAGCAGCGCAGGCATCGCGGCTTCCACGGCAGCGTCGAGATCCGGGTCGACGGTCCGTCGCATCGTATCGGTCGTCTCCGGCCCCTCGAACGCCTCCGAGGCTGAGAATGCGTGCGCCTGGCCGAGCGACGAGGCGCTTAAGTCGGTGGCACGGCCCATGTTAGGTCCCGTGTGCAACGTCTGCGTTCGGTGCGCGTTGGCCACGATGGGCTCGGCTTCGGCGACGATCTCCGCTTCAACAATTGGTTCGTCATCTGCTTCGGCCTCGGTCTTCGCCTGTGCCTCGGCCTGTGCTGCGGCCTTTGCTTCAGCTTCAGCTTCCGCCTGTGCCTTTGCTTCCGCCTGTGCCTTTGCTTCCGCCTGTGCCTTTGCTTCCGCCTGTGCCTTTGCTTCAGCCTGTGCCTTTGCTTCAGCCTGTGCCTTTGCTTCAGCCTGTGCCTGTGCTTCAGCTTCAGCTTCGGCCTGTGCCTGTGCCTTTGCTTCAGCTTCCGCCTGTGCCTTTGCTTCAGCTTCCGCCTTTGCTTCAGCTTCAGCTTCAGCCTTTGCTTCAGCCTTCGCCTTTGCTTCAGCTTCTACCGCGCTTTTTTGCTGTTTTTGGCTCGCTTCAGTCTCTGCAGCACCCCCGTCGGCAGCCGCCTCAGCGCCGACCGGTCCCTCGGAACGCGCTGCTTCGCTTGTGACCTTGCGTGCCCAGTCGAGGACGAAGTCGTGAATTGGGTCGCCGTTTGGGGCGAGCGCGCTAAGTTGGCTGGTGTCTGCCCGGAACTCAAACGTGTCGGCTATCTCGTTCAGCGTTTCGAGCGTGAACTCTTCCATCACTGCGAATGCCGAATCGGTCCGGCGATAGGCGCGGACGTCCCAATCGTCGGAGCGGACGCGGGGATTGAGGTATCGATCCCACGGGTCTTTTCGACGCAGCCACACTCGGCAGAGGCCGCCTCCATCTCTCGATGTTCCGGTCAGCTTGAACCCGGCGCTACCGGCAGTGCTGCCGCTGATGCTGAGCAATTGAAGGGTGTTGCGTTGAAACATAGCGATTGGCGAGCGGAGAACGATGGGTGGAGTGTGCGCGGTGCGCCGGGGCTTCGCAGAAAGAACGGCGTGCGCGCGCGCGGACGTTATTCGCTCCGAAGCATGCCTTCAACCCCATCCTTCACCATCGTCGCCTTGACGAGCCGCCCTCAACCTCCGTACAACACGAGGCCGTGCGCGCACTATGAACCTGCGCGCCATCCCTGCCTACGAACCGCTCAGGCCCATGACCGACGCCATTCAGCAAGAATCTCTGGCACCGCTCGACCCCGAGATCCTGGCGCTCCTCAGCGCGCCCGTTACCGCGGACGCTCTGTCGGACGCGCTCCAGCCGGGTATCCTGACACGCGGGACCGTGGAAGAGATCGATGACGAGTGGGTCTACGTTCGCTTGAACGAAGACGCGATGGGTCGTTGCCCGATTGAGGACGCACCGACCCCCGGGTCTAGTGCTCTCCCTGAGATCGGGGGCGAAGTCCCCGCGTTTGTCGAGGTTGATTTTGAAGATGGCCGATGGGGCGTCTCGATCAGCAAGGGCCACATGATCGAAGCGTACAACCGCGTCCGTCAGCTGCCCAAGTCTGACGTCGCAGTCCGAGGTCGGGTCAACCAAGTGGTCCGCGGTGGTTTCGCTGTCGACGCCGAAGGAATGCAGTGCTTTCTCCCCGGTCGAGAGTCCGGCATCTCGCGGGATGAGGCCTTCGATGCCATTGGGCAGAGCTTCTTCTTTGATGTGATTCGCTTCGACAAGCGACACAATCAAACGATCCTCAGCCGTCGCAGGCTGGCGAGCAAGCAGCAGCACAGGCAGGTACAAACCGCCCTCGAGAACCTCGAAGTGGGCGCTATCTTCGAGGGACCGGTCACCTCGATCAAGCCCTATGGCGTCTTCGTAGACTTAGGCGGCGTGGATGGTCTCTGCCACATCTCGGAGCTCAGCCTGCAGCACCTCGATGACCCAGCTCAAGTGGTCTCGGTCGGCCAGATTATCGAAGTAAAGGTGGTCGGCGTCGACCCAAAGAAGGGACGTATATCTCTCTCTCGGCGTGATCTCCTCTCCGCCGCCCAATCAGAAGAGCTTGAGCAACTCGGACTCGGTGAGGTCATGACCGGAACGGTCACGCGCCTCGCTGATTTCGGCGCGTTCATCCAGATTCGCGAAGGCATCGAGGGGCTGTGTCACGTCTCCGAGCTCTCGTGGACCAAGCGCATTGGGCACCCGTCTGAAGTGCTGAACGTCGGAGATTCAGTGCAAGTCCGCGTGCTCGAGGTCAAAGCCGAGAGCCAGCGTATCTCCCTCAGCCTGCGACAGACTCAAGATAATCCCTGGGCGACGCTCGTTGAGCGCCAACCGGTTGGCTCAAATGTCACAGGCAAGATCACTCGGATGGAAGACTACGGTTTGTTCGTCGAGATCGCTGACGGCGTAGAGGGCCTGTGCCACATCTCGGACCTGACGTGGGAAGGCCGCCCAGACCGCCCGTCGGACGTAGACGATTTCCAGATCGGGCAAGACCTCGAGGTTCGCGTTCTCGACGTGGACGCGGCCCGCGGCCGAATCAAGCTCGGTCGTAAGCAACTCTCCGGTGACCCTTGGGATGACGCTGGAGACAAGATCATCGTGGGAACTATCTTCACAGCACCCGTTGTGAGATTCGACGAAATGGCCGCCTACCTCCAGGTCGCTGAGGGCCTCGAAGCCCGCCTGCACATCTCGCAGATTTCAATCGAACGGGTCGACTCCGTTCGTGCGGCTCTGAGAATGAATGAGGAAGTCGAGGTCATGACGACCGGCGCCGACAGAGATCGACGTCGACTCGACGTCTCGATCAAGGCCATCGCGGAGAAGATCCTCGCAGACACGCCGAAGTCATACGAAGACGAAGGCGCGCTCCACACCTTTGGGGACGCGCTGATGAAAGCGCGTGGAGTTGTCGTTGAGCCGACTGCTGCCGAGCCGACTGCTGCCGAGCCAGCCACTGCTGAGCCAGCCGCTGCTGAGCCAGCCGCTGTCGAGCCAGCTGCTGCCGAGCCAGCCGCTGCCGAGCCGGCCGCTGCGTCACCAGAACCTGTAGCGGCACAGGCCGAGGCGACTGCCACCACGGAAGGGTCGGACGAAGACAAGGCCTGAGCCGCCTCTAGGTCACGGCGCTACCACCAGTAGTGAACCACGGTCAGCTGAACCATCACGTTGCATGCGGCGTGGAGGATCACGGGGGCAACGAGACCGTCGCTTTTGTCGCGTAATGCGCCAAAGAGCAGTGACGGAAAGAACACCGCCAGTCTGCCAGGGCTGGGTTCGACCATCAGGTGACCCAAGGCGAATAGCGCGCTCGTGATCACGATACTCCGTGTCAGCACGACCGGACCAAGGCGCAGCCATACGGAGCGGCCCCGCGTCTCGTCGAAGACCCGCTGCAGGTAGCCACGGAAGAAGAGCTCTTCTGGAAGCGCGACAAGCAGCAGGTGCACCAGCATCATGTTTAGGACCCAGAGGAATCCTAGTTGGAAGCGCAGCCCCCCCTCAGCGTCGTCGTCGTCCTGTGCCGGAGTGGCAGCTCCGCCTAGGCGAAAAGAAGAGAGCGGCACGGGCTCGCCGTTTTCTGTCGCCACGATCCTGACGTGGTCCGCTCCGCGCACCCCAAAGCTCAGACGTACAGGCCGAGCGGTCTGACCGTCGCGCCGCCATGTCCTGTCGGTCGCAGAGGCGAGTCGGCCGTTGGGGAGTAGCTCGCCGTCACTGCTGATCTCGAGCCGCCACGGCCCGTTCGTGTGCCATGCGACGTAGACCAGCCCGTGCTGATGGTAGACGTGGAGGTCGCCCCCGTCCGTATCGGTCGGCTGTCCCCACAGCCGCTGTTCTGGTCTGGAGTAGGCGCCAAGTGTGATGTCGAGCGCGGCATTTGGGGTGCTTGATTGCCCGAGAGCGTTCGCGATCGCGGGCTGCGCTTGCGTCATCCAGAGATGATAGCCGGGTAGAAAGCCTGCGAGAACGACGAGGCTAGCGCCGACACCCCAAACGGCTCCTCTCCGCCAGCCACCGAAACTGAATCCGTAGGCCTCGATCTCGCTTCCGCGTCGCTTGAGGACGAAGTCAGGCAGGAGAAAGAAGACGGCAGCAAACGCGGCACCGAGGTAGGCCCGCGGCAACGGAGAGAGCGCGATTGCCGCTGTAATCGCGACGCTGGCCGCCCAAACGAACCAAGGTTCACGCGGTGAGACGGTGTGGTCCGCGGTCGTCACAGTGTGCGGAGAGGGTGCGGTTTATTGAACATTCCCACCGTAGCGGGGTAGACACTAGACAGATCTCCCACAAGACATGTCCCACGTGCGCGCCGTACTGTTCCCGAGAGGAGCACGGAGCGGCCGCATCTCCCACGCGATTGCAAGAGCTTGACGATGGCGAACGACAACGGCGCTCCGGGCGACTTCAGCGGTGTCACCTACCTTGGCGACCCGAACGAGCAAGGCTCGAACAGCTACCACATCAAGCGCGCGAGCGGGAAGGTGCTGGGCCCCTTTGATGCCGAGCTGATTATCCAAATGATCGAGGGCTCCAAGCTCAGCGGTGATGAGGGCGTATCGGTCGACCGCGAGTCATGGGTGCCAATCATGGCGGTCAGTCGCTTCGCCGAGGCGTTCCGCCAACAGGGCGGCTCGAACGCGACCCTCTACGGCGTGCAACGGGTTGGGCAGCCGGACGATCTGAGTGGAGACGAGCCCACTTTGATGAGTGATCGCTCGTCCCTCGGCCTAGATGGCGACGCCGGGCTGGGCGCCTTCCCAGGATTCGACAGCGGCGCTCCGCCGGTGCCGCAGTCGTTGGCGGGGTCCGGTCTTGGGGTGACCGAAGACTCCGGCATGAACTTGGCTTCTGGCAATTGGGCCTCGTTGGACGAGGGAGTGGAGTTGTCTGCGCAGGACGCTCTCTCTGCCGTCGCCGGATTGCGTCGTGTTGGCTCGGAAGATGAGAGCAATGTCGGCGAATCGGTCAGGCACTCGACCACCGAGCTGCCGACTCCCCGTGGATTCACGAACTTCCCCGGTCAGAACGACGGCCTACCCTCATTCCCGTCGCCGGATGAGCTGGCAGCGTCGCTTGACTTCGCGAGCGCGCCGCAGCCCTCGGTGAGCGCCTCCGATGCCCCTGAGCCATCTCGCGCTTTCGAGAGTCCGCCGGCAGAAAACCCGCGGACAATGGCGTTCAGCATGTCCGACCTCCCAGCGGATCGCGGCAGCAGCGACTTGCCGGTGTCCTCCGGAATCTCCGAACTCCCTGTGTCGTCGTCATCGGACCTTCCGATCTCTGCCGGTGCGGATCTTCCGATCTCCGCTGGAACGAATCTTCCGCGTTCCGCAGAGGCAGATCTTCCGATCTCTGCTGGCTCAGAGTTGCCGGTCTTCGCGGGCTCTGATCTGCCAGTCTCGATGGGTAGTGTGGAGCTACCGGCCACTGCTGGAACACCGCACGCCGCAGGAACGGAGGCGATGTCTTCGTTCTCTGCGTCCGCGCCGCCTCCGCCGCATGCCACTATCGCAATGGGGGACTCGGGTTCCACGCTGACACCTCCGAACGAACCAGGGGACTCGGTATTCGGGACCATGGCGATGAGCGGATTGTCAGATGCCGAACTGCCCGCGTCGATCGCGTCGTTCGATCCTCTCGCGGTAGACAGCGAACAGACCGCAGCAGAACTGCCCACGAGCTCGCGCTCGATCGGCTCATCGCTACTCGATGATGTGGCTGATGCAGACGATCTTTGGGCCGCACCCGACACGATGGTCTCTCCGAGCGACATGCCCGACTCGGGCCGTTCCTTTGGCGCACGCCCTGCGCCTTCTGCTCCGTCGTTCCAAACCGACGAGATTGGGTTCGACATCAGCGGTGCCGCACCGTCTGCCGACTCCGGCTCGGACTTCGATGAGTTTTTCCCCGCGGACGACGGCGCTGCCAGCCGAGCGATGTCGCCGACCCCGCTCGACCAGCCCGCGACTGAAGGGACCGTGCAGCCGGCGAAGAAGAGTACGGGGAAGGGCGGTGGCGGCGCTGTGAAGCTAATCGGAGGTCTTGCGGCGATCGGCCTCATCGCGGGCCTGGGCTACATGGTCTTGTCCAACCGACCTTCGGCGGATGAGTCGGTCTCTCCAGAAACGACGGAAGTGGTGCCTGAGCGCGTCGCACGCGTTGTGGAATTGGACGGAATAGATGTCCTGCAGCCCGACGAGTTTGCCGCAATTCTTCTCTTCATTGGTGATGCGCGCACGGCTCTTGAGCAGGGTGGCGGAGCCGAAGACAGGGCGAAGCTCGTGCTCGCGGCTGCGTTAATGCGTATCGAACACCCCAACGCGGGCAACGGCGTCGGTGACCTGAACTCGGAGGTGGCGCTCCTGCGCGCCGAGGAATCTCCGAGCGATCTGATCTCCCTCGCCATCGGCGCATGGGAAGCCTCACAGGGTGATTCCGCGGCCACCGCTAGTTTGAGTGGTCTGCGGCGCGGTGAGTTGGGCGCTTGGGCGAACCTCTTCGCCGGCCTGCTGCACGTGCAGCAGTATCGCGGAGTCTTCCCGGTGATCGAGCAGGCGGAGCCCGTCGCCGAGCAACAAGCGCCAGTCGGAGACGGTGAAGGAAGCGGCTCAGGCGACGGCGCGGCCCCGGCCGTCGCGGTGGCGGAAGAGCCTCCAGTCGCTGAGCAGCCACAATTCGAACGACCCACCACACTCTCAAGTGATGCCGCGAGAGCATTCGCCGCGTCACGCGACGCGGCTGATGGCCTCGTCGCCGCTCGGTATTGGTCTGGAATCGCAGCACTCGAGGGGCGAGACGGGGATGCAGCGTCTGGCTTCTTCGCAGAGGCGCTCGCACTTAATGAAGGCCACGTACCGAGCCAAGTGGGCCAGGCGCGCACGCTCCTCTCTCAGGCGAGGCTCGGCGACGCGGACGCGCGCATTCAGGAAGTCATCGACCGTATGGGAGACGACACTTCGGCGGAGAGCCGATCAGAGGCCTACTTAGTTGCCGCTGAGATTTCGATCGCCCGCCTTCAACCGCAGGTGGCGATCGAGTCCTTGTTGTCCGCACTCGAGGCAGATTCGGCCAACGCCGTTGCGCTGGAGAGTCTTGGTGTGCAGTTCGCCCGAGCAGGGCAATACGGGCGCGCGGTCGACTACTTCAGTGGCAACCCGGATCTCCCAGAGGGTCACCCCGCGGTCAGCCTCGGTCTTGGACGCGCTCAACTCGGTGCGGAACTCCTCGATGAAGCGAAAGCGACGCTTGAGGCTGGCGCGGATGCAAATCCGCGCGATACGCGGTTCTCGGTGCTCCTAGGCCAGGTGTATGAGGCACGCGCGGAGTTCGACCTCGCCCGACAGTACTACCGCCAAGCGCTGCAAGTGGATCCCAACATGGCGGTGGCTACCGTTGCGTTGGGACGTCTGCTTGAGCGCGAGAATCGTTTGGGTGAGGCGCTAGCGTTGTTGGAGGAAGCGTCACTGCAGTCCGGCGATGACGCCGCTACGGCGAACAGCATCGGAGAGATGTTCCTGCGTATGGGGCAGCCCAACCGCGCGGTGGATGCGTTCCAGGTGGCCCTTGAACGCGACAATAGCTTCCCCGATGCGCGCATCAACCTCACCGAGTACTACTTGAACACGGGGCAGCAGACTCGGGCGATTGAGTACATTGATCAGATGGTCGCAGCGGGTATCGATAGTCCGCGGGTTCGGTTCCTGAACGCTCGCGCATTGCACGGGCAAGAGCGCTACGAACAGGGCATCTCTTTGATGCTGGAGTTGTTGGAGGACGAGCCAGAAAACACGGTGTACCTGATGCACCTTGGGCAGCTTCAGTTTGACGCCGGCAACTTCGAGCAATCTCGTGCGCGTTTCGGCCGCGCAGCCGACCTGCAGCCGAGCCTGTTAGAGGCGACGTATATGATGGGGCGCTCGGACATGGAGCTCAGCGACATGGATAGCGCTATCGCCGCGCTCACGACGGTCGCGCAGCGTTCTTCTGACGGGAAGTTCCACTTCTGGTTGGGACGAGCGCTCGACGGCGCACGGCAGCAAGTTCCGGCTTTGGACGCGTACACACGAGCGATCGATGATGATGTGTCGTGGTCGCTTCAGAATCCGACGGTCTACCACGAGCGCGGAAAGCTCTTCTTCCAGCGTGGTCGAACGACGGCCGCGTACTGGGATCTTCGCACGGCGTTAACACTCGATCCCCGGCGTGCGGATACGCACTGGTTGCTCGGTCAAGTGTTCTACGAGCAGCGTGACTACGACACGGCGATCACGTCGTACAACCGCGCCCTGGCGCTAGACCCCGGTCGCTCGTCGATCGAGTACCAAATCGGAGTCTGTCATCTTCGCGCAGAACCTCAGCGGTTGCCCGAGGCGATCGCGGCACTGGAGCGCGCGCGAGAGGGAGGGTATGGTAGTGTGCGTGCTGACCTGTTCCAGCGGCTGGCGTACGCGTACCGCGACCTCGGCCAAAACGGCGAAGCTGCTGACAACTTGGAACGTTTCCTTGAGAACGCGACTATCCCCTATGACGAGACACTTGAGACGCAGAACGAGGTCCGTCGGTTGCGTGGCGCTCGCTGATCGAAGAGAGATGTACGCGTGAAAGTACTGGTCTACGGAGAGTCTCTAACAGAGCGCGCGGCGGTCAATCGCGGCCTCGAATCGCTTGGGTGCGGGCCCCTCATTGAGGTGGAACGCTGGGACGACGTGCTGGCGAGCATTGTGGCCGAAAGGCCCGAACTTGCAGTCATTTCGTACGCCACGCTGGCGGGGCTCGGAGACGCTTTAGTGCAGACCTCAGCGCTGACGCTAAGAGCGATCGGGGTGCCGGTGGTCGTAGCGGTAGACGCGCTCTACGCGTCCGTTATTGACGATATCTCCTCGCAAACGGACTTCACGCACTTCGTCGTCGCGCCCTACAACGTCGCGGCCCTCTCGGCGTCGATCGCTGAGGCGACGGGGAAAGAGCTGTTCGAGCGCGGCAACACCAACGTGACGTCGGACTACGACGCCGTGATGGAGCAGCAGGCCCGAACGATGCTCTCGGTCGCCGAGGCGGGCTCGCTTCCCACTCGGCCGGTCCGCGTCGCTCCCAGTCTAAGTGCCGGCTTCGAGACCGAAGAGGTTCAGACCTTTGATGGTCCAGACTTTGATGACGATGAGTTCGAGAGCCCATTTCCGAGGTCTGGAGGCTTTGCTGCGGTCGATGAGCCGGGACTGAGCCTAGGGGAACATCTCGGCAGCAGCGACGAGTTTGACGGGCTGTCAGCGAGTGGTCTGCTCAGCACCGTGAGTCGCGGAACCGGGGAGACCCTAGAGGCGGCGCCGGACAGCGGTTTATCCACGGCGAGTCGACGGGTGGACTCCGCTGCACACTTCGCGGTGGGCGCAGGTTCCGGTGCGAGTGCTCGGCCCACGAACTCTGGCACGCCGGTCGAGACAGATGGTGTCTCTGGTGTCTCTCGTGTCTCCGGTGTTTCGCTGCGCAGCAGTGGTGCGATCGGTTCAGGCGCTGAGCGTCGCGTGTTCGTGAGTGGCCCGTTGGGCGGCACTTCACTCGTCGAATCGGGCAGTGGTCAATCCATCGCAGAGCGTATGACGCCGGTCAGCGGCGTTGACGGCGTCTCCGTTGGTGTCGCCGTTCAGCCGCCCTTCGACAACGTGACGCCGGTGGCTCAAGTCGCGGTACAGGAGAAGTTCGCGGCCACAGTGACCTCCGTCGACCATGTCGCAGAGAGGGCTGGACTCGAATTGGTGACGCAGGCGCGTTTGTTACCTCCAGATTCGGGCACATTCGAGGATTTTCCGGTCGCTGCCGTCCTGCATGGTCTGACTGTTCGGCGGCTGACTGGGGAAGTGATTCTGCAGAACGAGTCGCTGACGCGTCGCATAATTCTGTTGGACGGTGCTTTGGGCAGCGTGTTTCAGGCGCCATCGGCAGAAGAAGAACGAAAGGTGCTCGGCACGATCGGCTGGACTGCGGGTTTGTACGAGTTCCGCGAGATCGACGTCCCCGAGTCTCAGTTCTACCCCTACGGTGACAGCCTAGAGTTGTTGTTCCGCGCAATGCAGCGCCACCTCGGGATCAACGAGCTCGCGGTGTCGCTGCAGTCGGTGCTCAAGACGTATCCGCGAGCGACGGATCAAGCGAGCCGACTCGTCTCAATCCTTGGCCTCGAGCCGGTGCAGCAGTTTTCGCAACGCTGCACGGGGTTGGTGACGCTAGAGTCGATTCTCGCGAGTGCGGGAGCGGCGACCGAGGCGACGATGCAGTGCGCGTACTTTGCTGAGCTGACCGGGGTCGTTGTGCTCTGTGACGAAGCCACTGAGTATGACATTGAGCTGGTCTTCGAAGACCCGGCGCCTGTTGTACAAGCGAGCCGGCCATCAATGCGCGCGACGGCGACGGCGTCGCCGTTGGAACGCGCGGCGGTTAGCCAACGCAGGACCGGAACAGCGATCGCAGAGAGTTCAGGGCGTGTCTCCGCAGTTCAGCCACGTTTAACCTCGCAGGCGGCAGAGGCGACGGTGTCGGGCGAAGACTCCACCGCGAATCACCGAGATACGTTCCAGAAGCTCAATGGCGTCTGGGGAAAGGTGTCTGCGCAAGATGGATACGACACGTTTGGGGTGGTGGCCGGTTGCGGTGTCGATGCGGTGAACGCGCGTTTCTACGAGCTGGTGCGGGAGTATCATCCCGACCGTTACGCGCACTCGCAGAGCACTCAGATTAAGGCGCTCGCCGAGAAGATTTTCCTCGAGATTCGCTCGCTTCACAGCGAACTGATCGCGCGCGAGGAGGGCGGCGGTTCGAGTCCTAACAGCAACCGCGCATCCTCTATGGGCCGCGCAAATCGAGGCGTAGCGAGCAACGGAGGCGGTGGCTCTAGCATGGGGAACTCGGTCAGCGTTCGCTCAGGCGAGAGTGGCGTGGGAACCGATTTTGACCGCGTCGCTTCAAGCGGTCAGACCACTGTCCCTCCAGGCTCGGCTGATCTCGGCGACAGCGGCAGCGGTGAGAACGTTCGGTCGCGGCGAATGGCGCGACGCTCTGCGGGCTCGCGACTCACGGCCTCGCAGTCGACTGTACGCGGTCCGCGCCGGCGAACGGCAGGAGTGGGTGGGGAGGCAAAGTCCGTCGGAGACACTGTCAGCCAAATGCGTGATCGCGTCGCAGAGCCCCCTGATTCGGACGCACCGGATGAGTTCAGTCGCGGCTCGAGTGGGTCGTTCAACTCGCTCACTCAGGCGCGCCGCTTGGCGCCTGATCAGCTGCTTCGCAACGCGAAGAAGGCCGTCGCGAACGGCGCAGAAGAGAAGGCATACGACCTGATGGAGCTTGCGAAAGCCAAGGGGCTCGATACGCCTGAAATCCACGCCTACGTCTGGTACTTCAAGGCGCGATTTGAAGAAGAGCCCGATGTGAAGGTACTCGAGGCGCTTGAGACGATCGCGGAGGAGGACAAGGTCGACAAGCGAACGAAGAGCCAAGCGCTCATGCTCGCTGGACATGTCCACCGTTTCGCAGAGCAGTGGAAGCAGGCCAGCAATAAGTATGATAGGTCGGTCTCTTACGACAACGACAATCAAGAGTCTGCGCGCTGGGCTCGCTATGCCAAGAAGCGTATCGAAGAAGACGGCGGCAAGAGCGGACTCGGATTCCTGAACAAGCTGAAACTCAGCTTCAAAACGAAGTAGCTGCCGCGTCAGCTACCGCGGAGCGACATGAGTCGACTGATCGGAATCGATCTGGGAACCACCAACACCTGTGTGGCCGTCCTGGAAAATGAAGAACCGTTTGTCCTTCCCAACGCCGAGGGCGCGCGGACAACGCCGTCCGTCGTGGCGTTCCTTGGTAGTGGCGATCGCCTCGTTGGTCAGCAGGCCAAGAGACAGGCGATCATCAATCCCGGGAACACCGTCAGTGGCGTCAAGCGGCTCATGGGCCGCCGCTACAAAAGCAGTGAAATCAGCGAGCTGCGGAAGACCTTGCCCTTCGCGCTCAGCGAGAACGTGAACGGCGACGTTTGGGTGACGATTGATGGCGCGAAGTACTCGCCCCAAGAGGTCTCAGCGCTCATCCTCGGCAAGGTCAAAGCCACTGCCGAAGACTACTTCGGAGAGGAAATCACGCAGGCGGTGCTCACCGTTCCGGCGTACTTCGACGACGCTCAACGTCAGGCGACAAAGGATGCGGGCAAGATTGCCGGCTTGGAGATCAAACGCATTATCAACGAGCCCACCGCGGCTGCGTTGGCGTACGGCGTCGATCGCAGGCCCAACGCAACGATCGCGGTCTTTGACCTTGGTGGCGGCACCTTTGATATTTCCGTCGTCCAGCTGCGGGGCGACGTGTTCGAAGTCCTCAGCACAAGCGGAGACAATTCGCTCGGCGGAGATGACTTCGATCGAGCCGTTGTCCGACGACTGATCGAACATTTTGAGAACGAGTG
>JBLFZA010000101.1:0-13795 GCA_047610025.1 Bradymonadia bacterium | reverse complement strand
GTGAAGGTCGCGAGTCCCTCGATGGCGGCCTCGACCCCCAGGTCTTGCCCGAACACGCTACGCGCCGCGAGTAGCGCCGCGAGGGCGTTCTTCTGGTTGTGGGTGCCTGGCACCTGCAGGGCACTCGTCGGCACTCGCAGGCGGCCATTCGTGTCCTCCACGATGAGGTGGCCAGCATCGACGAAGGCGCGCGCGTCCCAGAATGTACCGGGAGGTCTCTGCAAGCCATACCCCGCGAGAATACCCCGCTGCTCGTCGAACAAGCGCTTAGCGAGACCGCACAGACGCTCGTCTTCAGCGTACAAAATGCCGTAGGTGCCAAAGTCCGCCGCGTCGAAGATCCGCTCTTTGGCCGACACATAGTCTGACTCGCCAGCGTAGTGGTCGAGGTGATCAAGCGCGATGTTCGTGAGAATCGACGTTCTCGGCGACATGGTCTGACCTTTCCACAGCTGGAAGGCGCTCACCTCGGCCACGCCGACTCGGGCATTCTCCGGCGCATCGCACACCACATCACTCAGCGCCGTCCATGAGTTGCCGCCGAGCAACGCCGTGGGCTCATGCACACGAAGAAGCGCGTGCGTCATCGCCGCCGTCGTCGATTTCCCGTCCGTCCCCCCCACGGTGATCCAACGCCCCGCAAAGGCAGCAGCCGCAAAGCGAACTTCCGACCACACCTCAACCGACCCATCCCACAACGGCGCGAGCTCCGCCTTGGCGCGATTCTCTGGCCAGTCCGGATTGAGTCCAGGGGAAACGATGACCGCAGTCGCGTCCCCCAAGTCATGCGACCCAAACGCGACGTCTACCCCGGCTAGGTCAATCGCCCGTTCCTTGCCACCATCTCGCGCAAGCACGCGCTTGCCCAAGCGACGAAGCAACCGACAAGCCCCTATTCCAGAGGCACCCAAGCCGAGGACTGCCACGGTGTTGTGATTGGGGATGGGGTCTTTGAGCATACGATAAGCAGAGGGATTGAAGGTAGACGGGGAGAGCTCACTACGGCCTCTGCCGGGACCCGGCAGAGGCGTCGCCCTAAAAACAGCGGAGATCGCGAGCCGTGTTCTTTGTCAGTTCAATACGTGGGCCATACCGCGCGCGGCGTTTGAGCGGCCTCGCGTGATGCGGATCAGAAGCAGAGGTTGGCGCAGTTGTCGATGTTGTCACGGAAGCGGGCGCAGACTTCACCGCTTGTGCCTTCGCGCGCTTCGGCGAATGTGCCGTCGACGAGGCGCCATACATCGTTGATGGCACCGCAGTCTGTTTTGCCGCCGAAGACGAGCGCATGGCCGCAGGTCTCCGACCACACCATACCGTGCGCAGAGCGGCGTTCGGGGAGCGCACGATCGACGTTCACAAAGTCAATCGGGAAGTCGCACGTGCCGGTCGCAGGGTTGTTGAAGGTGTCGCCCGTGGCGAGCGGGCCCCAGGAAGACGACTCGTTTCGGAACTCCCAGACATCGTTGCGATTGCCGAGGTTGGTGGAGTCGTGGCCCCCGAAGATGACGTAGGAGTCGAATGAGGAGTCGTAGGTCATCTTGGCCCAGAAGCGCGTCTCCGGAGCGCCCACTCCATTCGCGACGAGCTGCCAGCTGTCGGTCGCGGGGTGATAGGAGTGCAGCTCATTGAAATAGACCGCGTCATCGAAGAAGGCAGTTTCGTCGCCGCCGCCGAAGAACACGGCTTGCTCGCGTTGACTGTCCCACGCGCCGGTGACATACAGACGTTGGCTTGGCGCGCCCGCGCTGCTGCCCTGGGACCACGTCTCCGTCGTCGTATCGAACGCCCAGACATCGTTCTGTGGCGTGAAGCGCACCCCAATCTCCGACGTGTTGCCGCCGAAGATGTAGAGTGTATCGGCCGATGCGACCATCGCGAAGTCAACTCGCGCAGCGGGGCCACCGCCGTCGTCGACCAGAGTCCACGTCTCGTCGTTCATATCGAAGCGCCACAGCTCCGCATACATCGTGTAGTCTCCCTCGGCGCTGCCATCCGCACGCCACCGTCCGCCAAACATGTACATACTGTGGCCAACGGTCACGGCCGAGTGGCGCGTGCGAGCGGAGGGCGCGACGGCTGGTTGCGGGTTGCTCCACGTGCCGCACACGTCATCAAAGACCCACGTCTCCCCAATGAACTGCGAGAGCGGACGTTCGCAGCGAGGCGGCACAGCGGTCGAGCCACCGAAGGCGATCATCGACTGCGAGCCCTCGTGGTACGCGAGCGAGAACTCGCTCAGGCGCGGCGGAGCGAGGCTGTCATCCGCACTATCACAGCGTTCGGGCGTCGGATCGCAGACGCCACCGGCGCCCGAGTCTTCTTCAATATCGTCGATCATTCCAGAGCCGTCCGGCGTGTCGCCCGCGTCGCTCGGCGCGTCAGAGTCGGTGCCGCCGCCAGGTTCCGAGGAGCACGCGGCGGCGGTGAGGAGGAGCGTTGCGAGAAGGCACAGGGTGCGGAGTGACGCGGTCATACGACTCTCGGCGCAGGAGGAGAGGGAGCGTGCCGCATCGTAGCACCGGCGGGGCGATGCGGCTAGCGCGCGGGGGCGACACAGTGTCCCTTAGGCCAGCGATGACAGCGGCTCCACACGAGCGAGTGGCGTGCTCTCATGTCGGCGCGACACCCCCCAAGCTGGCCACAACGTATGGCTATGCATGCTACGACTAGTGTCGTGACACAGGGAAAGTGATCGATGGAGTGGCAGTTGGCTGCGGGCTCATATCCAGCGGTGCAGATCTTCTACTGGGGCGATGACTCGGAGACTTCTGGCTTCGCGTGGCGTTCGCTGGATCAGGCCGTGCTTCTCGAGAGCACGCACCATCTGGTGCACGGTCGGCGCTGTCACACCAAAGAACTTCTGCATGTCGACTTGCGCGGGGGGACGACCGTTCCCGCGCGTGTAGAAGGGAATGAACGCGAGGTAACGTCTTTGCTTCTCGGTGTATGTGGAGGTCATTGGCACGAAGGATCGATGCAGGATGGTGTTCGTGATCTGTTTGGCGGCGTCCTTCGCCAGGAGATGCTGTGGACGTGCGATCCATCGTAGAGCTGAACGATCAGGAGAGAAAGGCACTTGGCGAGCTTACCCGCTCTGGGAACCCGCCAGCACGGGCGGCCATCAGAGCGAGAATGCTGCTGATGGCGGACGCGGGGGCGCTGGACCGAGACATCATAGCTGCGCTCGGCACTTCGACATCGACCGTGTACCGACTCCGGCGAGGCTTCGTCGAGGCTGGTGTCGATGGTGCGATGACGGACAGGCCGCGTGAGGGCGGACGCCGAAAGCTGACCGGGAAGGAAGAGGCGACGCTTGTCGCGACGGCCTGTTCGGAGCCACCGGAAGGGAGCGCACGCTGGACCCTGGAGCTACTTGCCGGCGAGATTGCCCGGCTCACTGGCCACGAGTCCGTCTCTCGCGAAACGGTCCTACGGAGGCTCGCCGACAATGAACTCAAGCCGTGGCGCCGAAAGATGTGGTGCATCTCGAAGATCGACGCAGAGTACATCGCGCGGATGGAGAGCGTCCTTGATCTGTACGCGCAACCTGTGGATCCAGATGATCCGGTCGTGAGCTTCGACGAGAGCCCGAAGCAGCTCATCGGCGAGGCCCGAGTTCCTGTCCCCGCGGCCCCAGGACGACCTCGACGGGTCGACTATGAGTACCGCCGCATCGGCCACGTGAACCTATTCGTCGGAGTCGGAGTCGGCTTCTCATGGCGACATGTGAAGGTCACAGATCGTCCCAGTAAGCTCGACTTTGCCGAGTGTATGCGGGTCCTAGTCGACACTCACTTTCCCAAGGCTAAGCGCATCAGGGTCGTGATGGACAACTTGAACACGCACCGGCGATCCACGCTGTACGAGACGTTTCGGCCGGTCGAAGCGCGTCGTATCTTGCGGCGTCTAGAGCTCCACTTCAGCCCGAAACACGTGAGCTGGCTCAACATGGTGGAGATTGAAATCGGAGCGCTAAGCAGCCAGTGCCTCAACCGTCGTGTCGGCGAACGGCACGTGCTTGAGCGAGAGATCGCGGCCTGGCAGCGCAAACGCAACGCCAGCGGTGCAAAGATCAAGTGGATGTTCTCGCTCGACCAAGCCCGGACGAAGCTGACCAAGATCTACGGTGACGCTACGGAGCCGCTCACTGCGATTGCCGCTTGAACAACAAACGGTCAAAACCACTGTGTCGCGACACTAGGCGTTGCGCCGCCGACGGGGCAGGTAAGCGCCGAGCATCACGATGAACATGAAGGCTGCACCACCCATCGGGGTTGCAGCAGCCGAACAGCTGGTCACGCCGCCACCAGAGAGCTTCAGAGCGCCTGGCTCGGGGCGGCAACCGCAAGCGTTGGCGGTCGGTAAGCACAGCTCGGTCGGGTTCTCGCAGACACCGTCGGCACACATGCCGGACTCCGCGGCTCCACACTGCACGACCATGGACTCGCAGGAGCAGCCGTTCGCGTCGGGGGTGCAGACCGTGTTCGGCTCATCGCAGGTGCCTTCGGTACACATGCCAGCTTCTTGGTCTTCGCACTGGTCGGACACCGGCTCGCACGCGCAGCCATCGCTGCTCGGCGTGCAGACGTCTTCTGAGTCAGCGCAGTCGCCTTCGTAGCAGGATGCTGCGTCTTGGTCCTCGCAGGGGTTGTCGACCGGCGCGCACGCGCAACCGTCTGCGTCAGGTGTGCAGACCTGATCGGGGTTCTCGCAGGCGCCTTCGGTACACATGCCCGCTTCTTGGTCTTCGCATGCGTCTGACGGAGGCTCACAGCCGCAGCCAGCGCCGGAGTCGGCGCAGATCTCTTCTGGGTCTTCACAGTAGCCTTCGGTGCACATGCCCGAGTCTGCGTCACCACAAGGCGTCACACAGCCGCAGCCAGCGCCGTCGCTGACGCAGATGTCGTCGACGTTGTCGCAGACGCCTTCTTGGCAGAGGCCGTCAATCTGGTCGCCGCAAGGGATTTCCACCGGTGTACAGCCACAGCCCGCGCCAAGATCGCTGCAGATTTCTTCGGGGTTTTCGCACATGCCCTCGATGCACATGCCCGCTTCCGCATCTTCGCATGGCGTGTCGATGGGCTCGCAGGAGCAGTCGTCGCCGACTGTGGTGCAGATTTCGGTTTCGGGGCAGAGGCCACCGGTACACATCGGCGCGTCCGTGTCTTCACAGGGAAGTTCCACGTCAGGCACACAGCCGCACTCGTCACCGTTCGTGTCGCAGATTTCGGTTTCGGGGCAGTATCCTTGATAACAGGTGTTGATGTCGGTGAGGCCGCAAGGCGTGACACATCCACAGTCGTCGCCGTCCGTAACGCAGAGTTGGTCGCCGTCACAGACACCGGCCATGCACAGACCGACTTCCTGGTCACCACAGGCGGGCGGCTCGGGTGGGAGGCAGACGCAGTCATCAAGAGTCGAGACGCACATCTCGTCGCGGGGACAGTCTCCGTCCATGCACATGCCAGCCGGGCGGTCTTCACAATGAGTCGATGGGGGCTCGCAGCCGCAGGAGTCTGGGCCGGGCGCGCAAACTTCATCATCAGCGCAGAAGCCGTCGAAGCACGCGTCAATGCTAGCCTCGCCACAAGGGGTGGTGCATGCACACGCGTCATCCGTGGTGATACAGACTTGATCGCCGTCACATTCGCCGTTGAAGCACGTCGCGGCATCTGCGTCAGCGCAGGGATTCTCCGGCGGCTCGCAGACGCATCCGTCATCTGTGGTCACGCAGATGTCGTCGGCGTCACATTGGCCCTCGACGCACATGCCGACTTCACGGTCTCCACAGGCCGTCGGGATACAGGTGCATCCGTCGGCGTCCGGCGAGCACACTTCGTCGTCGCCACAATCGCCGTTCATGCACATGCCGACCGAGAGGTCTTCGCATGGCACTTCACAATCGCAGCCGTCTCCGTTGGGCAGACAAACGGCCATCGGGTCTTCACAGTCGCCTTCGACGCACATCGAGGAGTCGAGGTTTTCGCAGGGGTTCTCGACGGGGATGCAGCCACAGCCAGCGCCTTCAGGTGCGCAGACTTCATCCGTGGGGCAGACACCGACGATGCACATGCCAGCCGCGAGGTCGCCACAGACGGGCGGCTCGCAACGGCACCCGTCGTCGGTCGTCACGCAGGCGTCGAGCGGGTTCGGGCACTCACCGCTGAGGCACATCGAGTCCATGCGGTCTTCGCACGGGTTCGGCACGCAGCAGTTCCCTTCGCAGGTAGCGTCGCCGGGGCAGTCCACATCGTCGCGGCATGCCGTGAGGCCTTCGATCTCGCACTCCGGCTCGTACTCACAGCAGCCGTCTTCGCAGAACTTGTTTTCGGGGCAATCAGCCGTGACGTGGCACGCGTATCCGGTCTCGCACTCGTGGATGGGGAGGCAGCAGCCGTCATCGCAAATCTCGCCGATCAGGCAGTCTTCATCACCATCACAAATGTCTGTCTCGCATTCTGGCGTTGTTGTGCAGCAGCCATCGGTGCAGAGCTCGTTGTCGCCACAGTCGAGGTCTTCGCTGCAGACCGCGCCTGCTTCGCACTCTTCAACGGGTGCGCAGCATTGATCGTCACCACAGAACCAGCCCCAACCGCACTCCGCGTCGTTCTCGCAGGCCCACACGTCGGTGCAGATTTCGACGCAGAAGCCGTCGTCGCAAAGCGCTCCGTTGTCGTCGCATTGCCACGAATAGCAGCACTCGTCGCCTGTGAGCCCGAGCTCTTCTTGGCAGTCGACCAATGCATGAGCCGTCGACGCGCCGAGTAGGAGCGTGGCAGCGGCAGCGACCGTCAGCGCGGCGTGAGCCCAACAGCGAAGCAAGTCGCAGGCAGTAGTTCGAATGAGCATGGCGGACCTATGAGGCGTATAGCGGATGTGCGGAGCTCGGTGGACAGAGCACCACGGAGGCGCTGCGTGCGAAGAGCTACTGTGCTGTGAGCGCGGTGACTGTCAGGTGAAAGACAGAAAATCTGGCGAGAACTTGACCCTGATACTTTGTCCTACATGGCATTACATTGGCCCACAAGGGCGCTACCACGAAAACGGGGCCCAACCACTCACCGAGGATCACCTTGCACGAAAACCCACGCGCGTTCAACGTCCTCGACGGGAAATTGTGCGCCCGGTTCATTCTGTTGAGTTCTTCCGACGCTTCCGTCGGAAATGCGCGAAGTTGTTAGGCATTTTCACCCTTGCCGGAGCCTCTGACCGGGTGTATCTCGTCCCCCAAGCCGCGCACTCGACGATCTCCCCGTCGGGGGTATTCCTCGAATCCCACGCGTCGCCGATCCTCGCCGATGCCGCACCAAGCCAAGCTCAGGCGATCCCCTTCCCGACGCAATCGCGACTGCAGCCGACCCCCAAGGCGACCGCATGAAGGTGCTCTCCAAAGCTGATACCGCGACGATTCGCGCGCTCGCCATGTGCTTCCTCCCACGTGGAGGAGGCATCGAGCACGACGCCGTCGACGCGGGAGTCTTGCCCTTCATCGACAACTGGTTTGCCAAGCTCAGACCCTTCGAGGTGTTGCGGATCCGCGCGCTCTTCGGGCTCTTCGAGTACTATATCGCGATCGAGAACCTCTCACCGTTCGCGCGTTTCAGTAGAGCCGAGCGCGAAGACCAAATCGTCTACCTCTCCACGTGGGAGAACAGCAGCATCTACGCCAGAAGACTGGCCTTCCAAGGCGTTCGCTCCATCATCACACTCGCCTACGACCAACACCCCGGCGTGCAGGAGCAGATGGGACTCGGACAGAGCGAGGAACAGCTCCGCGCACAGGCCGCACGCCTCACCGAGGCCGCCGCCATGTTAAGCGGGGGCAGCGCGAAGCCGCCCAGCGCGGAGGTCGCCACAGCGATCCCACGCAGAGCGGAAGCACGCGTAGTCGGCGGACGCCCCGCGGCAGCGCGGGAACACGAAGCACGGCGCGAAGAGCAGAGCGAAGCACGGCGCGAAGAGCCGAAGCATGCTCCCGCACCAAACGTGACCGATAGCACAGCAAAGCCCGAGGCCACGCCAGCGGCCAAGAAGACGACGGCGAAGCCAAGGGCCAAGAAATCGGCAACGGCGAAGGCGGCTTCCAAGCCAGCAACCAAGAAGACTGTCACGAAGAAGGTGAAGGCCACGACTGCAAAGGCTGCCAAGGCCCAGGCGTCCAGCACCGCCACATCAAGCAAGACGACGGACGGTAATGCGCCGACGTCGTCAAACTCGCACGCGTCATAGCACCACGCACCGCGCCCCCAATCGCTCACACCCCGCGCAAAGGCGACCCGAATGCGACGCGTTCAGGAAGTGAAAAACCGATGGTCAACCGACCAGCTAATCACCGGCATCGAGATCCAAGATTGGGTCAAGCTGCTGAAAGAAAATGGCTGGCAGGTCGACCCAACGTACTTCCACCGCGCAGCGTGGATCACCGGCTGGTCGCTGCCTTCGACGATCCTCGGTAGGCTCGAGGACGCGAAGTACGGCCGACAGCTCGCCGCTATGGAAGTCGAACCCACGCCGATCTTCATCCTCGGCCACTGGCGTAGCGGAACAACGCACCTGCACAACCTGCTCGGTCGCGACCCCAACCATACGTACTCGACCGTCTTCCAGGCCGTGTTCCCGTCGTCCTTCCTGCTGGGTGAGAGCTTTATCCCCAAGCTGACGTCGCGCTTCATGACGGACACGCGCACCTACGACAACGTGAAGAACGGCTGGAACGAAGCCGCGGAAGACGAGATCGCACTCGCGAAGCTGACCGGGCTCTCGCCCTACATCTCGTTCATGTTCCCGGACAACGCGGGGAAGTACGAGAAGTACATCGACTTCATCGAATGCACTGACGCCGAGCGGCAGAAGTGGAAAGATGGACTGATCTACCTGATCAAGAAGATCATGATCGCCACCGGCGGTAAGCGCGTCGTGGTCAAGTCATGCACGCACTCCGCGCGCATTCGGCTGCTGCTTGAGATGTTCCCGAAGGCCAAGTTCATCCACATTCACCGCAACCCTTACGAGGTCTTCGCCTCGACGCTCCACATGCGGTCGCACACGGATTGGGAAAACTTCTTCCACCTGCCGGATGAGCACTGGGAAGAGTACCACCGCCGCGAGCAAACAGCGCTGATGGGTGAGCGCATCTTCAGTCGTCTGCTGGAGGACCGTCACCTCATCCCCGAAGAGAACTACTACGAGATTTCGTATGAGTCGCTCGTCGGTCGTGAGCTTGAGGTGATGGAAGAAATCTATACCAAGTTCGAGCTGCCCGATTGGGACCAGTACGTCGCGACCATCAGCGAATACCTGGAGTCAATCAAGGGCTACAAACGCAATCGGCTCCAGATCGATGACGAGTTTAAGGACTTCGTCTACGATCGTTGGCGCCAGTGCTTCGACGCCTACGGGTACCCGAAGGAGTACGAGTCATGAATATGAAAGGAATGATCGAGGAGCACCTGCAATCAGGTACGCACCTCGCAAAAAAGCACGTTCACCCGAAGATGCAGAAGCTCTTCGATGCAGGCGGATTCAACGCCGTCTTCGAGCGCGCACGTGGGCAGTATTTCTGGGATATGCAGGGCGAGCGCTACCTCGACCTCCTGTCGGGCGGCGGCGTCTTCATGCTCGGCCGCAACCACCCGGATATCCATCAGGCGGTGATCGACTCGCTGTCGATGGATGTGCCCAACCTCGCGATCGTGAATTCGTCGATCCTGAGCGGGGTGCTGGCTGAGAAGCTGCTGAACATCTGCGGGCCGCACTATTCAAAGGTGCTGTTCTCGAACACGGGCAGTGAGGTCATGGACCTCGCGGTGCGCTTCAGCCGCTTTGTGACGCGCCGGCGCCGGTTTATCTACTGTGAAGGCGCGTTCCACGGTCGCACGTATGCCACGGCTTCGATGGCGGGCACGGCCTCGCTACGAGAGGACATGGAGCCTCTCATGCCAACGTGCACCCCGGTTCGCCCGAACGACATCGACCAGCTAGAACGCGAAATCAGCAAAGGCGACGTTGCGGGCTTCTTCTTCGAGCCGGTTCAGGGCATGTCGGGCACCGTGATGGACCCGGAGTACCTGCAGCAGGCGCAGGAGATGTGCGATCACTACGGCACCGTGATGGTGGCCGACGAAGTGCAGACCGGCCTTTGCCGCACCGGCCCGTGGTTCGCGTCGCTCGCTGCTGGCGCGCGTCCGGGCATGATCACAGTCGCGAAGATCCTGTCCGGTGGCACGATTCCAGTCGCTGCCACAATCATGACAGAGGAGATCTACCAGAAGGTCTACGCGAAGTTTAAGTCGGGCCCCGCCTACTTCTCTACGTTCGCGGAGAGCAACCCGGCGATGGCTGCGGGCCTGGCGACGATCAGCGCATTGGAAGACATCGACGCGCCCACGAAGGCCGCTGCGCTTGGCCTGCGCTTACGCGAAGGCGTCGAGCGAATGGCAGAAGAGTACGACGTTATCGAGAAGGTCGAGGGCCAAGGCCTGCTGATGGTCATCTACTTCAAGGAGTCGTCGAACCTCGCGCTGAAGATGACGCAGAAGGTGATGACAACCGCGGATCCTGCTGCGTTCGGGGCCGCGATCAACGTCGACATGTACCGCGATAAGCGGATCATCGTGCAGATCCCGGGGCCGAACCTGAGCGCGATCAAAATCCTGCCGCCGGTCATCATGACCGATGAGGACGTCGAGTTCTTCTTGGAGTCGCTCGAAGACGTCATTGGCAGTTATTACAAAGAGAAGAGCCCGGTCGCGAGCGTGGCCAGTGGCTTCCTAAAGAACGCAATGAGCGGCGCCAAGAAGCGCCTGCCGGCCGCAATAGCCGCTGCGATGGACGCAGGTATGGCGTCCGGCACCGAGCCTGTGCGCGAGCTCACCGCTGACGAACGTCACGTGAAGGCGATGAAGACGGGTGCGCCCGAGAGCTTCCTCATCGATGGCCTACGTTGCCCCTTCCCGCACGCAGGCATGAGCGACCTTGGCGATGCCCCCCCCCACGCCGGGTCAACTGGCAGTGCGAAGAATGGTGTCGCGCAGAACGGAGTTCACGAGGACGCAGCCGCGCTACTGGAGACGCAGACGGCAGACGGAAAAAAAAAGACATCACCCCTAAGCCACGGCGCTGACGCGCACGGGGACGCCAAACCCAGTGTCAACGCTGGAAAGCGGCATCATCCCGACATCGAGACCTTCGCGGACTACAATAGCGAGATCACCGAGCACTGTGACTTCCTGGTCATCGGCTCGGGCCCTGGCGGTGCCATCTGTGCGCGTCAGCTGGCCAAGGCTGGTAAGCGTGTCATCGTTGTTGAGGCGGGCCCCATCGCGGAACCGAAGTCGTTCACGAACGACCCGATGGACGTATTCAACCGCTACTACTGGGACAGTGGGTTGCGCACTACGCGCGGCAACGTTGTGCTGCCCACCTTGCACCCGCGCGCGCTCGGCGGTGGTTCAGTCTTCAACTCCGCTATTTGCCTGCGTGTTCCGGAGTTCCAGCTTCGACGTTGGGCGAAGGAGCACGGCATTGAGGGGCTCAGCACCGAAGCCCTGACCCCACATTGGGAAGAGATCGAGGAGCTGCTGCGCATCGCGCCGACGCCGCCCGAAGTACAGGGCAAGCGCAACGCTCTGTTCAAGAAAGGCGCCGACGAGATGGGCATCTCCGCGGAGTCCATTCACCGCAACGTGACCGGCTGCAAGGGTTCGGCGCGCTGTGTTGTCGGCTGCCCAAACAACGCGAAGAACTCCACGGACTTCACCGTCGTCGACGATATCATCGAACACGGCGGTCGTGTGATGACCTCCATCTTCTGTGACAAGCTCATCATGCGGGGCGATAAAGCGTCCGGTATGACGGGCTGGGTTCTGGATCCCACGGACGGAAAGAAGTCGCACAAGGTACGGATTACCGCGGGGGTCGTCGTGGTCGCTGCTGGCTGCATGCACACGCCGGTGATTCTCCAGCGCAGCGGGATCAAGAACAAGCTCATCGGGCAGAACTTCCGCGTTCACCCTGGCATTTTCACGCTCGGCGAGTACGACGAAGAGATCATGCCCTGGGAAGGCGCGACGCAGGGCTTCCACAGCCTCGAGTATCTCGAGGATGGTATAAAGCTCGAAACGCTTTGGGTTTCTCCGGCGCTTATTGCTGCGAAATTCCCCGGCCTGGGTGAGCGTTACAAGACGCATCTCTCGAACTACAAGAACGTGGCCGTGTTCGACGGTTGGGTCAGCGGCGACGACTCGGTGGGGCGCGTTCGCGCGCTGCCCGGCGGTGGTAAGGACGTCACGTGGAACCTCGGCGGTGGCGACGTTCGCCGCATGAAAGAGGCGACAGCGCTGACAGCCGAACTACTCTTCGCGTCGGGCGCACACACGGTCTACACCGGAATCTCGGGCGAGTTCTTCACGCTCTATGATGAAGAGGATGTGAAGGGCCTGCGAGAAGCGGAGCTGACGGCGCAAGACTTCACCACGGGCTCGCAGCACCTCTTCGGCACCACACCGATGGGGGCCGATCGCGATCGCCACGTCGTCGATTCGGACGGGGCCGTGTATGGTATAGATAATCTGTACGTATGCGATACGAGTATCTTCCCGATCAGCCCTGGCGTGAATCCGATGCACCCGTTGATGGGAATCGCCAACATGCTGGGCCAACGAATGGCCGAGAAACACGGATAGGCAGGGCAAACGCGTGGCAATGGTGCGGAATCGCCGCACCATTGCCACGCGATGAATCGTCGACTCTCAGGGGCTTAGGCAAATTGTCCACGCGCTTGACCACGCGGGGCTTGCTCCATACGGCAAACACCCTACAATGCCCCGGAGTCTTCGAGAACTACACCTCTCACCGTAGTTCCGGGCTCACTGCCCTTTCAGACCGCTACCCACACTGGCACAACTCGGGTGGCGTTCTAGAGGAGCACCACTTGCGTCTCCGCTGTCTTCCCCAAGTCACGGAGGCGCGAGCCATTTTTGGACTCTCAACTGCGTCGGTAGTTGAGGTTGGAGAGCCCGCCGTTCTTGTTTGGTGAGCCTCGTCCGGCTTTGGGTACCCGTGGTTTGGATAGCTTCCGGCGCAGTGCCTGAGGCTCGGCGAAACGGAAGAGACCTCGACCTCCCGGAGCCGCAAGACGAGTTAGGCCGTACTTCCCAGGCAGCGAGACGGGCCAATCAATGAACCCATCCCAGAGTCTCGCCAATCCGACCGCGCCGACAGCTGCGGTCGGCCTCACCCAGATCGCGTCGACGACGTCGCGCTACCAACACAACAGCCGACTACCCCATCTCCCGAGACACCCCCGCACACGCCGAACTACGCGCGACGACCCAGCGCCGCGTCCGCCTTCTCATAGTGATGAGGACGAAGATAACTGCTCACCGTCTTCAGCGCGATGGCGATCACCGCGGCGTCATCGGTGAACCCTAGCCCGGCCATGAAGTCAGGGATGAGATCGATCGGAAGCACAAAGTAGAGCAAAGCGCCGACGATCACGCCCTTGGCGGCCACTGGAGTCTCGTCGTCCCGCATGGTGTGCCACATCGCGACCGCGTGCCTTACGAAAGAGACGCGGCCTGCGAGCTTCTTCGCCTTCGACAAAAACTTCCGGTCGTCGAGCGCCTCGACGCTGTCGAAGATCTCCGGCTCGGCGTCGATTGTATCGGTAGGGGCACTGGTCATCTTGGGTCTCCGCGTGGGTCGTGCGATATCTCAATGGTAAACGCGTAGCACGCACGATCAAGGAGACGGGTCACGCGAGGCCCGTCGCAGCGGCCCCATGACGGCGTTCGAG
>JBLFZA010000100.1:0-13875 GCA_047610025.1 Bradymonadia bacterium | reverse complement strand
GAGGCATGCCAGTGTGCGCCGATCGCGTCATAGAGTTGAACGAGCAATCGTTCGACTTCCTCTCGGGCCGCGGCGTCGTCTACCGCGCAATGAAGGGCGTTCGTTGCCATGACCACCGCTGCATGCAAATCGCCGCTGTCGACTTGAGCGAGCGTGAGCTCGACCCACGACATCGGTGCGCTCGGGTCGAGGCGCTGCACGAGCAACATGATCGGATCCCCGTTGCAGAGATCGTGTAGGCGGGGATGAGAGGACAACGCCTCGGCGATGCGGTCGCAATCGATCGAGGGGACATCGCGGAACCAGGGCATCGTCTTGTCGCCCGTGAACGCAAGCGGCGACTCCAGGCTCGCGCGCAGCGCGTTGAGGCGCTCCACGCTGCCACGCTCCTTTCGGAGAAGCAGCGCCTTCATCACGTGCGCGGCGGTGAACTGTGGGAAGTGCTGCAGCGCGTTGTCGCAATCCAGCAACGCGGCGACTTGGTCGTCTGCGTCCCGAGAGGCTGCGCGATGCACGAGCAAGCTCGGGCTGCGCGGGTCGAGCTTCAGCCCCGCCTGGGCCACCACTCGACGCTCTGCCACACGGGTTGGGACCAAGCTGGAGAACTGTGGGAGCGTGAGGTGGGGCTCGACGATCCTGAGGAAGCCGTCATAGTCCGACTGCTCGACAGAGTCATAGCTTGGGTCGACGGAGTGCGCCCACGTGATCAGCCCAATCCAGCGAAGGAACGCCTCAAAGCTCGAGGCGATTGGGATGGCGACGAAGGTCTCGTACATCCAGTACATGATGACCGAATCGCCCGGTCGCCGCGTGTCGCTCGGGCGCAGAAAACAGAAGCGGTTGCCCCAACCGTCGCGCGCGAACGGTACAAGGTCAGGGTGCATGCCGAGCCATCGCTGATGCGCTAAGTGCTCCCAAATCGTCTCATCGTTGTCGTTCGCCGCGCCGACGATGAAGCCGGCCTCGCCGAGCCACAGAACGCCGCCATCAGCGCTCGAATCGGCGATGATAGATTTGTAGGCCGGCGCTAGCGCCGGACGATCAGGGTCCATCGACTGGCGGGGAGAACTGTCGTTGCTTGCGCACCACTGGCGCCACGTCACCCAGTCTCAGAACGCCGGCTTCGGTGAGCAGCGCCCAGCCGGCTGCGGTCGTGACGAAACCGAGCGCACCGGGCCTAACCCCGCGCAGGAGCCAGCGACCGTCGACGGATGCCATGACCGAGCCATCCGCCAAGTACAGGATGTCTTCGATATCCGAGACGTACCGTCGGCTTAGTGGTGCGGTGAGTGTTGCGGTGACCGCAGGCGCCAGTTCGAGCCACGTGCCGGGTGTGAGCTCCGACCAAGGGTTCAGCAGGTCCTCGGAGTTCTCTGGAGCAACCGCGGGTATGAGGGCCACAATCGACCTGTCCGCGAGCATCGCAACGAGTCCGGCCGTGTTTTGCCACGTGTCGACTACGCCGTTCGGCGCGAAGGTGCTTGGCCTGACGTCTCCGCCGCAGCGGTCACGCCAACACCGCACGGCGGCGCCGTCCTCAATCAACACGTAGGTCTCGCCTGCATCGAGCGTGACGGCGCTCAGAGCGCCGGGCCGCACCGTGAGGAGGACCCAGTCGTCCCTATTGCGCCACCACACCTGGTGCTCTCCGATGACAACGGCTCGTCCGTCTTCATCAATGTCGCCGTGCACGAAGGGCTCTATGTCGATCTCGCGGTCCAAGATGTCTTCGATGTCGCCTCCCTCGATGCGCGATGGGGGCGCCGGTTCGTCCTCAGGGTTGGCCTCATCCGGCGGGACGAGGGCGAGTTTGTCGCCGTAATCCCAGCCTCTGCCGTCGAGAGACCACACCTCTCCTGCGCCATTTGCGGCTCCAAACACGATCGCGTCATCTCCGGCGACCGCGATGCCAGCGAACGCGAGGCTTCGGCTCGACCTCGGTGTTGCGGCCTCGCGTTGCCAGCCTTCGTCTTGCCAACGATAGACACCCGGTCGGCTGCCAGCGGTGAGCGCCCACAGGTTGCCGTCGGCGTCGACGCTCGTCTCGATGAAGCCATCGAGAGACGGTGCCACGAGCCAATCACGGTCTCGGTCGATCTCGGCCACGGAGCCATCGGCGTAGATCACGACGAGGTCGCCTCGATTGGCCTGTAGCCCGACCGCGACGCCCTCGGTATCGGACAAGACCTCCCACTCCCATTCATCGTCATCGTGCTCGAGCGCGATGACCCCGATGTCAGAGGCGAGCAGGAACTCGTCCTCATCCACGCGGAGCGCCGCGGCGATTCTGTCCGTTTCGGGAAGGTCTGTCTGTCTGTCGAGGGGGTGAGTGGACTCGGGATACTCCGTGAGGAGGATCGGCTTCCACCCCCCCACACTCACGCGCCGAATTCCGATGTCATCGACGAGAGTGGCGACGGCGTCACCCTCTGAGAAGAGGGCGTGAAGCCCTCCGCGGAGCGGGAAGTCGGAGCGTGGCGTCAGCGACCGCCAAGTCCGCCCGGCCTGCCCCGTGGGTACGCTGAAGGTCGCGCCATCCTCACAGAAGGCGAAGCTGCCTGCCTCGGAGAACGCCAAGCCGCGTAGCGCGCGACAGTCGTTGTTCGGGAGGGCTAGAGGGGTCTGCATGCGATGAAACTCGACGTCCGAACCAACGAAGGTCTGGCCGATGTTATCGATCCAGTAACGGAGGCCGATGTTATCCGCGGTGAACTGCCGGAAAGGCAACTGAGGTTCGCCATTATCGAAGCGTACATCGATCTGTTCAGGGCCCTCTTCGGTGACCTCGATGAGGTGGCCGAGTTCACTGTACAGGAAGCTTCCTCCGAGGGTTTGCGCGACGCGTAAGGTCGCGGTGGTGCCGGTTCGGATGCGGTGCCATTGCTCATCGTCCCACCGCGCGGCGTATCCTTCTTCGCCCGCGCAGAGCAGGCCGAGTTCACCGGCATCGACGCATGCGTGAATATCCGCGACGACGGTGCCCGTCGTGGTCCGCACCCATGGTGGTCGTGAGCGCTGCGCGAGGCCGCTTGTCACGGCGGAGCGATTGCCGGCTTCGTCGATGGCACGGACGTAGTAGCGGCCAGCCTCCGCTTCGTTCGAAAAGGCGGCCTCCGTGGCCCCCGGCTCGGTCACGAGAATCGGTGAGTTGTCGTCCGTGAGCTCCTCGTAGGGCTCCACGAGGTGGTAGACCTCATAGACGATCGCGCTCGACTCGCTCACATCGTCGGTCGCAGCCAGCCAAGAGAGCTCGTAATACTCGTAGGCCGTGAGGCTGACTCGCTCGACGCCTGTGAACTCTGGCGGCGTCATGTCGCGGGCGAGCGGAGCGGGCTCCATCACCATCAGTGGCTCGCTCACCGACTCTGTCACGCGCTCAGGCTCGTCGCTGCAACAGGGCAGCGTGACGAGGAGGAGGAGGAGCAGCGGAAGCAGTCGGCGATTCAACACGTTCGAGCGGGGCTCAAGCAGAGAAGACTGGAATGATACGCCATCGACCCTACGCTTCGCGAGTTCTGCGCGTCGGCGCACGAACACGAGCGCCGACGCCATAGAATCGGCGGTCGGCTCGTGGTCTGCTGACGCGTCGCGCGCGCCTCCCCCAGAGGGACAGTGGCGCTACTCGACCTGAGTGCTGAGCGGCTCCACGGCCGCCGAGATCGTGCGTCCTTCTTCTTGTGGTCGCTGACTCACGGTCGCCACGTCGGTCAGCCCGGCGAGGATGGTGTCCAGCTTGATGAACCAAAGCTCCTTGTGCGCGTGCTCGCGGCCTCGAAGGCGCATCACGAACTTCACACGGTCCCCTTTGTTCAAGAACTTCCGCGCTTGATTGATCTTGGTTTCCAGATCGTGGCGGTCGGTCTTGGGACGCATGGTGATCGTCTTCAACTCGACGCGAGCCGACTTGTTGGTCGACGCCTTCTTCGATTGCTCGTACTTGAACTTTCCGTAGTCCATAATACGGCAGACGGGCGGATGCGCAGTTGCCGCGACCTCCACCAAGTCTAACCCCGCTTCCGACGCGATATCGCGCCCTTCATCGGGGGTCATCATGCCCAGCTGCTCGCCTTCCGCACCGATTACACGGATCTGCGGAACGCGAATCATGCGGTTTACACGATGCGCGCTGGGGTCTGCGGTACGGTCAAATTGACGTGTCCTTCTCAACGGATCTCCAAGTAGTATCTGCGATCATGGCCACGACGCAGCACTTCGCTTCGACGTATCATGACGCACGCACAATAACCGGCGAAAGCCGGCACGTCTACTTCGGAACGCGGTTTCGCCACTCCGCTCACTGTGACACTGTCCTCTGACCCATTTCAAGTCGCCAATCGACTCCTCCTCGACACACCCAAACGCCGCCCGCATGCACGTCACCCTCGACGACGGAAGCGCCCTTCACTTCGAACAACGCGGCAATGGCCCCCTGCTCGTGCTGCTTAACGGCATGAGCCAAACCACCGCCAACTGGAGAAGTCAGGTCCGACCGCTCTCCGAGCACTTCAGTGTCATCAGCTATGACGCCAGAGGCCAGGGCAAAACCCCGCTCGGTGACCGACCCCTCACCCTCGAGCAGCACGTCTCCGACCTCCATCAACTCCTCGACGTCGCGCTAGACCACGCCAACCAACAAACAGTGATCCTCTGCGGATTCTCTCATGGCGCCCGCGTCGCGCTCGGCTACGCCGCGGCCCACCCAGCCCGCGTTGGTCGCCTCGCGCTCACGTCTATCGGAACCAACGACGACGTCATGCGCGACACCATCACGCGAGGCTGGGTCGCCATCCTCGATGCGGGGGGATTGCCCGCCATGGCGTGGGCGACCTTGCCGCAGATCCTTGGCCGCAGCTTTCTCACCGCGAACCACAAGCACCTCGACGCGATGGTGAAGGCCACCGAACAGCGCAACACCCCAGAAGGGCTGCGCGCCCTCGTCGTAAGCCTGCGAGCGTTCCCGCCGCCGATCGATGACGCCCGCGCCGTGCAGGTGCCGACGATGCTCATGACCTCGAATGACGACCTCTTGGTCGCGCCAGAGTCCGCCGCAGCGCTCGCGGCCGCGTTCACGAAGTGCGACCACCGCGTCGTGTCTGACAGCGGACACACCATCCCTATCGAGCAGCCAGACGTGTGGCGCGCGACGCTCCTCTCCTTCTTGCGACCCTAAATGGGCGGTCCTCCAGAGCGCGGTCCCGCAGAACACGGTCCTCCGGAAGGTGGCCTCTGGAGCGCTGGTCCCTGGCGCGTGGGCAAGTGGCTCGGCCGCGGTCGGTGCCTCGCCGAGAACGAATCGAGCGGTCGGTGCCTCGCTGTCGGTGGTACGCTCCCCAACGAGCGTGTCTTCGTCGATGTCGAGCGCACGCGGTGGAAGACGTGGGGCAACGCCGTCGCCGTGGTCGACGCCGCGCCCGAACGCGTCGCGCCCCGTTGCCCGCACGTCGGTAACTGCCCCGGCTGCGTGATGTTGCACGTCGATGAGCAGACAGAAGACCACTACAAAGCCACCGTCGTCTCCGAGGTGTTCCGTCGGATTCTGGGAGAGGCTGGGCTTGACCTCGATGTCCCAGCGCCGAACGCGGTGCGGATCGTCGCGCCGACTCGTCGCGGTGGCCAGCGCGTGCGCGCCGCGCTCGCGTGGTGCATCGTCGATGGCCGCTGCGAGGTCGGTCTGCGGCGTTTCGATGGCCGCATCGTCCACGCGCCAGAGTGCGACGCCAACGCCCCGCGCTTGCGCTCGCTCGCCACTGCGTTCGCCGCCTGCTGGCCATCAGCGCTCGGCGCCGACCACGCCGAGGGTACACTAGAGCTCGTCGCCGGCTCTCATGACCAAGTAACCGTGTGGCTCTCGCAGCCGCAGGTGAACTCGATGGCCGACGCGCATGAGCCGGCGTTGGCTTCCGAACCCTCTGAAGCCGAACGTGTCTTGCAGAGACTTTACGCGAGGCTTCCCCCAACCGCGTGCGTGGAGCTCGTCTCGGGCGACCCACGCAAACCCCACGAGCGCCGCACGCTCGCGCGGATCGGAGACGACCCCGTGCCGGCTCCGGTCGCCGGCATCACGCTGTCATCGAGCGCGCTCGGGTGGACGCAACCCACGCCTGCACAGGCGGAACGCGTCTACGACTGGGTGGTGGATACGCTGGACGCGTCGGGACAGCACACGCTCGATGTTGGCAGCGCTACCGGCGGCCTCAGCCTCGCGATCGGACGAGAAGCCGCCTCCGTGCTCGGTATCGATGTCGACTATCGCGCCGTGCAAGCGGCCACCGCGTCCGCTGCGCTACACGCCGCCGCACACGTCATCTTCCGCGGGGGCAAAGCCGAGACCGTGCTGCCGAAGCTCGCGCAAGCCACCGCCACCGGCCACTACACCCGCGCACTCATCAACCCCTTCCGTTCTCCGCTAGGCGAAGACGCGATGAGCGCGCTCGTCACCCTAGGCGTCGACCGCGTTGTCTACCTCGCGCCTTCTCCAACATCTGGCGCCAAAGACGCCGTGCACCTCCTCCGCGCCGGCTTCAGGATCGAGAGTCTAGGCGTCGCCTCCCTTCATCCCGGCACCGCCCAAGGTATGGCCTGCGTTGTGTTGTCGCTTGCATCGCGAGATCGCGCGTAGCAGGGTGTCGCCCGATTCGTTTCCCCTGCAACGCATAGAACGCGATGGATAAATTCGTCATCGAAGGTGGTCACCCGCTCGCGGGCACCGTTCACCCATCCGGCTCCAAGAACGAAGTGCTGCCGGTGCTCGCCGCCACCTTGGTGAGCGACCAGACCATCACGCTAGAGAACGTACCGCGCATTGCGGACGTGCTGACGATGATCGAGATTCTGCAGGCCATTGGTGCCAGCGCAGAGTGGTCGGGGCCGAACACCCTGGTTGTGAACGCTTCGGGCGTGAACACCACGGTGATGCCGACCGACCTCTGCCGTCGCTTGCGCGCCTCGATTCTGCTCGCCGGGCCGATGCTCGCGCGCTTCGGTCGAGTCGAGCTGCCGCCGCCAGGCGGCGACGTCATTGGCCGCCGTCGCCTCGACACGCACTTCTTGGGCTTTGCGGCGCTTGGCGCGACCATCGAGACGGACGACCAGTTCATCATCGAAGCCAAGGCGTTGACGGGCGCCGACATCTTCCTCGATGAGCCGTCCGTGACGGGCTCTGAGAACATCATCATGGCGGCGGTGCTCGCCCGTGGGCGCACCACACTTCGCAATGTGGCGTGTGAACCGCACGTGCAGGGCCTCTGCAACATGTTGAACACCCTCGGTGCTCACATCTCAGGCATTGGCACGAACACGCTGGTGATCGAAGGCACGAAGGGGCTCTGGGGCGGTACACACCGCATTGGTACGGACTACCTCGAGGTCGGCTCCTTCATGGGCTTGGCCGCGATGACGGGCTCCCCGTTGACCATCACGAACGTCGTGCCGGACGACATGCGCATGATCAACTTGGTCTTCCGCAAGCTTGGCGTGCAGTTTGAGATGAAGGACAACACGATCGTATTGCCCGAGGGTCAGGAGCCGCGCATCGAGTCCGACTTCATGAGCCACATCCCCAAGGTGGACGACGCGCCCTGGCCGATGTTTCCGACCGACATGATGAGTGTCGCCATCACAACGGCGACGCAGTGCCACGGCACGATCATGTTCTTTGAGAAGATGTTTGATGGCCGCATGTTCTTTACTGACTCCCTGACAGGGCTCGGCGCGAAGATCATCCTCTGTGACCCGCACCGCGTGGTCGTGATTGGCAAGACGCCGCTCGTCGGTGGCACGCTCTCGTCTCCGGATGTGCGCGCGGGTATGTCGCTGCTCCTGGCAGCGCTCAGCGCGCGAGGCACGTCGACGATCTACAACGTCGGTCACATCGACCGCGGGTATGAGCGCATTGAGGAGAAGCTCGCCGCGCTCGGCGCTCGCATCGAACGAAAGAAGGCGTAGCGCAGGTGGCCGAGCGACCGCCTCGTTGTCGAGGCGTCCGGGAGCGCCTAAGCCGGCGAGCCTGACCCCAACCCAAGAGATGTCATGCTGAACCGTGATCGTATCAAGATGATCATGGCGCTGGCCCTGCCGATTATCGGCGGCATGGTTTCGCAGAACGTGCTGAACTTGGTGGACACCGCCATGGTCGGCACGCTCGGCGACGCAGCGCTCGCGGCCGTCAACCTCGGCGGCTTCGCGAACTGGCTCTCGATGGCGTTCATCACCGGGCTCGCGACGGGCGTACAGGCGATGAGCGCGCGACGTTTGGGGGAGGGGCGAACGGACATCGTGGCCGTTCCACTCAACGGTGGGTTGCTTCAGGCGATCGCGCTCGGCATCCCAACGTCGGTCATCATCTACACCTTTGTTCCCGTCCTCTTCCCCTTCCTGATCGACGACCCCGCGGTGGTCGAGCTCGGCGTGCCCTACCTACGTATTCGGTTGCTCGCGTTGACCTTCATCGCGATGAACTTCGCGTTCCGCGGGTTCTTCAACGGGGTGAACCTCTCGAAGCTCTACATGAGCACGCTGATCGTCATGCACGTGACAAACATCGTGCTGAACTATCTGCTGATTTTCGGTAACTTTGGGTTCCCAGAGATGGGCGTGAGCGGGGCTGCCGCTGCGTCGGCTATTGCGGCCGTCGCGGGCACGCTCACGTACTTTGTGCTCGGCTTGCGCTATGCGCGGGAAGGCGGGTTCTTGCGTGGTCTTCCGGATATGGAGACCATGATGACGATGCTGCGACTCGCGGTCCCGTCCGGCATACAAGGCTTCTTCTTCGCCGCTGGTATGACGAGCTTCAGCGTGATCGTCGGCATGGTCGGCACCGCGGAGCTCGCCGCGACTGGCGTGATGATCAATCTGATGCTGGTCGCTATTCTACCCGCGATGGGCTTCGGCCTCGCGGCGACCTCGTTGGTGGGTCAAGCGCTCGGTCGCAAGAACGAGCAGGACGCCGCGCGATGGGGGTGGGACGTCTCGAAGGTCGCGTCCGTTACGGTCGCCTGCCTCACTGTCCCCGCCGCCATCTTCCCCGACTTCTTTCTCGGCGCGTTTCTCTACGACGCGGACACGCTCGCGCTCGCGCGCTTCCCGTTTCGCGTGATGGCGTGCGGCATGTGGTTCGACGCGATCGGCATGGTGTTGCTCAACGCGCACTTCGGCGCAGGCGACGCCAAGACGGTGATGCGTGTGAGTATCGTGACGCAGTGGGTGTTCTTCCTGCCGGCGGCCTACTTGATTGGCCCGGTGTGGGGCGGGGGGCTCACCGCGGTGTGGATTGGGCAGATGGTGTATCGCATGGTGCAAGCGGCGATCTTCATGTGGAGTTGGAAGCGCGGGCGGTGGGCGAAAGAGGTGTAGTGCAAGAACAAAGGTGTTCACCGAACAACCACCTTGCCCCTCCTCGACATCCCTCGACGCCGGTCGCCGTGCGGCCGGTGCGCGTTCCCCCGGTAGCGCGCCCACACTCCGCTCGCGTTCCCTCGGTAGCGCGCCCACACTCCGCTCGCGTTCCCTCGGTAGCGCGCCCACACTCCGCTCGTGTTCCCCCGGTGCGCGCCCACACTCCGCTAATGCTCGTCGCGCCGTCGCGCAGCACGGCAAACGAGCTACCGCCGCCGCCGCCGTTGCCGCCGCTGCCACCGTTGCCGCCTGACCTGCCTCCACCTCCACCTCCATCGGACGCGCCCGCGGCGCCGTCGCTTCCATGCGGGCGAACCCAACCCAACGCGGGGTCATAGCTGCCAGTGTCGGTATCCGGGGTGCCGGTGTTGGCTCCCCCGCTAGCAGCTGCGGGTGCCGCGTTCACAGCACTTGCGTCGCCGCCCTGGCCACCATCCGAGCCGCTTGTGCCGCTTAGGCCGGCCGAACCCCGCAGTCCACCAAGCGCGCCGGATCCATCGAAGCCTCGTTGATTCTCCAGATCTGCTCGGCCACCTCCGCCCGGTTGGTCGACGAATGACGGGTTGCCGTAACAGCGGTCCATAGGCGGCGGCTGTCCGAATGCGCTGTTGACGCCGTCGATCTCTTCGTCCCCGTTCACGCCGGCCGCGCCCCCGTTACCGGGTGTACCCGCGCCAGCGTCACCGGCCACAATGTTCACGTTGTTGAAGCGGACAGCACCGCAGTCTTCGCACTCGACCGCAATCACGAATTGGCCGTTACCGCCCTCGGTCTGCACGTTCACATCAAGCCAGGCGATCGTGCGACCCCCGTCGACACGTGTCGTGGCGTTGGCTTCGTAGAGGCCGGCGTCCAAGAGAATCTGGTCACGATCGGCGGTGGCGAGCACCATCGCCTGCGCGAGTGTGCGCACCGGGAAGGTGGCTGTCCCGTCCCCAGCGTCCGCGCCACCAGAGCTTACAAACACAGCGCGTGTGAGCGTGCCATCGATGCCATCGCAGTCCGTGTCGAGCGCGAGGTCGTCCGGACTGTCGATGCTATCATCCGGTGCTGCGGGTTCACAAACGAGCCCGGTCACGCCCTCGCACGTCGTGCTACCAAGCGCGCAGATGCCGAACGCGTCGGCGGCGCACGCGGTGCCCAACTCGGGGATGTCCGCTGCCTCTTCGAGCTCGCCATCGCAGTCGTTGTCGACCCCGTCGCAGACTTCGAGCTGCTCATCGAGTGCAATCGTTGGCACACACACAAGCCCGGCTTCGCCTTCACAGGAGAGCGTTCCCGCTTCGCAAACGCCCGGCAGGTCTGACGTACACGCGTCGCCGACCTCGATGAGCCCGACGTCCGTGCCTTCGTCACAATCGTTGTCAAACCCGTCACAGATCTCGATACCGGCGGCCACGTCGTCGAACGCGCCAAAGGCCGCGCTGGCGTCATCGTTACAATCGGCGTTGTTTGCCACGTAGCCCGCCGGCGCTTCGCCGAGTTCGCATGCAAAGACGAAGTCGTTCGGGTCGCCGGCGCCCTCTTCGTCGGCGTCGCGGTAGAACAAACGTGTCGTGTCGTCGACCGGCGTTTCGCAGCCGGGCTCCGGCGTGCAATCGGCGAAGGCGGCGGAGTCATCGCAGATGACGGCGCAGAAGGGTTGGTCGGTCTCGATGTTTGTTCGGCACTGTCGTGTGGCGTTGGGCTCCACGCCGCTACACATATCTCCGCACGCGGTGCAGTGCTCTTCTGGGAAGACGTCGGCTCCGACCTGCTCACGCGCATCGGAGAGGCCGTTGCAGTTGAGGTCAAACTCGCCGCACATCTCTGGGAAGGCGTGTTCGGGGTCCGTGGCCGAGTAGTAGGCGCCGCCATTGAGATCATCGCAATCGACCGCCGACACTGGCGCGGCCGTTGTCCCGCAGAGCCCGACGCCGCGCCGATCGCCATCCAAATCTCGGCAATCGCCACAGGTTTGTGTGAGCGGGGCGCAGAAGGTACCCAGCACGGTGACGCCATCGCCGTCGTCTTGCGTAAGTTCGTCACAGGAGAACCCGAAGGGGCACGCTGCGCTCTCGTCACACCCCATGAGGCATGTGCCGCCGATGTCGGTGCTGCGCTCCGCGGCAAAGTCCCAACACAGGTCGCCGTCGCCGCACGCGTCAGTGCTGTCGCAGGGCGCGCAGAAGCTCTCGCTGTTCGCGGGGTCGAGCTGAAGGGGCGGGCGACAGATCGCACCGAAGGGCACGCAGTCCGTGAGCGCCTGCACGTCGAGCTGGTCATCGAAGGGGAAGGGCGGGGCGCTTGCCGGGTAGGGCGTGGCACCTTCCACGATGAGTTGGCAGGTGAAGGGCACGGGTCGCCCGCGGTTGTCGCGCAGCTCGAGCGTGGAACACACGCTCGGCTCGGTTGTGCACGCGAGCGAGCAGACTCCTGCAGCGGGCCACTCGGGCGCGATGTCCGCAATGGCGACGCGGTCGCCGAGTAGCGGGTCTGCGCGGTTGAGCGGGACGTCGGTGATGCAATCGCCGAGTCCGAGAGGGCAGTCGGTGTCGGTCTCGCAGGCACGGTAGT
The DNA here is from genome assembly GCA_047610025.1 of Bradymonadia bacterium. Taxonomy (GTDB): domain Bacteria; phylum Myxococcota_A; class Bradymonadia; order REDH01; family REDH01; genus JBLFZA01. The sequence goes on along the minus strand of JBLFZA010000100.1, from coordinate 1,926 downwards.
CGGCGAGGGTGGGGAAGTCGGAGCCGTCTGGCGCTACGTCTTCGGTGGTGTCTGTATCGTCGCCAGTATCCGTGTCTTCGCTTGTGTCTTGGCCGGCATCGACGTCTTGGTCGTCGCCGTCGCCGTCGCCGTCGCCGATGTCGTTCACATCGCCTTCTGTGCCCGCGACATCGTCGCCCGTGTCGATTGTGGCGTCTTCGCCCGCGTCGTCACCCGTGTCGGCGTCCCCGGCGTCATCCGTGTCATTACGGGTATCACTGCCGGTTGGCTCGCAGGTGGAGTCAACGCAGATCTCGGCGGCTTCGCAGTCGCTGTTCTGCTCGCAGTCGGACCCCTCGGAGGAGTCAGAGCCACAGGCCGTCAGGGCGAGCGCCAGAGAGCACGGCGGGCGCAAGCCCAAGGTTCGTGGGGAGGCGCGGTCGATTCGTTGATGGCATAGCGGCGTTCTGGCAGGTTCGACGCGCGGCGTATCATGCACGCACCGAGTCGTTGTTGGGGTCTTCGGCCCACCAGAGCTTAGCGCATAGTCAGAAGCGTCGCGAACTAAGCGCCGGCGTGTGCGGTGTGGTGGGAGGCCCCGTTACGCGGCGCGTCCCTCGATGCCGCGCCGCGCGTAGCCCCGAGTACTTAGAGGTCGGCCACGCGCTGCCGAAGCGTCTGCCCCGCGGCACCCGGCAATCCGTCGGGTCCCGAGACAGACGGCTCGCGAGGAAGAATGTCGCCGTGTTGGCCACCCCTGCCGCCTGTTCCGCCGGCGCCTGCAGCGCCTGCAGCGCCCGCGCTGAACGAGATGCCACCACCAATGCCAGTGCCGTCATCACGTAGGAGCGCAAACGAGCTTCCGCCTGCGCCTCCGCCTCCGCCGCCACCACCGCTGCCGCCGGAGCCTGCGCCACCGTCTCCACCGTTTCTATAACCGTCGATGTTCCCTCCCGTTCCGCCATCGCCTCCGTTTCCGCCGGGGCCACCTTGGCCAGCTCGTCCGCCCGCTCCGCCGGCGCCGGAGGTCACGCTCACGTCTGCGAAGGTGATGCCGTCCGAGCTGCTCAAGATAAGGCCGATTGACGAGCCGCCTGCGGTGCCGCCGTCGCCGGCTGTTCCGCGACATCCCGCGGTTCCCCCGCTCCCTCCGTCCAGCCCGTAGCCACGGATCCCGCCGGAAGAGGGGGTCTGACCTCCTCCGCCTCCGCCTCCGCCTCCTGCGCCACTCGAACCGTTTCGGCCATCGCGCCCGCTCGGCCGAATCCAGCCAATCTGAATCTGGTATTCGCCCTCTGAAGGGTCCGGCGTTCCGGAGTTCGCTCCGCCGTCCGCAGCGCTCTGTACGCTACTCACTTCGTCCGCGTCCTCACCGTCCCGCCCTGTAGCGTTCCCCCCCGCACTAGCGCCTCCGGCACCGCGAAGCGAGGAGCTCCCCGCACCGTCGAAACCGGCTTGGCTGGATGCGGCGACCGTGGATAGGGGGGCTCCCGCGCCGCCGGCCCCGGCGACGTCTCGCTCTACCGGGGTGCCGTGACAGGGATCTTCGGCGGAGGGTGTACCGCCCGCGATCAGTCCGTCGTTGCCTGCGAATCCGTCGTCGCCGCCCATGCCGCCATCACCTGGGCTTCCCGCCTCGCCTGGCCCCGCCGTGATGTTCACGCTGGTAAAAGTCGACCGCGAACAGCCGCTGCAGCGGAGTCCGGCGACAGACTGGCCAGCCATGTTCCCTGCTATGTTTGCTTCGATGTCGAGCCAACCGAGGTTCACGGATTGCTCAGCGCCCGAATCGATGGAGACCGCCAATGCGAGCAGCGTGCCGGCTGGTAAGGTCACGATGATGCGCGCCTGCCCGAAGTTCCGCTGCCAAGAGTCGTCGTCGCCGCGGTGGTACCCGCCAAACACGTTCCGATCGTCTGGGATCGTGACCGTCTCACTGAACTCGTA
>JBLFZA010000099.1:0-13909 GCA_047610025.1 Bradymonadia bacterium | reverse complement strand
CGCTGCTCGAGCCGCTGCGCCCAAACAACGAAACACCGATCCTCACGGCCGCTCCTCGCCTCTCTCAAGACATGCTCATCGACGTGAGCGGCAGCCAAGACGCCGACGGCGACACGCTCACCTTCGAGGTCGACCTCGACTACGATGGCTTAGTCGACCTGAGAACTACGGACACCGAGCTCCGCCTGCCGACGCAGTCTGACCCGTGGACTGCCGTCATCCGCGTCTACGACGGCCATGGAGGCAGCGCAGGCGTGGTCGTCACAGGAGTACTCGGCGAAGAGCGCACAGACCCCGACCCCGACGCAGGCGGCGGCACCGGTGATGACGCCGGTAGCGACGATGACGTCACCGCGGCGGACGCCGCAACGCCTGACGCTGACCCAGACGCCGACACGACAGACAATACAGACACCGAGCAAACACTCGACACAGATCTCCCCTTCGTGACACAAGCGCAAACCGGCTGCTCTGGCGCCGGGCTTGGCGCGTCACCAGCAGCACTCGTGGTATGGTTAGGCGTATTGCTAAATTGGCACCGTCGCCGGCGATAGCGCACAAAACACGGCAATCACCGTCGTCGCCACGCCCGAGATCGGAGCACCGAACAAGCCGCAACGCAGTCACCCAAAAACCACAAAGGAAGCCGCAAGCGGCTTCCGTCGGGTCCAGGGGCCGAGGCCCCTGGCGGGTCTGGGCAGAGCCCAGTTTCCTCCTACATTCGTCCTCCTGCCACCTTCCCTACAACTTAGAAGTGCTTGGCTTCGAGTTCGGTGAGGCATTCGTCGAGGATGCCGAGGGCGACATCGCACTCGTGCTCGCGGATAACGAGGGGGGGTGCGAATCGGATAGTGGAGTCTCCGCAGGAGAGAAGGAGCAGTCCTTTTTGGAAGGCGAGCTGCTCGAGCTCTTCGACGAGCGCGGATGCGGGTTCCTTGGTGCCGGGCTTGAGGAACTCGGCGCCAATCATGAGGCCAATACCGCGGACATCCGCGAGCGATGGGTGGCTCTCGGCGAGCTTGCGAAGGCCCTTCATCAGGTACTCACCGGTGGCGGTGATTTGCGGCAGCATGGGCTCGATAATATCGAGCGTTGCCAGCGCGGCGGCACAACAGACGGGGTTGCCGCCGTACGTGGAGCCGTGCGAGGCACGCGGCCACGTCATCTTGTCTTCTCGAGCGATGATCGCGCCGAGTGGCATGCCGGAGGCGAGCCCCTTTGCGGAGAGCAGCACATCAGGTGCGATGTCGAAGTGGTCAGCGGCGTACATCGAGCCGGTACGGCCAGCGCCGGATTGCACTTCATCAAAGACAAGCATGATGCCATGCTGGTCGCAGATCGAACGGAGCTCCGCGAGGAACTCGGGGGGCGGGATGATGTATCCGCCTTCTCCAAGTATGGGCTCAATGAAGATGCCCCCGATCTCTTCGGGCGACGCGAATCGCTTGAAGATGTCGTGGATTTCGTCGATCGAACGCTCCCAGTTGTTGTGCTCCGTCATGTGCGGAGCGGACGGCGGGTAAGACACGTGAAAGATCCCACCGAGCAGCGGGCCGAAGTTCTTCCGATACTTCACCTTTGAGCTGTTCATCGAAATCGCCGCGAGCGAGCGCCCGTGGAAGGCTCCCTTGAACGCGATCACATAGGGACGCCGCGTGTGCTCGCGAACCAGCTTGAGTGCGCCGTCGACGCACTCGGAGCCGGAGTTCGACAGAAACACCCGCTTGCTGCCCATGCCGGGGATGAGGTTGGTCAGTCGCTCCGCGAGCTTGGCCATCGAGTCGTAGTAGAAGTCCGTGCCGCAGATGTGCAGGAACTTGTCGGCTTGGTCCTTGATAGCCTGCACGACCTTCGGGTGCGAGTGCCCCGTCGATGCGGTGGCGATGCCGGCCATAAAGTCGAGGAAGCGGTTTCCGTCGACGTCGGTAATCCAAGCGCCTTCGCCTCGCTCGACGACCAAGGGGTAGACCTTGATGTATGAGGTCGAGGTGTGTGCGTGGTCAGAATCGACGATGCCTTGGCCGATGGGGCCGGGCAGCGGGGTCAGAATTTGCGGGTGAATGTGTGAATTCATCGGGTTGCCTCAGAGCACGCGGGTTTGTGATTGCTCGCGCATGAACTGCGCAACGTAGTAGGGGCCGCAGCCACCCTTGCCGGTCGAGCCGCTGGCCTTCCAGCCGCAGAATGCTTGCACACCGGGCCATGCTCCTGTGGTCGCGCCTGCGGGGCGGTTTGTGTACACGCAGCCAGCCTCGATGTTGTCGAGGAAGTGGTTTACGGTGTCTTTGTCTGCGCTGTAGACGCCGGCGGTCAGGCCGTAGTCGACGTCGTTGGCGCGAGAGATAGCGTCGTCGATGTCGGTGAAGGTCGACACGGTCGCGAAGGGGAGGAAGAGCTCCGTCTTCTCAAGCCAGTGGTCGCGCGGGACCTCAACCATCGTTGGGGCCACGAAGTAGCCACCATCGAATTCGCCGCCGGTGAGTAGCTCACCGCCAAAGAGCACAGCGCCGTCTGCCTTGGCAGAAGCGGACGCCTTCTTGAAGCGTTCGACGGAGTCCGCCACAGCGACGGGGCCCATGAAGACCTCTTCGCGGGTAGGGTCGCCGATGATCATCTTCTCGACCTTCGCGCGCATCTTGTCGACGTACGCGTCGCGCAGGCTCTCGTGCACGTAGACGCGTGAGCACGCGCTGCACTTCTGGCCACTCAATCCAAAGACCGAGCGGTAGGTGCCTTCGACCGCGGCATCGAGGTCAGCGTCGGCGGCGATGATGGCCGGGTTCTTTCCGCCCATTTCCAAGAAGGCCGGGCGAACCGTCTTCGAGGTCATGTAGCGGAAGATGCTGTGGCCGACAGCCGAGCTGCCGGTGAACACGACACCGTCGGTGTCCTTGTGCTTGACGAGTGCGTCGCCGATTGTCTCGCCCTTGCCGTGCAGGACTTGGAAGAGCCCGGTGGGGAAGCCCGCCTTTGCCATGCTCTCGTAGAGAAGCTCAGTGCACCACGGTGCGTCTTCCGAGGGCTTCAGGATGACGGCGTTGCCGCCGAGAAGGGCGCCGCCCGACATACCTGCAGCGAGTGCGGCGGGGTAGTTGAAGGGCGCGATGACGACGAACACACCGAAGGGCTTCAGCACCGAGCGCGTGTCCTCGTTCGGTGAGAGCTTGTTGAGCGTCGTGACGTAGCCCTTATGTGTCTCAAGCTGCGCCGCGTAGTAGCGCAAGAGGTCCGCCGACTCTTCGACGTCGCCGAGGCACTCCATACGGTTTTTGCCGACTTCCAACGACATGATGGCCGCGTAGCGCAGGCTGTCAGCCGAGATGAAATCCGCAGCCTTGTTGCACACGGCAACCTTGTGCTGCCACGTGGTGGCGGCCCACTCCTTCTGCGCGCGCTTCGCGATGGTCATCGCGCGGTCAACGTCTGCAAGCGTGGCGGAGTGCGCCTTCGCGAGCAGCTCGGTCGTGCGGGAGGGGTTGTAGCTCTCCATCATCTCGCCGGATCGCGAGGGTTCGTCGCCGATCCAGCAAGGAAGCTCCACGCCGAGCTGGCTGCGAACGTCTGCCAACGCGGCGTCGAACGCGGTGTGTAGTTCGGACATGTCGGCGTCGAGCACCGAATACGTAATCTTGAAACTCATGCAGTCTCCCAGGGTAAGCGTAGGGCGACGCTCAGTCGATCGACGAGCTCATCCACCTCTTCGCGGGTGATAATCAATGGGGGCGCCACCATCAGTAGGTCGCCATTCGTGCCGTCAGCTTGACCGACGTTTGGCCAAACAAGGAGGCCGTTTTCAAAGCAACGTGCGGTAACCCTCTCTGCGACCTTTTCGGTGCGCGCAAAGGGTGCCCTTGTTCCCGTGTTTGCGACGAGCTCAATGCCCGCCAACAATCCCATGCCTTGCATGCAGCCCACATGCGGCAATACACCGATGCGTTCTGCGAGCTGGCGTTGTAGGTACTCGCCAACCTCGTGGGCGTTCGCCACGACTTGGTGCGTATCCATGTAGTCCATCACCGCAATGCCGGCGGCCGTCATCATCGGCGCGTGCATGTACGTTTGCGCATGCATGAACTTGCCCGAGCCAGCCTGCATCTCAGCGACATGCGCGCTCTTGGCGAGGAAACCCGCGAGAGCTGCGTATCCGCCGCCAATGCCTTTGCCGAAGACCAGCAGGTCTGGCTCAAATCCGAGCGCGTTCGACGCAAAGAAGTGACCACAGCGGCCAACGCCACAGAGCACTTCGTCGGCAAGGGTGAGTACGCCATACTTGCGGCACACCGCGCTCATCGCCGCAAAGTAGCCCGGAGGCGGCACCGATGCGCCAGCCGAACTACCAATGATCGGCTCGGCGACGAACAAGGCAACGCGCTCAGGCCCCGCTTTGACGATGGCTGCTTCCAATTCCGCCGCATAGTGCTCGGCGCTGCCCGCGTAGTCGTCGACGCTTGCTCGGTAGGGGTAGGGAGCCGAGATGGTGACGACGTCGGAGAGCAGCGGGCCGTAGACCTTCTTGTAGTGCGGGCGCCCGGAGATCGAGAGCGCGTACAACGTGTTGCCGTGGTAGCTCGGCGTGCGCGCGATCACGACATCGCGCTGAAGCTCTCCGCGGTCGTACCAGAGCTGCCGCGCGAACTTGATCGCGGCCTCTATCGACTCCGATCCAGACGCCAGGAACACGGCTTTGTCGAGCCCCGCCGGCGCGTGCGACACAATGCGAGTTGCCAGTGCCTCGGTCGGCTCGCTGGTGAACTGCATGCCATTGACGTAGCCGACCTTGCCGAGCGACGCCGCGATAGACGCGACTACCTCGGTGTTGCCGTGCCCCACGCTGCTCACAAATGCACCGCTCGACCCATCAAGCCAGCGATGCCCGTCCGCGTCGTGCAACCAGACCCCCTCGCCGTACGTAACGACGGGGAAGTCACGGCCTAAATCACGCAGCAGAACGTTGCCATGTGGGTAGCGGATCATCATGCGCGCGGAGGTAGCACCGGCCCCGCCGTGGGGCAATGGGGGCGGTCCGGCAATGTCATACCCCTCGGTCGTCCCGGCGCACCGCCCCCGCCATCCCCGCCGCCCCGCCACCCTCGCCCCCGCCCCGGCCATCCCCGCCCCCGCCATCCCCACCGCCACCCCACCGCCATCTTTGCCCCCGCCGCCCCGCCACCCCACCGCCCCATCGCGGGCGAGGTCAGCGCGCCGCAGGCGCGCAGCTCGCCCCCGCCATCCCCGCCCCAGCTGCGAAGATCTCGATATCCCGGTGCTTGGAGACGGGTTGGCTCGACCTTCCGGAACAGGGGCCCCCGCGCCGAAGGTCACATCTTGCGCTCCACCGCCATTCCGCTATCCCTAGACAAGTCGATCCTCAACGAAGCGCCAAGAACCGCCATGAACATGCCGCTGAAATCTCGCCAAGCCGCCCGCCGTCGCGCGCTCTACGCCGTGCAGGCCGTCGCGCTTGGCGGCGTCTTTACCGGCGCATGCAATGACTCGAAGGCGGACACGGACCAGCCCGCGAATGATGCGAGTGTGGATGCGGTGCAGCCGGACGTTGCCGAAGACGCGACGCTCGACGCGATGCCGGACGCCGCTCCGGACATGACGGAGCCTGACACCGTGGACGACATCGCGGTCGACACCAGCATGGACAGCATTGAGCCAGACGTCATCGACCCAGTGGACGCCGCGCCCGACACGACCCCGCCGCCGGATACGACTCCGCCGCCGGACGTTGACGACGACACCGTCGCCTGCAGCGACGAGCGCGACGACATCTGCCCAGTAGATTGCTCGTCGGAAACAGACTACGACTGCTGCGCGCAGTCCTCAGGCTCCGCAGATGGCAACATCCCTGACTGGTGCGAGTTCGTACCCGGCGAGTACTGTAGTTGCATTGCTGTTGGCCCCTTCAATCCGCCGGAGACCGCATGAACATGATGAGCAAACGACAAGCTGCGCGCCGCCGCGCGCTCCGTGCTGTGCAAGCAGTCAGCATCGGAGGCGTCGCTTTTGTCGCCCAAGGCTGTGGCTCTGATGCCAGTGGGTCCGATGACAACGATGACGTGACCAGCGTCGACGGCTCCGTCACCACTGACGTCGCCATCGACGTGCCCGAGCTCGATATCAGCGTCGACACCGTTGAAGATGTCGGCGAAGAGGTCGCGGAAGACGTGGAGCTCGACTCCACCGAGCCCGATGTCAGCCCCGACGTTGACCCGCCCGACGATGTGACGGCCGATGTCGGCGAAGAGGTCTCCGAAGACGTCGCGCCCGACGCGCCTGAAGATGTGCGACCCGATGCTCCCGAGCCGGACGTAGCCCAAGACGTCGCGCCCGACGCGCCCGACGACACGGTCACCGAAGTGACCGACGGTGGCGACTCCTGCGAGGACGTAGAGGACAACCAGTGCCCAGACGAGTGCACGCAGGACAACGACTTCGACTGCTGCCAGCGCTTCATCGACGAAACAGGCGCGCCGTGCTTCTATGACCCAGGATTCGGCTGTAACTGCGCAGCCGTCGGCCCCTTCAACCCGCCTGCTTTCGACGGACGGGTAGCGAACCGCGAGTCATGAACACGAAGCCGATCGGAAAGCTCGACGCGCGCACCGGAGACACCGCGCTCGTTACCATGCATGAACGCATCTGCCGGCGGCTCCTCGACCGCGGCAGCGAGCCGGCGGACAGGCGCGAAGACGACGTGTTGGTGGGCAGCTACCACCCAGACGCGGTCGCCATGGCTGTCGAGAACTGGGGTCACCGTACCTTCCACGAGCACCGCAGCGCGGCCGTCTTCTCGAACCTGCTGCCGCAGCTTATGGAGGCCGAGGCGCCCATGGAGGTGAAGACCGCCGTGCTGCGCTCTTCCCTCGATGAGCTGCGCCACGCCGAGCTCTCCGCAGAGGTCGTCGAGTTCCTCGGTGGTGACCCGGTCTACCCCGCCGATCTCACCCCAGAAGTACCCGCCAAACACGACGGCATCCCCGCGCTCGAGCGCGCGTTTCGCAACACGCTCTTCGTCGGCTGCCTCTCCGAAACCGTCGCCGTTGGACTGCTCACCGAAGAGCGTGAGATGTGCCGTGAACCCTACATCAAGCGGGTTATTCAACAGCTGCTCTCCGATGAAACGCTGCACGCGCGCGTCGGCTGGGTCTACGTGCAACACGTCTGGCCCACCCTCGACGCCGATGCCCGACAGCGCACCAAAGACTACCTGCCCCGCGCACTCGCTTACTTCGAGCGATGCACCCTCGACACAGCACCCATCCAATACTGCGATCCCGCCATCCTCGATGACGCCGTCGCGCTCGGATTCTCCGACTCCAGAGCCGCACGCGACATCTTCGACATGACCGTCGACGAAGTCATCGTTCCTCGCTTTCAAGAAATTGGACTCGACCCCGGCAACTGGCGCGACACCTGCGCTTGATGTTCGGAACAGCATGCAAGGGCTCTGCCCCTGAGAGTCGCTGACGGTTTGCCACCACCGTTCACCTCGCACCGTCGTCGGTGTATCCTTCACGTCATGACGACATAGACTTGATGGAGAGTGGCGATGTTTTTGGCGATTGATCAGGGTACGACGGGCACGACGGCGGTGGTGTTGGACCGCGAGTTGAACCTTTTGGCGAAGGCGAACCGGGAGTTTCAGCAGTTGTATCCTGAGCCGGGCTGGGTGGAGCATCGTCCACAGGCGATTTGGGCATCGGTTCGAGACGCGGTGCGCGCGGTGTTGGCGGATCAGGATGTGAGGGTGGCGGAGATCCAGGCGATAGGGATCACAAACCAGCGCGAGACGAGCGTGATTTGGGATCGGGAGTCTCACGAGCCAATTCACAACGCGATCGTTTGGCAGTGTCGTCGCACGGCGGACACGTGTGATGCGTTGAAGGCTGCGGGGAACGCGGTGATGGTGCGCAAGAAGACGGGCTTGGTGTTGGACCCGTACTTTTCGGGCACGAAGGCGGCGTGGATGTTGGACCACGTGGATGGCGCGCGGGAGAGGGCGGAGCGCGGCGAGCTGGCGTTCGGCACGATCGACAGCTTCTTGGTGTGGCAGCTGACGGCGGGCGACGTGCATGTGACGGACGTGTCAAACGCATCGCGCACGATGCTGATGGATTTGCGCTCGGGGGAGTGGGATGACGGGCTGTGCTCGATGTTGCGTGTGCCACGCGTGTTGTTGCCAGAGATCCGAGGGAACGCCGAGGTGTATGGGCATACGAAGGGGCTCGACTTCTTGCCGGACGGGATTCCGATCGCGGGCATGGCGGGTGATCAGCAGGCGGCCTTGTTTGGTCAGGCGTGCTTTGAACCGGGGGAGGCGAAGTGCACGTATGGCACGGGCGCGTTCCTGCTGATGAACACGGGTGCTGAGGTTGTGGAGTCGACGCACGGATTGCTGTCGACGGCGGCTTGGCGGGTCGGCGGCAAGACGACCTATGCCCTGGAAGGCTCGGCCTTTGTCGCCGGTGCGGTGGTGCAGTGGCTGCGGGATGAGATGAAATTCTTCGAGTCGGCGGAGGAGGTGGAGAGTCTAGCAGCGACGGTGGACGACAGCGGCGGGGTTGTATTGGTGCCGGCGTTCACGGGGCTCGGCGCGCCTCATTGGAACCCCCACGCGCGAGGCGTGTTGTGGGGCATTACGCGAGGCACGAAGCGAGCCCATGTGGCGCGCGCTGCGCTTGAGGGCATTGCCTTCCAGAATACGGAGATTTTGCAGGCGATGCAGGCGGACCTTGGCGAGCCGATGCGCGCGTTGAAGGTGGATGGTGGCGCGTCGGCGAATGACCTCCTGATGCAGTTTCAGGCGGACCTGTTGAATGTGCCGCTCTCTCGCCCTCATATGCTGGAGACGACCGCGCTGGGTGCGGCCTTGCTAGCGGCGTTGGGCGTTGGCGCGTTCGACGACGTGTCGGCCATTCGCGACGCATGGCTCGAGCAGCGGCGGTTTACGCCGGCGATGTCAGACGCCGAGCGGGCGAAGGCGCTTTCACTCTGGCAGAAGGGTATCGCGCGGGTGTAACGCTCAGTCTCGTGTCGAGACCACCCATGCGGGCAGCAACAGGAACCACACGTCGGCCACGGCGCGCACATACAACGACGAGCGCGCGAGTGTGACGGCGTTCTGCGCGTCTGCAACCAGCACGGACCCCGTGCGCTCTAGCCGAAGGGAGAGGCTCATCTCCGCGGATGCGAGCAGATTGCTGATGGCCGCTTCGCGCGCCACGTGCATCTCAAACGTCAGCACGCAGGCGATAACGAGCGTGATCAGCAGCAGCGCGCTGTCACCGCGCCGTGATGCCAACACGCCTAGCGCTCCGACGCTAATGACCAGGGGCCAGCGCTCCGGGAGGCACGCGTCTGCGAAGCCTCGCAGACTTCCGAGAGCGCCACCGAAGTCCCAGCCGGTGAACAGTAGGTCGATACGGGGAGGGTTGGCGAACGCGAGCCCTCCGACGAGCGCGATCAGCAGAGCGGGGATCCACATGTTTCGCGAGAAGCGTTCGAGTCCCGTCTGCAGCAGCACGACCACGGACGTCGCGAGAAACCAGAACCCGTAGACGCCGGGGTCGCCGCCGAATATCTCGCGAAGCGGGCTGAGGCCGCCGGTGCGAATGAACACGCTCGGGTGTTGAGACGCGGCGCCTTCGACGAGCGTGCTTGCGAACCAGGTGGGGAGAAGCGCGAGAAGAAACCCCGCCACGATTCCCAAGGTTGTCCGGGTGAGGAGGACACCAAGGGAGGGAAGTTCGCGTGCGGCGTTGGGGTCCCCGTTGGGGGCGATGATCGGGCCGGAGGCCGTAAATCGCTGTTCGACCGCCTCACGGACCGCGCCAGTGGCGAGCGGTTCTCGAGATCCGGAGTGGGTGTCGCGCTCCACGTTATTGCGCGCCGCGGCCCTCTCCGGAGCCGTCGGTCTCACCGGAGCCGTCGGTCTCACCTGAGCCGTCGGTCTCACCTGAGCCGTCGGATTCTCCGGAGCCGTCCTCTTCGATATCCGCGTCTGCCGCGTCTGCCGCGTCTTCAGCATCAGCGTCAGTCGCATCGAGATCGACGGGCACTTCGGGCAGCGTCGCGGACAGCGCACTTGGAGTGACCGGGCCGAGCACCGGTGAGTCGGCGCTTTGCCCGTTGATGCGAATTCGAAACTGCAGGGATGAGTCCGCGAGCTCTGCGGGCACTTGCCAGATCACAACGCTTGTCAGGGTCTCGCGGGGCTCGGTCTCTTGCAAGAGGAGCGGCGTGAGAAGCTGGCTGGCCGCGATCGCGCCGAAACCGCCGGTGGTGGCGAACTCCGGCATCAGCGTGAGCGCGTCACCTTCTTGGTCGTAGGTCGTCACGCGGACGGACAAGGCTCCATCGCTGAACGCCGCTGGCCCCAGCGCGACTACGCGGCCCGGAAGGTCTTCTGCGCTGAACTTCTCAGTGCAGCCGGCTGCGGCAAAGAGCGCGAGCGGTGCGACGACGAAGAAGTGACGGAGACGTACGGACATAGCGGACAGATGGGGCAAGAAGGCGGCTGAACGGCGGCGCGCTACGTCACGCTATGCCTCGCTACCGCGGCCAGTTCAAGCCTGGGAGTGCCGCAGCACCTCAAGCATCTCGGCGTGCAGCGGGGGCGCTGCACAGACGAGTGTCGGCGAGTCGAGGCGGTGCACGCCCCCATCGTAGGTTGTGACAACGCCGCCGGTGGCGCGCACGAGGTGCACGCCCGCAGCGAGGTCCCATGGCTTGAGACGAGGTTCCCAGTATCCGTCAAGTCGACCAGCGGCGACCCAGGCGAGGTCGAGCGCTGCTGCTCCGTTTCTCCGAACGCCCTGACAGCGCTTCATGAACGCACGCCACTGTTCCGTGTTGTCGTCGTCCGTCTCTCGTCGGTCATAGGGGAAGCCGGACGCGAGCAGGGCGCTGTTCAACGGTGGCGGCGCGAGGGGCGAGAGCCTGGCGTCATTGAGGAAGGCCTCGCCGTTCGCCGTGGCGAAGCACTCGTTGCGCATGACGTCGAAGACGACGCCAACGGGTGCACCGTGGAGGCCAATGCTGACGGCGACGTGCGGTGTGCTGTGCACGAAGTTGGTGGTGCCGTCGATCGGGTCGACCACCCAGATGACATCGTCTCCGATTGTGGGCCCGCCCCCTTCTTCGCCGAGCACCGGGAACGTGCCCTCCAGCTCTCGGCGCACGATGCGCTCGGCGAGCTCATCTGTTGCCGTGACGAGGTCGACTCCGCCTTTGTGCCGCGTCGTGTCGCGGGGGCGTGAGAAGGCCTCACGAATCGCGTCTGCTGCGCAGGTGGCGGCCCGCACGGCGTGGGCGAGCATCTCCGATTGTTCGATGTGGTTCATGAGTCGGTGATGTGTGGGGGTTGGCCGTGGCACTCGTCGTGGCCAAGTGAACGCATGACCGCGTCATGAACGGCGGGGCGCAGCCGCCGAATGCCGTCGTTCTCTCGTGTCGGGTGCACGCGGTTGGTCAGCAGGGTGATGCACACGCCTGCGGCGCGGTCGAACCAAACGCTGGTGCCCGTAAAGCCGAGGTGCCCGACGGTGCTGGGGCGGCTCATCAGAGTGCCCGCGTTCGAGGCGGCGCCTGACGGTGTATCCCATCCCAAGACATAGGTTCCGGCATCAATCTTGTTCGACGGGTCCCAGAGTAGATCGCGTGTCGATGCTGAAAACAAGTGAGCGTTTGCGACGCCTCTGACGACTCGAGTGACGGCCGCTGCCGTCCCAAACAACCCTGCGTGTCCGCACGCGCCGCCGAGCACCTGGGCGTTCTCGTCATGCACGATCCCCTGCAGTGTTTGGGCGCGCCACGCGCAATATTCTGTCGCGGCGACGTCTGGTGGGTGAGCGCGTTCGGTCGGGATGCCGAATTGGATTTCTGGCTGTCCAAGCGGTTGGCGAACGTAGAGGTCGAACGCTGCAGCAAACGGGGCATCTGTCGCGGCGACTCGGGAATCGCGTGTGGCAAACACCTCGGCCAGCCAGCGGCCGAGCGCGATATAGCCGACGTCGCTGTACGCCTGCTGGCCACGCTCTGAGGCGTCGATCGCCGCGAACCGCCGTTCTGTCCAGTCGCGCCTGTTTGTTTTCGGTTGATCTCTCGCCTCGAGAAACACGCGTTCGTAAGCGGGTAGCCCGGAGCTATGCCGGAGAAGGTCGATCAACGTCGGCCGCGCGATGCAGAGCGCTTCCGGACAACGGTCGTCCAGCGCGATCCACCCGCCGTCGAGCGCGACACCGACCAGGCATGCGGTCGCGAGGGCCTTTGTGAGCGATGCGAGGTCAAACCACGTGTCGGTGGTCACGTTTGCCCGCGCCGCGTCCTCGGTCACCGCGGTCTGACCGACGCCAAGGTGCAGCACGACGTCATCTCCGCGCGTGACATGTAGCTGCGCGGCCGAACACACACCATCGCGCAGCGCGTTCGCGAGAAGCTGAGTGGCCCCGCCGAGTGAGGTGTGTTGCAGGAGGCTGGCGCCGGGTGGGCGCGCAGTTACGGGCGCAGTCTCTCGCTCAGGCTCAGCGTCCATGGCGTCGTAGCGAAGGCATCCTGCCGCAACGCTGACCTGCCGCCCCAGGCAGATCGCGCGGTTCGCAGCGCCGTGACCAGCACTCAGGGCAGACACAACGGGCACTCCCCAGGGCGCCACTAGCTCGCGCACACGAGCGGCGGCATCGGGCTCGCTCAGCCCACCAAAACAGTTCGTGAACTGCCCGAGTACCAAGCCCCGAAGGCCGTCGAGGCCACGCAGATGTAAGGACTGGAGCATCCGATCGATGCGGTACGCGGGCTCCCCGACCTCTTCGAGGACGAGCGCGGCGCCACGCGCATCTGGAAACCAGCGCCCTCCATACAATGAGGCGACGAGACTGAGATTGCCGCCGATGAGTCGGCCGCCGAACACGCACTCTCCGTCGAGGCCCTCAATGATCTCAGGCGCGCTCGCAAGTGCGCTCACAAGGGCGTCTAACGACGGCTCGGGGGCTCCCAGTTCAGGGGCCCTCGCGCCGAGGCTCGCAGCCATCGGTCCGTGAATCGACGCGACGCCTTGGGCGTGCGCCCATGCGTGCAGCGCCGTGACATCCGAGTAACCGACCAGCCAGGTGGGGTTCTCTCGCAGCAGCTCCGCTGGGAGGAAACTGAGCAGCCGAGAGCAACCGTAGCCGCCGCGCGCGAAGACGACGGCTTTCACATCGGGGTCGCGGATCGCCTTCTCAAGGTGCGCCGCGCGAACGTGATCGTCGCTGGCTAGATAGGGCAATGCGCCAGCTTGAGGCTTGAGGTGGCGCACCGTGAACCCTCGCGCTCTCAGTCGCTCGACGCCCGCGCTGAGCCGCCCGCTGTCGGCGACCCCAGCGGCGTGCACGACACAAAGGGTGTCACCGGGCGTGCAAGGGGGAGGGAGCAGGAACGCGGTCATTGACCTTCGATGGTTGCAGAGTGGGCTCTGCTGCGGACCCTACAGAAGCGGGGGCCGGCTGCCCACCGTCGGCTGTGGAGCCATCGCCATCGCCGTCACTCTAAATTCTAAGAAACGACAAGGCTCTGCGCTAGCATCTCGCTCGCGCAGACTTGCGCCCTCGCTCTTCAGCTTCGTTTGCTCCGATGAAGTCACAATTCTCGCTGTCGCTGCTCTCCATGGCAGCGCTCGCGTACAGCGCACCGGCCGCGGCCCAATTGCAGGATGTCACCGAACTTGTGGGTCTGCAGGTCGACGGAACAGCCAGCGGCGCCACGTGGATCGATCTCGACGGCGACGCGCGCCCCGATCTCATCGTCGCCTTGAGCGATGGCCCACGCGTCTGGCAGAATCAGCCTGGCATCGCCGGGGCACAGTTTGAGGACGTGACGGATGAATGGGCGACGAGCTGGCCAGCGATAGAAGGTGTCACCGCCG
>JBLFZA010000098.1:0-14141 GCA_047610025.1 Bradymonadia bacterium | reverse complement strand
GTGAGTTGGGCAGACCGGTCGGTGTCGTGCCCGGCGCGCCATGGGCACCGAACACTCCCGGGACGAACAGCCTGCTCAATCTCGGCGCACGCGCTTGCTACGACGAGGCGTCGTTCGCTCAGCTACTAAGTGACGGCGAGGCGGCGTTTCGACAGGGGGGCCTCTGGGATTGGGCTGAGCTCAGCGATCGCTCGGAGCCAAGAGATGTTGGTGTACGCGAGAAGCGCTCCGGAAATCAGACAGCTCCTCAGGAGGGGCCTAGACGGCGCGGGGGAGCGCCGCAGGCGGCTCGTTCATCCACTGATGTGTCGCTTCGCTCACCGGCCGACGTCTCCAAAACCCACACGACAGATAGCGAATCGATGGCAATCGTCGACGGTGGAGTAGAGTCGGAGATTGTTCGCCAACTCGCCGACGGCACCGCGACGACAGAAGCGCTGAGCCGCAACCTGGCCGTGGATATCGCGACGCTTCAGCGAACGCTTCTCATTATGGTGCTTGATGGCGTTGTCATTGACGGCGTTGATGGCTACCGGTTGCCGCCCCTTCAACGGTAGGACCCCATTGGCAAACGTAACGATAATTGGCGGCGGAATGGCGGGCTGTGAGCTCGCGCTTCAGCTCGCCATGCGCGACATCGATGTGAAGCTCATCGAGATGCGTCCGGACAAGATGACGGATGCGCACCTCACGGAGGGCCTCGCCGAGTTGGTGTGTTCCAACTCGTTCCGCGGGGATGCGGTCGGCAACGCTGTGGGCCTCATCAAAGAGGAGATGCGCCGCGCGGGTGGTCGCCTCATCGCGCTTGCTGAACATGCGGCGGTTCCAGCGGGTGGCGCGCTGGCAGTCGATCGTGAGAAATTCTCGGAGTTGGTGCAGGCAGAGGTCGCCGCGGAACCGCGCATCACGCTCGAGCGACGTGAGTGGACGACGCTGGAGGATCCTGAGGCGGACATCACCGTCATCGCGACCGGCCCTCTGACCTCAGGCGCCCTCGCGGAGGCGATCATCGAGCGCAGTGGCGAAGAGCAGCTATATTTTTACGACTCGATCGCACCCATCATCGATGCCGAATCGATTGATCGAGACGTCGTGTTCGCTCAGAGCCGGTACGGCAAAGGTGACGGCGATGACTACCTCAACTGCCCGCTCGACAAAGAGCAGTACCTCGCGTTTATCGAAAACGTGAATGCGGCAGAGATGGCTCCCGTGGCTGCCTTCGAAGAGACGAAATTCTTTGAAGCCTGCTTGCCCATCGAGGTGATGGCCGAGCGCGGGGTTGATACGCCGCGCTATGGTCCGATGAAGCCGGTCGGCATCACGGACCCGCGAACGGGAGAGCAATCCTACGCCATCATTCAGTTGCGTCAGGAGAACATCGAGGCGACCGCGTACAACATGGTCGGCTTCCAATCCCGCATGAAGTGGGGCGAGCAGAAGCGAATCTTCCGTCAGATTCCTGGGCTCGAGGAGGCGGAGTTTCTTCGCTTCGGTTCTGTTCACCGCAACACCTTCGTTCACGGCCCAAAGTTGCTCGGCCCCGCGCTTGAGTTTGCTGGTTCAAAGACGCTGCGCTTTGCGGGACAGATCACCGGCGTGGAAGGTTACGTCGAGAGCATGGCGACCGGGCTGATCCTGGGTCATCTGCTCGCTGCAGAGTTGCACGGCCACGAAGTCCGTCTGCCCCCTGGTACGACCGCACTCGGCGCGCTTCGTCGCCACGTCACCGGTGAATTGTCGGTGGACATTGAGCGATTCCAGCCGTCCAACATCAACTGGAGCATGTTCCCGGAGATGGAGGTGCAGCGGAAGATGCACAAGCGTAAGAAGCGGCTCCACATGTCGACGCGCGCGTTGGCCGACCTTGAACTCTGGTTAGTGGGACTCGCTGGGCTTGGGATGCGCCGCCCTGGATTCCAGAAGCGCGACCCGGAGGTTGAAATGAAGGCGCTCGCCGATCAGCCGCCGCGCCGCCGCCGCGGCAAGCTCCCGAAGTAGAACGTCGGATGCCTGCACAGCAGCGCATCGTGGGTCGCCGGAGACTAGGCTCCGCGACACACTGAGGGGGTGGCGCCGATGTGCACTCCCATTTGTGGCGCGCCTGCGCATGGGCTGAGATACTTCTCCCATGAACTGGACAGAACAGCGCGCTGCGTACCTCGACTACATGCGTGTGCAGCGTGGCGCCTCGCGGCACACACTTCGCGCTTACGAGGGCGACCTGCGCGCTTGGGACGAGCACTGGCAGGCAGCTGGTATGCCGATCGCGTGCATGTCGGAGGTCACGCTGCGACACATCAGACGCTACGTGGCAGATCACCACGACGGTCTCGCACGAACGACGCTCGCTCGGCGTCTATCGGCTTTGCGATCGTTGCTCGAGTGGGGTGTGCGGCAGGACAAGCTGAGCGCGAACGTCGGCAAGCTTATCGCGGCGCCCAAAGGTAAGCGGTCGCTCGTGTCCTTCTTGACGGTCGACGAGGCGTTCGCGCTCGTCGATCAGGAGGTCGATCCCGATCATGTACTCGCCGTGCGAGATCAAGCGATGTGGGAGGTAACCTATGGCTGCGGGCTTCGAGTTAGCGAGCTCGTTGGGTTAGACCTCCGAGACGTGCGGCTCGAGGACGGCTGGATTCGAGTGTTGGGGAAGGGCAGCAAAGAACGCGACGTTCCGCTCGGTCGTGCGGCTGTTGAGGCGCTTCGGCGCTACCTCGCTGCACGAGACGTGCTCGCGGACCGCGCCCGCTGCGGTGGAACTCCGGGGTTGTGGCTGAACGCGCGGGGGGGGCGACTAACCGATCGAAGTGTGCGGCGTCTGCTCTCTCGTGCTCAGCAGCTCGCGGGGGTACAGCGACCGGTATCTCCGCACGGGCTTCGCCACACGTTCGCGACTCATCTGCTCGATGGAGGCGCTGATTTGAGGGCCATTCAAGAACTCCTGGGCCACGCGAATCTGGCAACAACGGAGCGATACACACACGTCTCGCTCGACCGCTTAATGGCCGTGTACGATGCGAGTCATCCGCGGGCGCATCGAGACTCCGAAGATGAGGGTATGCAACGCCCGCGCAAGGGCGACTGAGGGCAGCTCGGAGAGATGCGGGGGGACCGTCGATGCGTTGCCTCGTGCCACCTCGTGTCTACCGTTGGGCGCTCGTGACTCCCTCTCACTCGGGCAACAATGTTTAAGGGTACGACAATCGTGGCAGTGCGACGAAACGGGCAGGCCGTCGTCGCTGGCGACGGGCAGGTCAGCATGGGCAACACGGTCATGAAGGCCACCGCACGAAAGGTGCGGCGACTCGATGGAGGCCGCGTGGTTGTTGGTTTCGCGGGGAGCACCGCGGATGCGATGACCCTCTACGAGAAGCTTGAGGCGCGACTGAAGGAGTATAACGGTAACCTGATGCGCTCGGCCGTCGAGTTGGCGAAAGACTGGCGGACGGACAAGTATCTGCGACGCTTGGAGGCGTTGATGATCGCTGCAGATGAGACACACACGCTCATTCTGAGCGGGACGGGAGACGTGATTCAACCAGACGAAGGCGTCGCCGCGATCGGCTCAGGTGGCTCGTACGCGCTAGCGTCCGCGCGCGCGCTTATCCGGTACACCGATTTGTCGGCGCGAGAGATCGCAGAGAAATCGCTCGGCATCGCTGCCGAGATCTGCGTGTTCACGAACGACCGCATCAGCGTCGAGGAGGTCTAGTCATGAGCATGCTGGAGAGCCTGACCCCGCGCGAGATCGTCACCGAGCTCGACCGTTACATCGTTGGACAAGACAAGGCGAAGCGCGCTGTGGCGTTAGCGCTTCGCAGTCGCTGGCGCCGACAAAACGTCCCTGAGGACCTCCGCGATGAGATTTCGCCGAAGAACATCATCATGATCGGGCCGACGGGCGTCGGCAAGACCGAGATCGCGCGTCGACTCGCGAAGCTCGCGCAAGCTCCTTTCTTGAAGGTCGAGGCGTCGAAGTTCACCGAGGTTGGCTACGTTGGCCGCGATGTCGAGTCGATGGTTCGCGACCTCATGGACACCGGCATCGCGCTGGTGCGGGGTGAGCACCAGGAGCGTGTCCGAGTGCGTGCGCGCGCCGCGTCTGAGACCCGGTTGATCGACCTCATTCTGCGAGAGGAGGCCCGCCCGCCAAACGAGAGCGAGCGCGAGCAGATGCGGAAGCGCCTGCGTGCCGGTGAGCTCGATGAGAAGTACATCGAGCTGCAGATCTCCGAGAGTGCCGGACCCCGCTTTGAGCTCTTTTCGCCCAACGGCGGCATGGACCAGATGGGTTCGCAGATCGGCGACATGCTCGGAAACATGATGCCGAAGAAGAAGCGCAACGCGCGACTGAAGGTGTCGGAGGCGCGGAAGACGATCGAGCAAGAGGAGGTCGACAAGCTGCTCGATGAGGACGCGATCGTACGCGAAGCGCTTGAGCGCACTCAGCAGCATGGAATCCTCTTTCTCGACGAGATCGACAAGATCGCGGGGCGCGAAGGGGGAAGCGGCCCCGATGTGAGTCGAGGCGGCGTTCAACGCGATCTGTTGCCGATCGTCGAAGGAAGCAACGTGAAGACGAAGTACGGGATAGTAAAGACGGACCATATCCTCTTCGTGGCAGCGGGTGCGTTCCACGTCAGTAAACCGTCAGATTTGATTCCGGAGCTTCAGGGGCGATTCCCAATTCGCGTTGAATTAGAGACGCTTACGAAGGATGACTTCAAGCGTATTCTTGTCGAGCCCAAGAACAGTTTGGTGCGACAGTACATCGCTCTGCTCGCGACGGAGGGCGTGACGGTGAACATCACCGACGAGGCCGTGGACGAGCTCGCTCACGTCGCGTGCGAGGTGAACAAGTCGCTGGAGAACATCGGCGCAAGGCGGCTTCACACGATCATGGAGCGCGTGTTCGAGGAGCTGTCTTTCCACTCGCCGGATATGCCAGGTGCACAGGTGGATATCACGCCGGAGTACGTGCGAGAGCGAGTGCAGGATGTGATGGAAGACGAAGATCTCTCGCGGTACATCTTGTAGCGCGGGGCTGAGTATCTCCGCGGACAGTCGGCGAGACATCGACCTAGCGGAGGCGTATACTGCGGCCGCATATTCCAGAACTTCCGCTCCGTACGGCCCTATGACCCAGAAACTAACGACGCACTCCTCGGCCGAGCTCATAGGGAGTGGTCGCTCCTCGATGAGCCTAAGCTACAATCCCCAGCCGCTCGTCTTTTCGCACGGTGAGGGGATGTGGCTAGTGGACCGAGAGGGCAATCGTTATCTCGACTTCCTCGCAGGGATCGCGGTCTGCACGTTGGGCCACTCGCACCCAAAAATGGTTGAGGCGCTCCAAGACCAGGTGTCGAAACTTCTACATGTTTCAAACGCTTACTTCACAGAACCTCAGATTTTGCTTCAAGAGAAAATCGTCGAGAAAAGCTTCGGCGACCGCGTGTTCTTCTGCAACAGCGGAGCGGAGGCAAATGAGGCCGCGATAAAGCTCGCACGCCGCTATCAGTCGCGTGTTCGGAACACGCCGCGCTTCGAGGTGATCACCTTCGAAAAGTCATTCCACGGGCGCACGATGGGGGCGCTCTCGGCCACGGCGCAGCCCAAGTATCATGACGGCTTTGAGCCGATGGTGCCTGGTTTCCTCACCGCCCCGTACGGCGACCTCGCGGCGGTTGAAGCCTTGATGGGTGATCACACCGCGGCGATTTTGGTGGAGCCAGTGCAGGGCGAAGGCGGCATTCGGCCGGGTTCGCCCGAGTTTCTCCGAGGCCTCCGCGCGCTGTGCGATGCGCACGGGGTGTTGCTCATTGTGGACGAAGTGCAGTGCGGCGTCGGGCGTACGGGTGACTGGTTTGGTTACGAGCAGAGCGGCATCACGCCAGACATCATGGCGCTCGCGAAGGGTGTTGGCGGCGGTACACCGCTTGGCGCGATGGTCGCGACGGCCGAGGTGGCCGAAGGGTTCCAGCGAGGATCTCACGCCACGACCTATGGGGGTAACCCCCTCACAACGCGCGCTGGCCTAGTCGTATTCGACGTCATTGAGCGGGATGGCCTGCTTGAGCAGGTCGGTCGGGTAGGGGAGTACGTTCGGGAGCGGTCCGCGGAGCTGGTCGCCTCGCACGGCGCTGCGATTGAGGTTAGAGGCCGGGGGCTAATGAACGGGCTCGCCCTGGACGTCGACGCGTCGGTCGCCGGGGCAGTGGTGGCGGCCGCGCGTGAGCGCGGCCTGCTGTTAAACACGGCTGGCGGCACCGTTCTACGGCTCGTGCCACCGCTTATTGCAGACGAACGCGACGTAGACGACGCGATGGATCGTCTTCACGACGCGATGGGCGCGGTCCTCTAGTCCGCTCGCCCGACAGTTGCCCACGTTCGTTGTGGGTCCGGCGTCGGTTGGTGTAAGGTCTACTCCCTTCCCTCGCGACTACGCTTCCTTGATTCTTCTGACCCAAGTTTTGCCTCGGTGAGCGACGTTGCTGAGCTAGCGCGCGGCATCGAATCGGATTCGATGCCAAAGATGGTGAGTATGACCCCGGGACCGGGAGTGATGCTGTCGCCCTCCGACTTCTTTGTGCTGTCGCGAATCGACGGTGCAACTTGCGCAAGAACTCTCGCGCAGATGGTAGGTCAGCCCTATCAGAGTGTGTGCGAGGTGCTCGTGCGGCTCTGCGCTGCGGGAATGGCTTCGGTTCCCGGGATAGACGTCGAGCGGGCGCGCGTTGCGGCGGGAGCCAGCGGTCGCTCCTCGACCCGCGTCGTAGAGATGATTTCGGACACGGGAATTCAGACGATCCCTGCAGGGCGAGGCGCGCCGTCCGAATGGGCGGATATGCCAGAGGCCCCCTACGGAGGAGCGCTGGAGAAGCAGCCCGATACGCTCTTCGTGCGGGAGGCTAGTTGGCGCAGTGCTGGCAAAGACTCGCGCGGAGACACGATCTCAGGCGCCTACTCGATGCCGGGTGACTCCGGGGTGAACGCGGCGCCGGTGTTTCGGAAGACTCGCGGTGTCGGGCTCTCGAAAGACCTCATCCCGCCTGGCTGGCCCGTCGCATTCGAACAATTCATGTTCGACCCACACGCCATGTCTACTGGGCCGGCGTTGACGTCGGAACAGAAGCAGGTCGTGCTCTATTACCACTATCACCTGCGCCGCGTGACCTACTACGACCTGCTCGGAATCCCGACGGATTCTCGGCGCGCCGGGGTCAAGAAGTCCTACTTCCATCTCTCCAAGGCCTTTCACCCGGATCGCTGGTTCCGTAAGGACGTCGGTGAGTTCGAGGTCAGGATTGAAGAAGTGTTCAAGTGGTTGAACCGCGCGTACGGAGTGCTCTCAGCCCCGAAGAAGCGCAAAGGCTATGACCGCGTCATCGCGCGTGGTTATGTCGGCGAGTGGGAGCTCGAGCGCGGCTCAGGCGGGGCGGTTCAGCCGAAGCCAGAGTCTGTTGCCACGCCGTCCACGAACACCGGTAACGTGTCACCTGAAGCGCGGAAGACGCTCAGCTTGCTGCTCGCGCGAGCGAAAAACGCCCAAAGTACGGGCGATTGGGAGTCGGCCGCTGACCTTTACCAGCGGGCGCTCGCCGTGGCGCCGTCGGCAGAATTGCGCATCCGACTCGCGGAGTGCATGCTGAAGGCACAAGGTGACCCTTCCCTTGTGCTTGAATTGCTGGACGCCGCCCGGAATGAGGGCGGAGACCCCATGGCCATTTTACTGTTCGAAGCCGTTGCTGCTCGCCGAACCGGTGACCTGCAACGCGCAAGGGCCTGCTACGGCAAGGCCCTTGAGATGGAACCTGAAAACCCGGTTGCGGTTCTCGGGCTAAGTCGACTGGAAGATGAGGAACACGCCTGATTCGGGCTACAGACGAGAGGACAGAATGTCGAAAGTGGTCGGAATCGACCTTGGGACAACCAACTCCTGCGTATCCGTTGTCCTAGACAACACGCCGAAGGTTATCCCGAACAAGGCGGGCTACAAGACGACCCCAAGCATCCTCGCGATTAGCGAGAGCGGACGGAGACTCGTTGGCCAGATGGCGAAGAGGCAGGCGATCACCAACGCCCGTCATACCGTCTACGCTGCAAAGCGTCTCATCGGTCGGAAGTGGGGCTCCCCAGCCGTACTTCACTCGCTGGAGACTTGCCCGTATCAAATCGTGCAGGGTCCTCACGAGGACGTGCGCGTGAAGCTGCGCGAAAAGACGTACTCCGTACCTGAAGTCAGCTCGATGATCCTTCAGGAGATGAGGCTGATAGCGGAGGAATACCTCGGCGAGGAAGTGACGCAGGCGGTGATTACCGTGCCTGCCTACTTCAACGACAACCAGCGACAGGCCACAAAGGACGCGGGTCGGATCGCAGGCCTCGACGTTCTGCGCATCATCAACGAACCAACCGCGGCGGCCCTGTCCTACGGGTTCGGGAAGAACATCGATCAGACGATCGCGATCTTCGATCTCGGCGGCGGCACGTTCGATATCTCGGTACTCGAGATCAGCGACGGTGTGTTCGATGTCATCGCGACCTCCGGCGACACGTTCTTGGGCGGTGAAGATTTCGACGCCCGAGTTATCGAGTGGCTCACGCTTGAGTTCGCCACTGAACACCGCGTCGATCTTCGGCGTGACGACATGGCCCTGCAGCGTCTTAAAGATGCAGCCGAGAAGGCGAAGGTGGAACTCTCGACGCTAACGGCGAGCGAGATCAACCTTCCGTTCATCTACACGCGCGAGAACAACGAGACGCTACACCTCCAGCGGACTTTAAAGCGGGAGCAATTGGAAGAGCTGGTTGTTGATCTGGTTCAACGCACCATCAAAATCTGCCGCTCAACCCTCGAGGAAGCGCAGATGACCATCGCCGACATTGATGAGGTCATTCTCGTCGGTGGCATGACCCGTATGCCGTCGGTACAGGCGGCCGTGACGGAGTTCTTTGGGAGAGCCGCTAAGAAGGGTGTTCACCCGGACGAGGTGGTCGCAACGGGAGCGGCAATTCAGGCTCAGGCGTTGGTCGAGGAAGACTCGGACGTTCTACTGCTGGACGTGACGCCGCACTCTCTGGGCATCATGGTCTACGGCGGTGGATTCGAGATCATCATCGAAAAGAACAGCACGGTTCCCACGAGTCAGTCTCACATTTTTACGACTGTACGAGACAACCAGACCTCCGTGAAAATCCTCGTGCTCCAAGGCGAGTCGGCCCGAGCAGAAGAGAATGAGCTCCTCGGAGAGTTTGTGTTGACCGGCCTTCGCAACGCTGCGGCAAATGAGGTTGAGGTCGAAGTGGCCTTTGATATCTCAGCGGAAGGTATCGTCTCGGTTCGTGCGCGTGACCTTGAGACGGGTAAGGCGCAGTCCATCACTGTCACCGCGACAAGCGGCCTGACGGAAGATGAGATCAAGAAGATGATCCACGAGAACGCCGAATACATGGTGCAGGTGCGCCAGTCGGAGCAAGTCGACTCGAAGCGAGATCAGATTCGTCGGTCCATCCGGGAGATAGAACGGATGATGCCGGATGTGGAGCGAGTGCTTGGCGACAGCAGTTTGGGCCAAGACGCACTAAACAAGGCCCGTGAAGCGCTCTCGAGCGCGCGCGACGTGCTCGGAGGATCTTCGATCGCGCAGCTGTCACACAGCGCGGACGCTCTTGAGCGAACGCTGCAGGTGTTCCAAGGGATCGTCGAGCGAGCGGGCTAGGCGGTCGAACGCCTAGAGCCGCTCGAATCAACTTCTTCCCCCATCACACCGAATCGCAGGCTTGTCCGACCAAAACGCACGATTTCAATCGCTCATCGACGAGGCTTGCTCGGCCGTCCTAGATGAACGGCTGGAGCACGCGGGGGTGCTCCTCGAGGCAGTGTTGGATGACAACTTCGTGCCGGACGTCGCCGAGGCGCTCGTGGCTATTGACCGCCGACGCAGTGGCGAGGGGATTTCTAGATCTGAAATCGTCGACAAGCTCCGCGCCAGCGGTGCCGGCTTCGCTCGTGTTGAACCCTCTATCAAGCAGACCGCGGCCACAGTTGAACATCGCGTGGTGGTGGATGAGCTCGATGATGACATGTTCGGGGCCTCCATCGAGGTGGATGACTCTCTCATCTCAGGCAGCTTCGCCTCGGTTGGGCTGAATGTCTCCGCGGATGATATCGACATCTTCGCAGACGAGGATTTCGACTCCATCGCATCTCCGGTGCTGCGTTTCGACACTGAGCATTTTGAGCCGTCTGACGCGTCGCAGGCTTCCGAACTGCCTCTTGGGGCGTCAGAACAGCTCGCGCCGCAGGCGGCACACGATGGCCAACTGAGGCAGGCTAGCGCCGACGATGATGATGACGGCGAAGTCGATTTCGTTGTGGATGCCGAGCGCGACATCATTTCCTCGGAGCCGAGCGAAGTGTCACCAGGTCTCGCGTTGCCGCGAAGCACAGGCACGTTGTCCGAGGAGTTGGCCGTCCTGGCCGAGGACCATACTTCCGAGCCAAGCGGCCACGACGAGGGTGCAGAGGAGGAGCGGCTGCGTTCCGAGGAGGATGCCGAACCCGTACCCGGCCTGCGGGATGAGGGGACTCCGATGTCGAGCGTGCAGGTCGCGCCGGTCGCCGAGGACCCCCCTCCTTCGGTGGTACCCGATGATGAGATCAGTGAGAACGAGCACAGCCTCGCGCGGAAGAATGAGGACTGCCTAACTCTTGAGATTGAAGAGGATGGCGTTCCCGACTTCGAGGGCGGCGACCCGTCGGCGAGAGTGGACGATGTCGCTCCAGAGAACGAGGGTGGCGGTGCACCTGAACGTGAGGATGTCGGCGCGCTGGAGATCGAAGCGCCTGATGGGATGCATGCCCGTTCCGCGTCGACAGGGGCTACGGTCGCGGTCGATGGTGTCGACGCAATGCGCTACTTTGAAGACGCTCTCGTTGACCCCAGCGATGAAGCCGCTGACCCCAGTGATGACGAAGTTGACGCGCCGGTCTCCCCAGCGAATGAGAACGACGAGTTTGAGTCGGAGCCGTCATCGGTCATCGTGCACTTCGACGAAGTCTCCGCGTTCGACCTACGCACCAACACTCCGACAGGCCGGTCTACGGAGGAGTTTGATGTCGCAGATATTGACGAGCTTACGGGCGTACCCGGTGAACTGGACGCTGAGGTCGCCGATTCTCCAGTATCCGCCGCCGCGCCGCGCCCCCAAACCGCACTGCAACAACCCAGTCTTGGTCAGGAGTCGGAAGAGATGATCGCGGCAGCGCTCGAGAGCGTAGAGCGAGCGATTCTTCACGATGAATCCGACGCCGTTGAGGCGAACAGCAATCTGCCGGCACTGCCAGTGTCGTCTCCGCGCTATGCGGCCAACAGTCCGCCTCCGCCTGCGCACCGTCAGCCGTCGGTGGCGGTCGGAGCCTCGAGCGCCGAAGACGAACTTGATTTCGAACTCGACGCCGGCTTCGACCCCATGCGGGATACCTACGAGGGCCCACCAGGCTCCGGAGATTGGAGGGCCGCGCGCGCGAATTCTTCGGAAGCGGTGAAGTTGACCGAGTTAAGCGCACCGCATTTGGCAGTCCGCCCGGAGATCGCAAAGGACTCGGACGCCTTCGAACAGGTCATTTCGTTCGTGGCGGAGTCCCTGGATATTGAAGTGGTCAAGCTTCTGGCTGAGGACGACCTGGACCTTGGTGAGGTCAATCTACACCCGCCCAAGTCTCCTGGTCGCGAGATGAATGCGGAGTCGGAGTTGACGCTTAGCGGAAGGGAGGTCGAGGAAGAATTCGACAGGAATGCTCAGACGCCGCTGCCAAAGCCGGCGGGTGTGGTTCGTCATCGCCGCGAGTCATCTTCGCGCGAGGTCGCTCTGTCGGCGTCGGGCGAGTACTCGACCGTTACGCCGCGCGCCCCAGTCAGCGGTGCAGGAGTGGGGGCTGAGAACGCCCCTAGTGCGGTGTCGGATACTGAACGCCTGCGCGAGGTGAGCGGGCTCATGAAGCGTGGCGATTTGGCGACCGCGCTCAAGATTTGTGACGCCGTCTTGGCGAGCGACCCAGACAGCTCGGTTGCTAACGAGCAAAAGCGCGCAGCGATGACACAGCTTTCAGTGCTTGCGATGTCCAGACTCGAGCCGCTGTCGCGCGCTCCTGTGGGTCGTCCGGACCGCGCCATTGGGATGACAAATCTGACGCCCAAAATGATGTTCGTGCTGACGCGAGCGGATGGTCACAGCACGCTCAATGACCTCCTAGATTGCTCGGGTCTACCGAGGCAGGAAGCGGCGATGGTGCTCGTCTCTCTCTACGAGAACGGTCTCCTGATCGATTAGCGGCACTCGGCGGGTCTCAAGCGGTCGTGGGATTGGGCGAGGGTCGACTAGCGCTCAGCGAGGGAGTGGCCCGTCAGCTGCAAGAAGAGGTGTTCGATGCGTGGAGCCAGTTCGGCACGTGAGCCGTCGTTCCACACCACAAAATCGGCTGCGGCGACCTTGTCCTCGATGGGCAGCTGTGATGCGAGGCGAGCGGTCACTGCCTCGGCATCCAAGCCGTCGCGATGAGCCAATCGTTCACGTTGTACCTTCGGCGTGCAGGCGACCACGATCAAGCCGGCGAAGTCACGCTGCCTGCCTTGCTCGACGAGCAAGGCAGCGTCATAAATGATGACATCCACGCCTGCTGCGATGTGGCGGCTGATCGCAACTGCGCTCTCCTTGGCGATGCGAGGGTGCAGCAACGACTCCAGCGTTCTGCGCATTTCGGGGTCCGCGAAGACGACACCTCCCAACGCTTGTCGGTCGAGGCTTCCATCAGAATGGAGGATCGAGTCACCGAATACGTTTGTGACTGCGGCTAGTCCCTCACTTCCTGGGATCACGACGTTTCGTGCGAGCTGGTCGGCGTCGATCACCGCAGCGCCATGAGATCGTAAGAGCGAGGACACGGTGCTCTTACCGCATGCGATTCCGCCGGTGAGGCCGAAGACTTGAGCCATTTTTTGTTTGTTGACTGAGTTTTTGAACGTGATCGTCGTGCGCTTGTCGATTGAGGTTCCATCCTTAGACGAGCGCATGCGAGGATGCCACGCTCCGAGAGTTGGCGGCCGTGTGGTCGTCAAGATCTTCCCCTTTGCCCTGCGCTGCCTGTGTCTGGTCGCTCCCCATCAGCGCAACGAGCGACCGAGCTGTGGGCGCTTTGTGCGTCTCCTCGAACTCTGGGTGCCACGTGCATCGTGTGGGCGAGCTTGCAGCTTTTATCCCTCGCGCCACATACCTCGAGTTTGAATCCGGCATTGCGTTTCGGCGCCGTTTTGGTGGCATTCTCTGCGGTCTGCTTTGCCTCGGAGCTAGCGGTGCGCTCCGGCGCTTCGCAGTTGGCGACTTGGCGCGATGTGACGTCGACGATTTTTGTATCGCGCGGTCGTCGGTCTGGGGGCGGTAGCCAGGCAGCGTTTTGGCTGTCGCTGGCGATTTGGGCGCTCATCGTGACGCCCGCTCTTGTGGGATATCTTGAGGCGCTGCCAGGGAGCGCGCGTGGGCACCTTCGGATCGCAGAAGGGGAGGTAGGAGAGTCGTTCATTATGGCGACGCCAGCGCCCGGTACGCGGCGGAGTCTTGGGGCCGACGGCCTCCAACTCGTCGATCTTAACGAGTCTGGAGGAGAGTGGGTTGCGACAGTTCAGGCGCGCAGGTCGGATTCGCCTAGCGGTGTGATGATGCGTCTTCCGGTTGGGGGGAGGGCGCTCGTCAACGACGCGACGATCGTCTTTCGTGGCGTGGAGTATGAAGCGCGCGTTGGAGGCGTTGTGCTTGAGGCGCTGACGAACGAAGGCCAGAGCGAGAGGGTCACTTTGTCCACGAATGGCGTGGTCGAAGTCGGAGATTCAACGCTGCGTTTGGTGTCGGTCGAGTCGGACGTGCTTGGGCAACTTGGAGCAGCGGCGCAGGTTTCTGTCGCGCGCGAAGGTGGGCAACCGGAAGTTCGGTGGATTTATGAGCGAGCGCCGGATGGTTTCGATAGTCGCCATCATGAGGGTGTCGCGCTGAGTTGGGCATCCACGCTGCCGGTCAGAGGAGCGGTGTTCGCCGTTCGGTTGGGGCCGGCCGCTTGGCTGCAGTCTTTGTCCATTTGGTGCGCTTGGTTC
>JBLFZA010000097.1:0-14158 GCA_047610025.1 Bradymonadia bacterium | reverse complement strand
TGTACGATATGATAGCGGGCGGCACGAAGTCTGGAGATCGTCGCGGATATGCCGCAGACGTGTTTCCGCAGCTTCGCGAGTCGGATGGGCGAGAGCGGGGCGAATTCGGCGCGGAGGCGATGCATAACGAGGCGGTGCTCAAGGGGTGCGTCGGCGGCGGAGCCAGTGCGCGCGCCCTAACAGACGCCGCGGCCTTCGTCGATCCTCCTCGCATTCGAAGCCTGTCGCTGGCCTGACCTCTGCCGCGTTGGCTGAGGGTCCGAACTACCCCGGCCGCAGTGCCTAACTGTCCGCGCTACCTCGCACGGAAGCCGATCATGATGCCGAGCGTCGCCGTATGCACGAAGCCGCTGTAGATCTCATCGAGGTAGTCTTCGCTGAACTGCTCGAACGAGTCGAGCTGCGAGATGTTCCTGGGCTCGTACTGCGCGTTGACGCGGGTGCGGGCGCTCGCCGTGAACGCAACGCCGAGCCACGCGCGGAACACAACGGTCTCCGCCACAGTCCACTCTCCGCCAATGTTCACGCCGATCATGTGCAAGGTCGAGCGGATTTTGAGCCGTGTCGCGTCAACGTCGGGCTGCGCGGCCGCGGGGACCTCTTGGTCCGTCACGCGCGCGAGCACCTCCACGCCGGCGGCGTTCCCGCCGAGCGACAGCATCAGGTAGGTCGCGTCGATGACGAGTCGCTTTCCCGCGAAAGGTCGGAAGCCAACGTCTGCGCTCATGACCAGCGAGGTCTGCAGCGTGTCTGCGACGATCTCGGCGGTGGAGCGATCGTATCCGCCAAGCCCGACGACGGTGGCATTCAGAGCCTCAACGTAGAATCTTGGGATGACGCCGAGGCCGAAACCTAAGCGAAAACGCGAGGGTGACTCGATCTCAACGCGCGCGCCCATGTGGGTCGGGATCTGCGTTCCGCCGAGGAGAGAGAAGCGCCAGCGTTCATCGCGTGTTGCCTCGTTGTGAGCCGTACGAATCTCTCGGACGCGGTCCGCTGCAGAGGTCTGCGCGTCGCTCGTCGCCGGCGTCATCAGCGCGCTTAAGAGCGCGAGCGGTAGAAAGAATCGGCACAACATAGGGGCTCCTCGTCGAATCTTGTTCAATGTAACGGGTTCCTCGATGGAGGGCACTCCTTTCTAGAGGTGCAGGTGCCGAGCGCTTGATGTGTGTTTGTTGAGCACGAGGTGGGGTGCACCACGGGGTTTCCGGCGATGGTCTGCACACCGGCACGTCCAAGCACTAGGAGCATAGATTTGGTGTGTCAGGACACAATTGGCGCCTACATTGCCGTGGGCACGAAATTACTGAACGCGGTTCATCCACGTTTTTGCTGCGCCACGATCGCCTGTGTTTTATAGCGGTCGCGACTCAGAATCTCCCGACCGCAGTCCCATGACGCTCTTTCGCGCAGGGCGCTTGCTAAGGCTAGCGCTCACGCCCCGACATTTCTCTGTACGTCGGCTGTTCGCAGCCGTGGTCTTCTTATGGGCGTTGCTGACGATCAACGCGCTGGTCTCGTGTTGCCGCGCGCTCGACCACGTGCTGTTCCCCGGGTTTAAAAACTCCGACGTCGAGAGCCCCATCTTCGTCATCGCGAACCCGCGCAGTGGCACGACCTTCATGCATCGGTTGATGTGCCTGGATGAAGAGCGCTTCACGTTCTTCCGATTGTGGCAGACGATTTTGCCGTCTGTGACGCTCTACAAGCTCGTGGCCGCTCTGAGCGCTATCGACTCCGTGATCGGACGGCCAATGGGCCGCAGCATGCGCGCGCTGGAGAACTTCGCGTTCAAGGGGTGGGATGGCGTGCACGCCGTCGGCTTGGACCGCGCCGAGGAAGAGGAGTTCATGTTCCTCGTGAAGATGCTCACGCCGACGATGTTCATGTTCTTCCCCTTCATGCAGGACGTGGGGAACGTCGACTTCATCGATCAGTTGCCCGAGGAGAGGCGTCGTCGGGTCATGCGTTACTACAAAGAGAGCCTGCGCCGTCACGTGTACGCGGTGGGCGGTGGGCGCGTGATCCTGTCGAAGAACGTCTTCTTTGCGGGGCGGCTGAACTCGATCAAAGAGACCTTTCCTGGCGCGCGCTTCGTGCACCTAGTCCGGCACCCATATAACGCGCTCCCCTCGTTGGTGAGCATGTTCGCTGCGCCCTGGCGCGCGCACTCGCCGGAGTGGGGCAAGACCTCGCCGCAGCATCGCTATTGGACAGAGCTCGGCATCGCGTACTATCGGGCGTACCTTGAGCATGGCGACATGATCGAGAGTAACCGCTTCATCGCGCTCACCTACGACGAGCTCGTCGCTGACCCGAAGACCACCATCGAACGCGTCTACGACCAGCTCGAAATTCCGATGAGCGCCGCCTTCACGCAGCGCCTCCGCCAAGAGACGCAGCGCGCGCGCCAGTACCGCAGCTCACACGCCTACTCTCTTGAGGAGTACGGCCTTGAGAAGCGGGAGATCTACGAGGCTCTCAAGCCGGTCTTCGAACGCTACGACTTCGACGCAGATCTCGACGCCGAGCCGTCTACCTCGCAAGACAACCTGCCGCCGAGCGTGGGAGACGAGGTGAAGGAGACGGAAGGGCAACGCGAGCCATCTGGCGTACACGGGCTACTGCCAGCTTAGCGAGTGTCGTCGCGGGTCTGGGCAGTCGCTGGCGGCTTAGGCTTTGCGCTCCGGCACGGCCACCTTCAGCAGCGCCGGCAACACCACGGCGGTCGCCACGAGCGTGCCGAACACGGTCACGCCAATCAGTGCGCCGAAGAGGCGCACCGGCACGAACGAGCTGGTGAACATCACGCCGAAGCCCAGTATCAGCGAGACGCTGGTCATCAGAATCGCTTTGCCCGTGCCGCGCGCCGAGCGAATCAGCGCCTCGTCGGTGGTTGCGCAGCGTTGCTGCTCCTCGCGGAAGCGCGCGAGTACGTGGATTGCGCCGTCCACCGCCATGCCGATGCTAATCGAGAAGATGATGGCGGTCGCGGCGTTCAGGTCCACGCCGAGAATCGACATGAAGGCGAGAGTGCCCGCGAGTGGCAGAATGTTCGGGGGAATGCTGAGTAGAGCGTAGCGCAGGCTACGGAATAGCACGGCCATGAAGAAGAAGATGATGACGACTGCGAGGCCGAGGCTGCCGACTAGGTCGGAGATCACCGCGTCTAGGCCTTTGGAGGCGACGTACGCGTCGCCGGTCATCGCGACGCGTACGCCCAGCGGTTCAAGGCGTTCGCGCGCCTCGACTTCTAGGTCGTTCGCGAGAGAGATGGTGCGCTGCGCGCCCATGTCCCGAACGCCGATCGAGAGCCGCGCCTCCGAGTGATCGGCGCTGAGCCAGCGTGAGAGTGGTTGGCGCTCGCTCGCGTTGAGCAGCGCGATGCCTCGCGCGACCGCGTTGGCGTCCGTGAAAGGCTCGTCGCGGGCGTCCGGTCCGCGCTGCATCGCGTTGACCTCGTGCAAGAAGGTCCCAGCGGACATCGAGGACAGCGCGCCTTCTTGCTGCATGGCCCACGCGGCGATGTCATCGAGCGCGTTGAGCACGTCTGGCGTCGCCGCTGCTCCTTCGGTATCAGCGCGCACGTACACTTCGAGGGGGCGCACGCCGCCGAGCTGTCGCTCCACAAGGCGGGTCGTTTGGTAGATCGGGTCGTCCTCGCCGAACTGGTCTAGCAAGGCGGCGTCGATGGAGACCTGTGAACCCAAGCCCACTGCCCCCAAGAAGCTCAGCGCGCTGATCACCAGCACGGGGATGGGCCGCGCGATGACGCGTCGCGTGACGGCTTCGACGAGGTCTTCGAGCACACCCTCTGTTGCGGCAGCCGACCCTGCTGCGGGGGCCCGAACGCGGCTGAGTGCGGCGGGCAGAAAGGTGATGGTCACGACGTAGCTGATGAGCACGCCGACCGCCGCGGTGACTCCGAAGCGTTGTAGGGTGTCGGTCTGAGACACCATGAGGGAGGCAAAGCCGACCGCCGTCGTAAACGACGTCAGAAAGCACGCGACGGTCATGGCGCGCACTGACCCCGCCGCCGCCTCGATGCCGGAGTGGCCGGCGCGAAGCTCTTCGCCGTAACGGTTGATGACGTGAATCGAGTTCGAGATGCCGATGATGATGATCAACAACGGCACGATATTGTTCAGGATGTTGAAGGGCTCTGCCACCCAGCCCATCCCGCCCACAAGCAAGACAGCCGATACCACCACGGCGCCGGTGGGCAGCGCCATTGCCGGCCACCACCGGAAGGACGCGAAGAGAATCAGCAGGCACATCAGCAGTGATAAAGGGAGCATCACGGACTGATCAGCCCTCATCTTCTGCACCACGTCGTTCCGTACGTAGGGCAGGCCGGTCATCATGACGTTGACGCCCGAGGGCGACTCGACCTCGTCGAGGTGAGCGTGCACAGTGTCGACCACGCGGGCGATCGCGTCGTTTCGCGTGTAGCCGGGCGCGAGCGTCACAGCGACGGCGAGCAGCGTGTGGTCTTCGCTTACGAGGCGGCCCTCGACGAGCGGAGAACCCGCAATGGTCTCACGCAGCGCGAAGGCCTCTTCGGCGGTGACGATCTCTCCGGAGATCGCTGGCGCGACAGTAGCCTCGCCAGCAACAAGGCGCCGGAACATGCCGTGGACTTCGGGTAGCTCGGCTGCCGGCAGCTCCTGGCCGGGGTTCTGGAGTGCGTTTCGCACGCGTTCGGCGTGTAGGGCTCCGACTTGGTAGACCGAGTCGAGGATTGT
Source organism: Bradymonadia bacterium (assembly GCA_047610025.1). GTDB lineage: Bacteria > Myxococcota_A > Bradymonadia > REDH01 > REDH01 > JBLFZA01. The sequence goes on along the minus strand of JBLFZA010000097.1, from coordinate 9,413 downwards.
GCGGTCTCCATCGGTACTCGCGCGGTGCGGCAGCGGGAGTGTTGTCAGCGCCGCGACCGAGCCCGCGAACCCCTGCTCACGGAACCACAGCGTGTGATCATGCGAGAACTGCAGCACCTCGGGCTCGAAGACGTCGTCTGCTTCGATGAGGAAGAGCAGCACGTTGTCGGTGTTGCCAAAGGTTGCCCCGAAGCTCGCGCTGACCTCCGCTTGGTCATCGAACTTCGCGAAGAGGTCCGACGGCGTGAAGTCTGCCGTTAGGCGCGGGATGCCGCTCGCGGCAGCGGCGGTCACGAGTAGGACGCCGAGCAGAACCCACCACGGGCTTCGCGTCACGAGGCGCGCGAACGATGCGATCCAAGCAGAGATAGAGAAGCGGGCGCTGGAGGGGAGAGAAGTTGCCCGCTCGTTAGCTGAGCATGCCTCTGCCCGCTAGCGATTGCCATGGCGCGGCGCGCTAGGTCTCGGCCGAGCCGCGATTGGTGGGTAGCGGCATGGTCACGGACCGTTGCTCGAGCTCTTCGCGATTGAGCCCCGACATCATGACGGCGATCGGCTGTAGCGGCGCGAATTGCTCGAAGAGCATGCGGAGCAACACGGTCAGCGGGACGGCGAGGAAGATGCCGACGACGCCCCACATCCATCCCCAGAATACCATCGAGGCGAAGAGGAAGAAGGGAGAGAGCGCCAGCGACTTTCCAAGGACACGAGGGTCAATGAAGTTCCCGATCGTCACCTGAATGGTCGTCAGCCCAACGAGCGAGAACGCCGCGTATGAAAGGTTATCGAACTGTACGAGCGCGAGCAGCACCGGCGGGAACACGGCGATGATAGAGCCCACGTTTGGGATGAAGTTCAGAAAGAACGCGAGCACGCCCCAGACGTAGGGGAAGTCAATTCCCACAGCCGCCGTAAACGCGGCGGTTAGGATTCCCGTGACGGCGCTGATGATGGTCTTGGTGAAGAAGTAGCGCTGGAACTGGCTCATGACGCGCTCGAGCGGTCGCGCGATGCTTACCGCGCGGTAGGCCCCGAAGCCGCGCTCTAGCTTGCCACGTAGCTGGTCTGTTTCAAGAAGCAGCAAGATGAGCATGAAGGCGACGAGCGTGAACGACCCGAAGAAGGTCACGATCGGCGCGATGCTCGCGGAGAGAGCCTGCATGCCGAAGTCAAAGAGCTTGTCGGCTCCGATGAGCTCGGTCGAGATGGGCAGTCCGCGCGCAGCTGCCCATGCCAGGCCGCCGTCGATTAACTCGCGGAAAGCCGTGTAGTATTCGGGTGCACTCTCTGCGATCGCGCCCGCGCTGGTGCTCAGGAAGGTCCACGCACCAATGAGCATGCCAAAGAGGCCGGAGAGGACGATGACCAACGCGATAGCGCGGGGCATGAAACGGCTGAGCCACTGAAGCGGCGGGCGCACCAAGATCGCGACGAAGATCGCGAGGAAGGTGGGGATCACAACCGCTGCCGCTGCCTTCAACGCCGCGAGCAGCGCGATCGTGGCGAGCACGACCAATGCCCAGCTCACCCCGCGCCCAGGGGCCGAGATAGGTGCTGACAAAAGTGGCTCGGTTGTGGCCATTCACAAACCTGGGTTCGCAGATCGGTAAATCCCGACTCTTGAACGATCATAGTCCCAGATTCAGCTGGTGCACGCGAACAAATGCCGAGAGGATCGAAGCGGCGCGTGATGGGCTGTCTCGGACGCTCGCTAGCGGCGGAATTACTCAGCCGCGCCGCAGGTGCCGGGAGTCGACTCGATGCCGCCGTGACCGCAGTGTGATGCGGTGATGCGCGTCTGGGCGGCGAGGCCTAGGTGGTACATTCGGCATTGAATCGAATCGCCGCTGGTATCTCCGATTTCGCCATCATCGTTCAGATCGCGGCATTGCTCTGCGCAGTCCTCGAAGTCCGCGAAGTTGGCGTCGTCTCCGGTGCAGATGGAGGTTGAGAGCGTGCAGTAGTTCTCGCAGTTGCTGCCGCAGGTCTCAAAACCCGTCTCGCCCGCGTGGTTGCAGTGAGAGATTCTCGAGGCGCCGGTCGCCTCTTGGGCGCGCTGCGAGTGATAAATGCGACACCCAATAGAGTTGCCGGACTGGTCGTCGATCACGCCCGTTGGCCAACCGGAGTGCTCGGTGCAGAATTCATTGCACCAATCGGAGTCGCCGAGGAAGAAATCGTCGCCGGAGCAGGCTTCTTGGTACTCAGCGCAGTAGGTGCGGCAGGTGGGGAAGCAGATGGCATCGTCGCAGGTGCGGCCGGCTTCGAAGACGTTGAAGTCTGCGCTGCATGCGGACTCCTCGACGTTGTCCGAGCAGAAGCTGCCGTTGTTGCAGCAGGCGCCGGTCACGCCGCCATCCTCTTCTCCACCATCTTCTCCGACGTCGGCTACGACGTCGGCTATGACGTCGGCTACGACGTCGGCTATGACTGTGTCGCCCGTGTCGCCCACGGGCGTCGGTTGTTCGTCTACTGTGAACACGCAGGCCGCGAAGCCTACGCAACAAAACGCGACAAGCGCACGAATACTGGCGGAGAACGTCATCATGCGGCGCAGTCTGCCAGATCACGTCTTTCGCGCAAGTGTCGCGTGCGTAGCGCAGCGCTACTTCGGCGCGTGCTGCTGGTCACCTCGTCGGTTCGTCGCTACACTTGTCGCGTACGAACCCCCACTCGAGAGGCCCTCATGCCCAAAAGCCGCAATCGTCGCTCGAACGGCCGCACGAAGAAGCAATCCACGCAAGAGACCGGTGCCGCACACGGCACGCTCGTCGATGTACGCCAAGGCATGCGCCGTATCGCCGCGACAGATGGCCAAGGTGACAAGGCGCTGCGTTACGTCATCATCGCATCCGTCGTGTTGGTTGGCTTGACGCTCCTCGGCTTGATCGTCGCGTCCTAGGACGCTTTCGGCGTTCTGTGCGGCGACGTGAATCACGCGCTCTACTCGGCAGCTTTGCCGGGCAGAACTGCGTCGTAGCGCACGAGAACGTCGGCCGTAGCGATGGCCGAAGCGTATTCTGAAATGCTGCGCAGTTTCTGTTCGAGAATTGCTACGCATAGTGTTGATAGATATATCCAAGGGGTGCGTGTATTCTGCGCGCTAGCAGCACCAGCCTCAGAACCACCCTGTGAATGAGCGAGTGGGCGCCCAACATCTTCGAGTTCCTCGACTACCGAGCCTACCTCGCGCGCTACTACACAGCCGCGAAAGAGAACACGCGCTCGTTCTCCTACCGATGGTTCTCCCGAAAAGCGGGATACAGCTCGCCGAACTTCCTGAAGCTCATCATCGACGGAAAGCGGAACTTGAGCCAGGAGTCAGTCGAGAAGTTCAGCGCAGCGCTCGACCATGACGTCGACGAGTCCCGCTTCTTCGCCGATCTCGTCGCCTTCGCTCAGGCGGACACCGCCGAGGAGAGGGATGAGGCCTATGCGCGCGTCGCGGGCAGCCGTCGATTTCGGAAAGCTCGGCAGATTGACGCCGGCTACCTCGACTACCTGACGCACTGGTACTACCCGGCCATACGAGAGCTCGCGGCGCGCCCCGACTTTCGAGATGAGCCCGCGTGGATCTCCTACCAGCTGATTCCGCAGATCACGCCCGAAGAAGCGCAGCAGGCGCTTGATGCGTTGCTCTTGCTCGGCTTGCTGGTGCGTGACGCGGATGGGAAACTCGTGCGCGGCGACATCGCATGGACAACCGGCCACGAGATCATCGCCTTCGGGGCAGGCGCGATGCACCGACAAATGCTCCAGCGCGCCGCGGCGAGTATCGAGCTCGTGGACAGAAGCTATCGCAACCTCAGCGCGACAACGGTCTGCGTTTCCGCCGAGACCGCAGCCGATGTGAAGTCGCAAATGCTTGGATTTCGCGAGCGCATTATCGCACAGTGTGACGCGGATGAGTCGCCGCGCGTCGTGTACCAACTCAACATGCAATTGTTCCCGCTCTCGGATCCGACCTCATGACGAACGAAGACACACCAGCACGCTCCGAAGCACAAACACCCAAGCGCAGAACCGACGTTGCTCGTCAGCTGGCGGCGCTCGCGGTGGCGGCGTTTCTGCCCATGCTCTCGGGTTGCTCGATCGACATCGGCAACCCGGGTGACGAGAACCCATTCGGCGCGGATGCTGCGTCGGATTCGGCCATGATTGATTCAGGCATGTCGGACGCCGTACTCGCAGATACCGGTAGCGATGCTGCCGAAGATGATGTGGCGATCGACCTCGGATTCCCAGACACCGAAGCGGACGCTGCGTCCGACGTTGCGGAGGACGTCCCGCCAGCCGATGCAGCGGATACTGGTGACGATATCGGCGTAGATGCTGAGGAAGATGTGGTGCAGGACGTCGGGCCGATAGCCGCTGACGCTGACGCGGTGCTCGATGGCTCCGGTGATAGTGACGTCGACCGTGATGGTGACCTCGATGCAGCGCCCGACGGGGAAGCGGACGAGCCAGGCGAGTCGAGCGACTAGGTCGCGCCAAGGGTACTTCGATCTTTGACTGGTGGTGATGTCTCTGGAGTCGATCTTCGACGTGCCGTGAGGCTTTTGGAGTCGAACCTTCGACGTGTCGTGATCTGTCGCTGGTCGCCAGTCGTCACCTAGCATCCGAGTACGCTAGGAAGCCGCGATACCCAGAGGTGTAGGCCGCGCAGGCGTCTATCCAACACTCCTGCAACCCACCGCGTACGCCTTGGCCGGGAGCATCGACGGCACAGACCATGCCCGTTGAGGTTGCGGCGCAGACTGTGTCGAGGCTGAGGCAAACTCCATCGTCGGTGGCGCCATCAATCACGCTTGGCACACACACGTCGCTGCCACACGCCTCGACATCGCCGACCGCGCACGAGGTGCCGCGGGCTTCCCAGCAGACCTCAAGCATGTTGCTGACGCCCTGACGTCGCGCTTCACAAGCTGAACGGTAGACGCTGCGGTCACATTCGCAGGCTCGCCAGAGAGAGTCTGACACCTGGCAGTCCTCGGGTTGTTCGAAGCACACGCCGAGATACTCGCCGCAATAGCCAGTGGAGGTGTGCACGCAGAGCTCCGTGGGAGCACACTCTCCCATTGCCTGACTGGAACAGCTGCGAAGCTCGCCCCCCGCGCCCCCCGCGTCAGCCGCGTCAGCCGCGTCGTTAGAGCGCGCCGTGTCACCCTCCTCAACGCTCCCTGTGTCGGCCGCATCCATGTGTGGCGGTAGCGACTCATTTACGCAGGCGCACAGCGAGAACATCGCGCTTAGAACGAGTACGCCAAGACACCCTCGCGTTCTCTCCCGTCTGGTGTTCGTCATCGTTCCCGCTGCGTTCTTGCTCTCCTTACTAAAGGAATATATCCAATATTGGGGCGCGCGCCAAGCACGTGTATTTCGGAATGAGAATCTCTGTATTCCGACAGAATACACCGGTTGAAGTATGGGGGTTTCCGGTACTCGAACGAGGTATCAAAGTCGTCTGCCGTCTCGTTGTCGCCTGCCAGGCCCGTCTCGGCAAGGCCGATCGATGACCTCGATGTCCCGGTTCAGCTTGGTCCTTCGGGGTTAGACGTGTCGTGATGCGTCGGTAGGCGGAGCCCTCCCCCGCGAACGTAATCCGCGTGCCTACAACCTTGGGCTTTTTTCGCTAGCGATTGCGCGGCGGGATAGAGTGTTGCTCCTCCACCATTCCCTTGAGCACGTGCGACGCGATGATCGAGCATCCGATTGAAGGCGATTACCGAAACTGGGTCCTCAATGCCTTTCGGCAGTCCGTGTTGTTCAACACGTTGGACCAGGGCTCCCTCGAGAAGATCATGCGCTTCTCGCGCCTGCTCGAGTACGAGGCAGGCGAGGCGCTACTGTCGACTGGCGACGCTGCTGACGGCTTCTTCGTCGTGCTGATGGGCGAGGCTGTTGCCCAGCGAAAGCACGAGGCTAGCGGCGCGATGATCGAGATCGAGCGGCTCGGTCAATCCGACTCGGTCGGCGAGATGGGTCTCTTGCTCAACGAGCCCCGAAACGCCGACGTGATCTGCACGAAGCAGACCTACGCCGTGAGCTTTGACCGCGCGGGGTTCGACTACCTCGTCGAGCGGCTACCGCTGTTTTCGCGCAAGCTCTCGGAGCAGCTCGCGTTGCGGCTCTCGCGAGCGACAGCCACCCCGGACTTCCCGGTGGTGAGGGACGAACAGCTCGCCGCAGTCGACGGCCAACTCGTGGCGCGCTTCACACCCACGGCGATCAACGAGATGCGCTTCTTCCCGGTTCGCGTGGAAGGGGCAGAGGCCGTCATTGGCTTCGTGGATCCGCCGAATTCCCAGGTCATCAGCTCGGTCAAGTCGCAGCTCGGCGACCTCGGGCTGCGCCCGATGCGCATGCTGATGTCGCAGTACGCGTCCCTGGTCGACCGCTTTAACCTCGCTCCAAAGCCGCAAGCATTGTCCGGCGTGCTGCCGGCAGCGAACTTGCTCACAGCGGTGAGCGGCGCGCACGCACTCGAGAGCGGCGCCTTCGCGACCACGGCTGACCCCACTGGCAAACGCCGAGCGACCGTTGCGTCCGGCTCGCACAAGGCGATTGTTGCCCGCCCCGAGAACCTCGCGCAGATCATGCCGATTCTCCAGGCGATGCTCAACAATGGCGCATCTGACCTTCACCTGTCCGCTGGACAGCCACCTCGCTGGCGCATTGACGGCGAGATCTTCCCGATCCCAGATGTGACGGCACTCGGTGACGACGAGGTGCTGAGCATCGTCGGTGGCCTCTGCCCTGATACCGCGTGGGCAGATTTCGAGAAGTACTACGACTGTGACTTCGCGTTCGCTGCGGAAGGGCTCGCGCGTTACCGGTGTAACCTCTTCCGTGACGAGGCGGGCGTCAGCGCGGTCATGCGCCTCGTCCCGATGCACATCCCCTCTATGGAGCAGCTCGGATTGCCGAAGGCGGCCCGCAGGTTCACGGAAATCAATCAGGGCCTCGTGCTCGTTTGTGGCCCGACTGGCTCGGGTAAGTCGACGACGCTCGCCGCGATGATCGACTGGATCAACGAGAACCGACGGATGCACGTCATCACGATCGAAGACCCGATCGAGTTCCAGCACCAAAGCAAGACCGCGATCGTAACCCAGCGAGAGGTCGGCAAGAACGCGTACGGCTTCAAGCGCGCGATGCGTGCGTCGCTCCGGGAGGACCCGGATATCATCCTCGTCGGCGAGCTTCGTGACGCGGAGACCATGTCCCTCGCACTCGAAATGGCGATGACCGGTCACTTGGTCTTCAGCACGATGCACACCTCGACAGCGATCTCGACGGTCGACCGTATCGTCGAGATGTTCCCGCACGAGCAGCACAACCAGGTCCGTTCGACCTTGGCGGAGGTGCTGAGAGGCGTCGTCAACCAGCAGCTGCTCAAGCGCAACGGTGGTGGCCGAATCGCTGCGTTTGAGTGCCTCGTCGGTACGCCGGCGGTGGCGAACACCGTACGGCTCGGTAAGAACCATCAGCTCGCGACGATCATGACGACCAACAAGAAGGAAGGTCACCGCATGATCAACCAAGACCTCCAAGAGCTGGTGCACTCTCAAGCGATCAGCCCGCAAGCGGCCCTGGCGCGTACGCCCGACGTGAAGGATCTCCGCCAGCGTCTCGGCCTGCCCCTCGAGTAGCGTCATGCCTGGAGGCGGTCGAGTCGCGGGTTCAGGTTCTGAATTGCCAATCGCCGCGCGCGAGACTACGGAAATCTCGCCGAGAAGAGCGACCTTTAGTTCGAGTAGGAGTCTGACCGATGTTGTATCGCGCGCGACCGAAAGGAATTCAGTTCAAGAGCAACACGGAGCTCGAGGCGATGCGCAAGGCGGGCCGCCTGGCAGCGGAGTGTCTGCAGCAGCTGTGCGAAGGCGCCAAACAAGGTACGAGCACGCTCGAGATCGACGAGATGGTCCAGGCGTTCTGCGCGAAGCACAACGCGACCGCGGCGACGCTGAACTACAAGGGCTACCCCAAGAGCTGCTGCACCTCGATCAACGAGGTCATCTGCCATGGCATCCCGGCGCGCGCGGAAGTGCTGAAGAGCGGGGACATCGTCGGAATTGATGTGACCCTCATTGTGGACGGGTTCTTCGGCGACAACTGCGCGACCGTCCTGGTCGGTGACGTCAGCGACAGCGCGCGCAAGCTCGTCAAAACGACCCTTGAGGCCACCCGCGCCGGCATCTACGCCGTGAAGCCCGGTGCGCGTCTTTCGGCTGTGGGCAACGCGATCCAAGCGGTAGCCGACGCGGCCAAGTTCAGCGTGGTGCGCGACTTCGTTGGGCATGGCATCGGCCGAGCATTCCATGAGGAGCCGCAGGTTCACCACCACGGTAACTCCGGCGCGAACGTGAAGCTACGCCCTGGGATGACGTTCACCATCGAGCCGATGATCAACGAAGGCGTCTACGACACCGTCGTGCTCGAAGATGACTGGACGGCCGTCACGGCGGACCGAAAGCTCTCCGCACAGTTCGAGCACACGATCGCCGTCACACAAGATGGGGTGGAGCTCCTGACGGTGCAGAACGGCACCGGCGACTGGGAAGTCCCCGGCTTGGTTCAGCTCTAGGCGAGGCCGAGAGCGAACGTCTTGTTGGCTCACTGAAGCGTGATCGTTGGCTAGCGAGTCGCCCGAGCCGCCGTCTCGCACAGCGAACGAATCTCTGTGCTTAGTCGTGGTTCGGAGGCAGCCTTCGACCAGAATTGCGCGGCGATGCGCTTGGCGTCCGCCCAAACAGCGGAGACCGCCTCGTGCGGTAGCGGCGGCTCGAAGCGCAGGGCAGGCAAGTGCCCTCCCGCCCGAGGCGCGAGGTTCATCGGTAGCTGGTCGAATGCTGGGGCGATGTGGAATCGTTCAATGCGCGCGCCGCTCGTGTCATGTGAGATAAAAAAGAGCACGTTGTAGTGGTGCCGGTCGCCGTTGAGAATCCACATCCCGAAGGCGTCAAACAAGGCGAGGGTGCGCGCGTCGTCGGCGGATAGACGACCGCTTGAATTCAGTAGGCGCGCACCGGTCGCCCACCGCCGCTGAGGTTCTTGCAGCGCGTTGGCGAGACTTAGCACCGGTCGCCGTCCTCGCAGACCCACCCGATCGAAGCGCTTCACCACCAAAAATCGATAGTCGCCCTGGTCGACGATGTCGGTCTCTGCCGCAGGAACACCCGCATCGCGAAGCGAGGAGAGAGCGAGGTGCTCAAGAAGCAGGAGCTCAGACCACCGCCGCTGCACGTCGTTCTGCCCGCCAGCGAACTTGATGATGCAGTGTTGCCCATCGAGCACGCCGGTGAACTTCGGTTGCTCTCCTCCGGCGCTGCTCCGCCCGGGCGCGCCGTCGAGTGCGGCGTCAGCAGCCGCAGCCAGATCCTCACGTTGCAGCGTCGTAGGCGCTCGCTGAC
>JBLFZA010000096.1:0-14272 GCA_047610025.1 Bradymonadia bacterium | reverse complement strand
GGCGCCAAGTTGTCGTCGGGGAAGGCGTCCCCGCCTACGGCTTCGACGTCTACGAAGCTCACTTCGCAGACCGGGATGAAGCAGGGGTTACCGGGGGTTCGACAGATAAAGTCGCCCTCGATGAGGCCGTCGCTCGAACAGCCATCGCCGCTGGCCGTGTTCCCGTCATCGCACTCTTCGTCGCCGTCGAGCGCGCTGTCGCCGATGGCCGCGAGCGACGCGCTGCGCAGCGCGGGAGCGCGGCTCAACGCCATCAGGTCCTCAGCTCCCGAGACGCCACGGTCTGCGCTCGTCTCGCGAGGCGCGTCAGGCGCGTCGTCGGAGCACGAAAGGATGAAGAGCGCACCGCAAAGCGGTGCTAGCGCAACGCGCAGGGTCGTTGGAAGTGTCATAACTGTTCAGCTGAGGCCGGTAAGCGATGCTGGTGCATCCTTCCGTAGGTTCCCTCATCTTCGTCACTCTGGGTAGTTTCCCAAAGCCGGTGGTCACGGGTGCGCAGCCGTGCGACGTGCGCCTACCTTGGATCAGCGATCGGCTCTCCGTGCTAAAAGCGGCCGCCCAACGAGATCCCGTAGAAGTTCTCGCCCCCGTCACGAGTGGCGTGCGGCTGCAGCTGCCAGGCGGTCTCGCTGTCGGAGCCCCGATCGACGATCATCCAAACGACGCCCCCGACTAGGGTGGCGCCTCCAACCCCGTAGAGGAGGGCGATCGGTACGCGGGTGCCCTTCACGCGATTCAGCGCGGTTTCGCACCGATCGAGACACGGCTCTCCGTTGTCTCTCACGTCTCGCAGTGTTCGCAGGCTGCTCTGATTGGCGATATCGAGGACAGCGCCAGCTGCGAGCAGCGCACCACCACCGGCGGTCATCAGCAGCGGGCCGACGTTGCGACCGGCGGCCTCAGGCTGCTCAACGAGCGAGGATGGAGACGTTTCGGCCTCGACGAGGGCGTGTTGCTCAGTGATGCACTGATTTGCGTTGGCTAGCCACCGCTCCGCGGCCTCCGCCACGCTCGGTCTATCCGCCATTTCGGGCTGCGCGAGCAGTGCCTCTAGGATAGGCTTCGCCTGTTCACAGTCTCCGAGGTCGACCATAATCGATGTGGCGATCTGGCGGGTTGTGAACATGCCGTCGAGTAGCGCGGCACGCTCGTCCTCACTCAGCGAGTCGTCATTGGCGACCAGCACACTGATCGTGTCGGCGAGCTCGAAGCCTTGGTCGACGGCGCGTCGGCAACTCCGATTGGTCGTTGCGCCTTGGATGTTTCCCTCATCACACTGGGTTTGCAGCTCGACGAAGCGCTCGGACTGCTCGGCGTAGCTATCCCAGAGCGCGTCGAGGTCCACGTTGTCTTGCGCAGAAGCGGTCGCGGGTGAAGCGAAGGCGAGCAGGCCCGAGAGGCTGAGTGTCGCCCCGAGGGTCAGGGTCATCAGTCGTTCACTCCTCATTACATTCCTCCATGGCTGAGAGTCAGAACTGCTGCGCGAACGCCATTCGGGCCCGGAGCGAGTGCCGTTGGAAAAGCCCCGGACACGCCTCCACTACCTGCCGTTCCCAGAGTGACAGAGATGCCCGGCGTGTCTTCGAGCGCCGTATCTACCAGCAGCAAACCGACTGACATTCCGCCCGCGCCACCGGCTCCTGGACCTCCGGCGCCTCCGTTGCCTCCGTTGCCCCCGTTGCCTCCGTCCCCGACGACGGCCGGCGCACCGGTTGCTCCGTCTCCGCCGAGCCCTCCGTCGCCCTCGGGCCCTCCGTCTCCACCATTTCCTCCGTCTCCGCCATCATCGGTCACGAGCACCACTCCTACGAGCGTAGGTGAGCGGCCGAGGCGAGCGAGAACGGCGATGGATCCGCCTCCGCCTGCTCCGCCAGCGCCTGCAGAGCCCGCGCAGCCTCCTCCTCCTCCGGCGCCTCCGCCGTGGCCGCCGTTCGAGTCGCAGAATCCAGCACTGCCTCCTCCACCTCCTCCTCCACCACCACCGCCACCAGCGCTTCCGTCGTCTCCGTCCGCTCCGCCTCCTGCGACCCAATCGACCGACGAACCACTGGCCATCCCAAAGCGGCTCGAGTCGAGAGCGATCCCTGGTCGTCCGTGTTCACCGTCACGGCTCGAGTTCCCCCTTTGGCCATCGGCAGTCGCTTGGCTACAGAAGAGTCCCGTGACGCCTTCGCCGCCGGGTCCGCCTTCAGCGGCGGATCCGGCGCCGTCTTGTCCTGAGGCGCCGTCGCCGCCAAAGTCTCCTCCTTCTCCGCCGCTTCCGCCGGCGACGTCACACGTGCTCGCTGCTGCAGCACCCCCGGCCCCGGGCCGCGTTGACCCTCCTTCGCCATCTCCGCCATCGAACCCTCCTTGGCCGTCCCGTCCAGCGAAGCCATCGGTGCCCGGTTGGCCAGCATCCGCCTTGATCAAGCAATTCGAGATCGTCAGCATGTGCGTCATTTGCTCGACTACGACGGCAATCGAACTCGCATTCGTTGAGGCCTGCGCTGCGGTGACTCGGAAGCCATCGAAGCGGAAGTCGTCTTCACTCTGGAAGAAGGTGACCGCGCGATCCGTCGGCGAGTCGATGTGTGTCACATAGGTCAACGGGGCGTGATTCGCGAAGCCACGAGAGAACCCTCCCCAGATGTCGTACCCGCCTTCGAGTATGAATATTGACGTGGGGTAGGTGCCCTCCGCGATATACATCGGCATCGACTCGCCCTCCGCTTCGTCGATAGCGTCTTGAATCTGCAAGAATGGTCGTTCGAACGACCCGTCGCGCGTCCCAGCAGCGGTGTTGTTTTGGTCGACGAAGATCGTGTCCGCGATTTGCCCGTCGATGCCGTCTCCATCGCAGTCGAGGTTGTCTTCGTCCGGGAAGTCTGCGCCGGCGGGGCAGTCGGCTGGTAACCTCCACCCCCGATCGCTCGGCGAGGTCGCCGTTTCGGCGCCAGGCGCTGACACCACCATACGATAGTATCGACCGCGGCCGTTTTCGGGCGCGTTGGTGTCGAGAACCGTCGGCGCATCGTTCGTCACAGCGGTGACAAAGCCGTTCGGCGCGTCTCCGTTGGAGCGCTGCCACTGGTAGGTCAACTCGCCGACGTCGACACTCGCGATGAAGGGCTCGGACCAGTCCCCAATCACTCCGTTCTGGGCGCCGGCGCGTACCCGATACGTATGTGGGCGAGGGTCGATGGTCACGTCCGATGCGGTGACGGAAACCCCGTCTGTCCGTGAGCCATCCGTTGCTGACAGATCAAGGTCCACGACCTCAGCGAGGTTCGGGTTCAGGTCGAAATAGACAGGGTTACCGGAGGCCGCGTAGCTGGCCCCATCGCGCTCGATCTGCCAGACGATGATGTTCTGCGCTCCGCGAACTGCGCCGACCGCGGCAGCGGATGCTGGGCTGTCGCCGGCGTCGTTCCGTGCGACGATGCGGTAACTCTGTTCTTCTCCGTCGGGGAGTGGGTCGGGTCTGTCGAACTGCAGGGCAATTCTGTCGTTCCACTCTTCGCTCTTGGAGATGACGATATCTGCGCCACCTGGCGTCACGGGGAGTGGCGCGGTGGTGTCGGAGTAACTGGTGTTCGTAATCGTCGCTATCGCGATCCCGTTACGCTGCACAACGTAGGTGTCAGCGGTCGTCGAAGCTGTCCACGTCACGTTGATTGAGTCATCTAGCCCATCGGCTTCGACGTTGGTCGGAGCGTTTGGCGCAGTGGTGAAACCAAGCGGGCCGCCCAGCGCGACGCCCGCTGCATTTTCAGCGTAGGCGGCGACCGCGTAGACCGTGCCGCGAGGGAGTGCGGTGAGGGTGTCGTTAAAGCTTCCCAAGGCGCTTGGAGCGCCGAGAGACACGCAGGTCGCGTTGTCGGGAGTCGGGTTCGTGACCACGTCGGAGTAACAGAAGCCGTGGTCGAACGCGGCCGGTGTGCCGAGCGAGCCCAGCATGCCGGAGAGCGACGCGGCCGTGCCGGACGTGGAGGCGCCTGTCGTCGTTACGGCGGGAACGTTCGCGCTGCGGAAGCCAGAGTCGGCGCCCGAGAATTCGGTCGTCGAACCCGCGGCGCTGACGCGCAGACGATAGTAGCGAACGTCACCGTTCACCGGAGCGCTGGTGTCGTTGAAGTTGAGCGTCGTGCCGCCGGATAGTGCGTTCCATGGGCCAGCCGCGCCCGAGCCGAATTGCCATTGATAAGAGACTGCGCCAGCCGTTCGTGCGCCAGTCGTGCTGCCAGAGCCGACACCGGTGCCGGCGACGTTGATAGCGCGCACTTGGTAGCTTGACGCAGCGCCGCTGCTGCTCGCCACCCCATCGGCGCTCAATGATACGAAGCTCGATGATGTGCCGTCAGACGCGTTCGCTGCTCCTGCGATAAGCGTCGCCGGAGCAGCGCTGGCGTCGTTGTACGTCGTCGACGAGCCCGAGGGGTTCCACGGGCCGTTGTTCACGCTGACCTCGTACCCCGTGACCGGCGAGCCAGCGCGGAATCCACTGTCAGCGCTCGAGCTGGAGCCTTCGCCCGAGGCGTTTACTGGCACCACGCGATAACTCGCCGACGTGCCGGGTGGCACGCTAGGTATAGTCCACCACAAGAGCACGCTGTTGGCGCTGCCCGCGGTCTCTAGAACCATGTCGCCCGTGGGTACGCCACCGGCCGGGGCGCCGACGTCGACGTAGCCGCTGGAGATACCGGTCGCGACGACGACGTCATCGCGTAAAAGCGAGTGACTGGTGGCGCCGACACCGAGCGCGAATGTGATGAGGACTCCGTCATCACGAAGCCCGTCGCTTGCGACCACCGAGGACGGGGCGCCAGGAAGCGTGAGCGCCGTCCGCTCAGAACCATAGACCGTCCCCACATCATTCGCAGCGAACGCGCGCGCATACAGCGTGCTACCCGCCGCGAGCCCGGTGAACGTCGTGGCGTAGTTGCCGACCGCTTCCGGAGCCCCGAGGCTCTGGCATGTGGCGCCGTTCTCTAGGGAGGGGGCTGGGGATATCGACAGGCAGACGCCGTGTGCCGTCGCCGGGGGGCCGCCGATCGCTGACAGCGACCACGAGACCTCCACACCTCCCCCCGCAACAAGCTGCGCATCGAGCGTATCCACGCTTGGAGTCGCGCTGCGGAACCCGATATCCACATTGGTATCGAAGCTGTTCGTCTGCGTCAGCTGCGCGCGATAGTAGCGGACGTCTCCGTTGGCAGGCGCCGTCACGTCGGCGAAGCTCGCCGTTGTCGCACCCGAAACGGAGGTGAATGAGCCCGTGAGCCCGCTCGCAGAACGCTGCCATTGAATGCTGGGCTGACTGGCCGCGCGGAACCCCGTCTCTGGTGGACTCGACGCGCCGGCGCTGCCTTCGGCGAGCGCGCGAACGCTGTACGTCTCGAGCTCGCCGTCGGTCACCTCAATGTTCGCGAGTGAGAGGCCGACGCTCGCCGCTGCGCTGCCATCGGTGGCAGCGGCGACCGCGCCGGTGACCATCCCCGCGTCCGCGTCTGCGTGCTCAAAGCTCGTCGCGTTGCCCACATCGACCCAGTCGTCGTCATTGATGAGGACTTGGTACGACGTAACAGCCGGCCCGGTACGCCAGCCGCTTGCCGGCTCGCTCTGCGCACTCTCTGCATACTCGTTCAACGCGACAACCGAATACTCAACGGCGTCGCCCTGCAGGATCTGTGGCACAGACCACGTGAGCACAACAGCATCTGGGACGCTACCGTCGCTGGCATCGAGGTTGAGTCCAATGTTCGTCGGTTGACCGCCGGCTGGCGCAGTCGCATCCACGTATGTCCCGACGTCGCCTACGACGGTTGAAAGCCCACCGTCGGAGGTGATCCTGTAAGAGGTCGCACCGGGGACGGTGGACCAAGAGACCAGGACGCGGTCGTCGAATTCGCCTTGCGTCGCGTTGACGTCCGAAGGCGCGTTTGGCTGAGACGAGAACGCGATCGCGGACCCATACGCCGTGCCAACTGCGTTCGTGAGGAAGGCACGCACGAACGCGGTCCCTGGGGCGGGAAGGTCGTCGACGGCGGAGGAGAAGACGCCTGCAGTACCGAGAGGCCCGAGCTGCAAGCAAGTGGACGCGCCATCACCGAGCGCGGGGGCGGTCGAGGAGCCGTAACAGAACCCGTGATCGGTGGGTGTTGGAGCGCCGAGGGAGGTTGCGTCGCCGTTTAGCGTCGCCGATTGACCGCTGAGCCCGCTGAGTGGGGTGGTCTCAACGCCTGCGAGGTTAACGTTGAAGAACCCGCTGTCGACCGTACTGACTTGGCTCTCGAACTCTAGGTTTGTGATGAGCTGGTACCAGCGGGGGTCGCCGTTTGACGGCGCGGTGAGGTCGTCGGCTTCGCGCGTTGTTAACGCGAGTGTGCTGAAGAGTCCCGTCGGGCCGCTGTCGTTGAACGTCCACTGGTACGTGACCTCAGGCGCCGCGCGGAAGCCAGTCGCCTGCACGGATGGGTCGCCAAGAAATCCATCGCCTGTTGGCACCACCCAGAAGTTCGCCTCTTCACCCGGAGTGAATTCTTCCCCGGATGCCGTGAGCGCGACGCGTGTAGCCGATGTGCCATCACTCGCGCTCGCCTCGCCAGACGAGTATGACCCCAGCGGCGCCTCGGACTCGAGAAACTCGCGCGAGATACCGGCGACGCCAGCGAATTCGCCATCTCGGTAGACTTCGTAGCCGGTGATCTCGATGGCGGCACGGAACCCCGTGTCGCTCGTCGGCAGGCTCTCGCTGCCATCTTCGAAGTTGGCCACGACAGTGTACGTCGCCTGCTCGCCAGGCTCGGTGGACGGTGCCGTCCAGTCGAGCGTGACGCCAGCGGCGGAGCTTCCTTGAGAGGCCTGCAGCTCAATGTCAGCGGACGTAGGACCCGGCGGGGCTGGCGCGTCCAAATCTTGCACCAGAAGCCCGGTGGAGTCGTTCAACCCAGCCGCGATCAACTGCCCGTCACGGAGTACGTTGTAGGAGACGGCATCATCGACGTCAGACCACGTAACAAGAACGGCGTCACTGCTCTCTCCGTCGTCTGCATTAACGTTGAGCGGGCCGGGGATCAGGCCACCGAAGGTGACGTCTTCGCCATAGACAACTCCCAGTTCGGAGACCGCATACACGCGTCCGAAGTAGAGTGTGGTGGCGATCACGGGAGCGAGGGGGATGTTGAGCTCCTCCTCCGCCAGCACGACGCCGAGATCGACGCAGGTTGCGTCTCCGCCGAGTGACGGGTTCGCTTCGGTGCCCCAGCAATAGCCGACGCTGGTTTGCAGCGGGCGCCCATCCAACACCACGGACGGTGACGCGACGACCCCGCCATCGACGGGCGGTGTGACGGTGCCGCTGAGAAGCTCTGGCGCAATCGCGATGCCTCCCGTGACGGCTTCAGAAGCGAGCGGCTCTGCGCCGGCGGCCGTCGCGCGGCATCTGTACTGAGAGAGAGACGTCGATGGGGATGGGTCGGTGGTGCTCTCACCGACGACGCCGGGAAGTATCTCGAAATCAGCGCCGTCTGCGACGAGGCGCTGCCAACTCACCTGCCTCTCGCCGACGCCGCGGAACCCCGACACGGACGCACTGCGCGCGACCTCGACACCGCCGGACAGAAGGACCAGCTCAGCGCCCACCAGAGCGCCCGGTGACGGCCCAGTGACGGAGCAGCGCAACTCGACATTGGCGCCTTCGGTTGTGGCGGTCGCCACGACTCCGTCAAAGCCACCGAGTGGCGAGTTGTAGAGGAGCTCCCGGTCGTCAGCGCCGAGGCTCAGACTCAGAAGGTCAAACTCCAATGAAAACTCGTCGACGAGTTGTGCCGCGCGGAACCCGGAGTCTTCTGCGGAGGGCGCCGTCTGTACTTCGGCGAATTGCGTCACAATCGCGTAGGTGTGCAGCACAACCTCACCGGCAGTCGGGTCGGTCCACGTAAACAGCGTGCCGTCTGTTTGTCCGCCGCTCGTCGCCGAGAACGTAGCGGGTAGAGCCGGTAGGCCGGCGAGCGCGGCCGTCTCGTCGCTAAACTCTATCGCGATTGCTTCGCCACTATGCTCCACCTGCGTGAGCTCTTCACCGTCGCGGAAGATGATGAAGCCCGTCGCCTGCGCCGGAGATGTCCAACTCAGCAGGACGGCGTCCTGAGAGGTTCCGTCACTGGCGAGTAGGTCCGTGACGCCGGCCGTGGCCGTCTCGAACGCGACCGTGTCGCCGTAGTAGACGCTCCCCACGTCTGTCATGAACGCCCGAGTCGCGTATCGTTGCCCGGGGACGAGGTCACCGGCGCGTGATGTGAACTCGCCAATCGCGCTGGGAGGGCCGAGAGTCACGCAGTCGTCGAAGACGACATCTGGCACACAGGGCCGATCCTCAGGGCAGGGCGAGCCGTCGTCGATCCGCCAGCAGAATCCATGGTCCCGCGCGCCGGCGACCAGAACGTTGATGGTGCCGTTGAGCGTCGCCGCTGTCGCTCCAATCTCGGTGGCTTCCAGCGTGTTGAGTTCATCATCAGCCGCTGGGGTCGCGCCGCTACAGCGTGTCGTCTCTGGCCCATCACACTCGACGACGTCGAGCTCAGCGGGCCCGCAGGTGAGCCCGGGCGACGGCGTCAGGTCGCCACAGCCGCCACACAAGTTGCCGACACCTTCGTCCGATACTTCGTTGCAGTTGTTGTCCTCGCCATCGCAGAGCTCCACAGCTCCTGGATTGACGGTCTCATTCTCATCGTCGCAGTCGTTAGCGTCCGGCACGTAGCCCGCTTCAGGCGCACAGGCGGGCCCGAAGACCAAGCTGGCGTCGCCGTACGTGTCGTCGTCCGAGTCGAAGTAGAACAACCGCTGGACGACGTCGTTATCAGGTGTCCCGTCGCAGTCATCGTCCACGCCGTCACAGAGCTCTTCCGCCCCTGGGAAGCGGAATCGATTGCGGTCGTCGCAGTCCGTGTTGTCGGCAACACGACCATTGGGCGCGGTGCACGCGAGCTGGGGGTCGACGTCGAGCAGGGAGCCGAACCCGTCACCGTCGGTGTCCAGATAGAAAAGTCGTTCGCTACCCGGTCGCTCGCCCACGCACTCGACGACGTCGCCGGACTCCGCGCACGCGTAGATGCCAGAGCTACACTCGCCGCACGCAGTGCCAGGGGCGGGCTCCGGGCTGGCGTCGCCACCACAGATGCTGGCCTCTGGATCAGGCGCGCAGACGGCGCGAAGTTCTTCGCATGTCCAGATGTTACCCGGCCCGCAGTCGTTGCCGGGCTCGCCTGCCAAGGTTCCACACCCGCCGCACGCGTTGAGCGGCGAGCTCCCGACACAGGTGGCCACGTTCGCGTTCGCGCACACGACGGTACCGTCGAGGCACTCGCCGCACGCGTCGCCCGGCATCTCGGCGAGCACGCTGGTACCGCCGCACCCGTTGGCGATGCCATCGGTACAGCCCAAGTCGTCAAGCCCGTCACAAGCCCAGACACCGCCGTCGCAGTCTTCGCCTGGAACCGCGCCGTCGGGCGCACTAAGTCGGGTGCATCCGCCGCAGAGGTTGCGTGTGCCCTCAACGCAAAGCAGCGCCTCTGTCCCGTTGCACGCGAGCTCGCCGCCGGGGCAGTAGCCACAATCGCTGCCGACTTGACCGCCCAACGTGCCGCAGCCCCCACAGCTATTGACCCCGGCCTCTTCGTTTTCACATGTGATGCCTCCAGCGCCGTCGCATGTCCATTGGCCAAGGCCACACTCGCCGCACGGTCCACCGACTCGCCCCGCCAACTCGTCAACCCCGCCGCAGGCGTTTTGACCCGGGAAGAAGCAGCCAATCGTCTCGAGGCCCGTGCACTGAACGATGCCCTCAAGGGTCTCGGCTGTGCCGTCGGCGTCGCAGCCAAAGCCCGGTTGTTGCTCGAGCGTTCCACAGCCGCCGCAGCCGTTCTGGCCGGTCGAAAGGCAGAGAGAGCCGCCGTCTTCGGTACACTCGACCACGCCGTTGCAGCCGCCGGAGCACGGGGACTCGGGCGGCCCGATCAGCGCTCCGCATCCACCACACTCGTTCACGCTGCTGTCGCCGACGCACTCTGAGCCGAGCTGGCCGCACACGATTCGTCCATCGCCGCAGTCGCCACAAGGCTCGCCGCAATTCAGCCCGCCTGTGTCGGTGTCTTCGGCATCGTCGGTATCGACGTCGTCAGGATCGTCGACATCGAGGCCGATGTCTGAGTCCGGCAAGCCGCCGTCATCAGCGTCTGTCGGGTCTCCGCCATCATCACTATCACCATCATCGGCGACATCGGCGACATCGGCGACTGTGCCGAGGTCTTCGCCATCTTCTGGTTCGATCCCGTCGAGATCGAAGAACACGCTGCAGCCGGGCGCGACGAAGGCGACCGCGAGCAGAAGGCTGGCGAAGAGGAAGGTCGATACAGCAGGTCGAGTCATAGCATGCACTTGGCGTAGAGACCGTGAGCGATCGCTCGCGTACTCAGACAAAGTAACGTGCCACGACTGCGCTCGGTCAGTGTTGACCCGCGCAGCGGCACTCTCTCGGTTGTTGGCCACGTTTGCTGAGCATTGGCCCGCGTCAGCATTCAGATGCTAACAACTTCGTCACACCGGTGCCAGAAGACCACGTTGTGGTCCGTACTTTCTGCTGTCTCTACTCGGAGGTGTCGGTTGACCTGCGGCGGGGAACGGTCCCTCCGTATTGCGCCACGCACACCCTCACTTGATTGGAGGCGCCTGTTTGGGCTCCTCCTCGCGCGCTAGAATCTTCCACTCAGGGTCGCCCCGTAGAAAGAGTCACCTCGGTCACGCATCGCGTGCGGCGACAGGCGCCACGCGCTGGTGTCCCGCTCAGGCCGATCGGCGACCATCCAGATGACGCCGCCAACGACCGCTGCGCCGCCAATTCCATAGAGCAGTGCAACGGGCAGTCGGGCGTTTTCAATCTTCTCGATATCATCGTTACGGCTGACCTGACACGCGAGGCCGCACTGCCCGCTGGAGTCCCGAACATCGTTGATGCGCCCAAGGTGCGACAGATCCAAGATGAGCCCGGACAGCAGCACGGCACCGCCGACGCTGGTTAGGGTGATCGCTCCAATATTCGGGCCAGCGCTGCTCTCGTTGGGGTCGGCCAGCGCTGCGCGCGCTGCGGTGTCGCGGTCCTCAACGCACACATTCGCGTCGTTCAACCAACGCTCGGCTGCTTCCGCGACGCCGGGGCGTTCCCCAATCTCTGGGTGTTCCAGCAGCGCCTCCAGCGGCGCAATCGCTTCCTCGCATTCGCCGAGATCGACCATGATTGACGCGCTGATCTGCCGCGTCGTCAGCATGCCGTCGATGAGAGTGGCGCGATCGCCCTCGGCCAAGGAGTCATCTTCACGGAGGACGAAGTCGATGGCATCGGCCAACGCAAAGCCACTGCTAACCGCCTCTCGGCAGAGGCGATTCGTGGTCGTCGCACGAATGTCGCCCGCATCGCACTCCGCCTGCAGATCGACGAAGCGCTCCGAAAGCTCCTCATATCGTTCCCACGCCTCATCGAGCGTCTGAGAAGCAGCGGTGCGAGGGGCGAGCGCCAGCAAGCAGCATGTTGCGAGCAGAATCGTTGGCCGGCGAGCGGCGCCTCGATTGAGCGTCATGAAGGACCGATGGTTGGAATGCGATAGGGAGCGAGAAACCTCGCGGCGGGCAAACGGTACGTTAGTCAGCGCGATGCTCCAAGTGCTTCGCGTTCAGAAATCGTCGACACCCCGGCGCGTTCGACTCTACGGCGTCGCGGCGCTCGACGGCACGTCGGCACGCTCGAGCGGTCGCGTCGGAACTCCCGTCCGAAGGCGTAAGCTATCCGAACTCACCGGTCGGAGCTGCGGGCCCCGTCGCGAACGCCGTTGGATTGCGGACGCACCGTCATCGTCATTCGTGTCGAGGAGTGCACCTACCCCCGACTCGTCAGCCTCCGCACCTCGCTCACCGTCCGCCTGCGCGTCACGCTCCGCCGCAGCGTCTCCGCCGGCCTGGGCGTCTTGATTCGCCTCGGGATCTCGGTCATCGTCGTCGTCGAGACCGGGCCTGCTGTCGTCCACACTCTGCTCGGCGGCGTGCCCGTAAATACTCAACATCGGAACCCCGCTGACGTCGGCGACGAAGAGTGGCGCGAACCCGAACCGCTGCCACACTTCCCCCTCGAAGCTCGCGAACGACTTCTGATGATGGAACATCACGTAGTCGGCGCTGCGCATCGACCACGCGACGCGGATGTCCTCTCGAAGCAGCCCGTCGCGCTTGTACATGTCGATCGACCAAGACGTGCTGTTATGGAAGTGCACGCTCGCGCCGAGAGGCGCGTTCTGGTTCAGGTACTCCAGACCGCCGCGCGCAGCGTAGCCCCAGAACTGGCGCATCGCCTGCATGTCCGCTGCTCCCGTCACTCCACCGGTGGTGGCGTTGTAGTACGCGGTTCCGTACGGGTGTGAGCGCATCGTCGCCGCGATCGCGGGCCCGAGGATGAGTAACGCCAGCAGTGTCTTGAGCGGCAAGCCGGCCGACCGTCGCTGCGCCACAAACTGATCGACGACCCAGGTGAGGCCCGCCGCTGCGACGATGGCCATGTACGGGAGCGCGGTAAACCAGTGCTTTATCCCACCGAACACCGGCGTCGACGATCGCGCGATAATGAGAAAGGGCACGATGATGTTCATCGCGATGAGGATGCCGGTGCCGTAGCGATCTCCTCGCTCGGACTGGCCACCAACAATGCGCCGAACCCACGGGACCAGCAGCGCGACGCTACCGATCAGAAACGCCGCCAAGAAGGGCAAAGGCGTCGTCGTGAGCGTCATCACGAAGGGATAGGAGACCGGAAATGGTGGCTCGAAGAGAGGCTGCCCAAAGTACCAAACGAAGTAGTGCTCGTGCTGCAGGTGAAAGTTCAGATACCAGGCGATCCGGTCGAACGTGTCGAACCAGTGGCGAGGCCAACCCGCGTAAAACACCAGCGGCCCGAGCAGCGCCATGGTGAACAGCGCGAGGGGGACAGGCGGCGAGACGATCCGCGTGCCGCGCACCCGCATTCGCATCGCGCTCATCACGCCCCAGTGCGCGAGGAACACGATCGGAATAAAGAACGCGTTGAGCTTCGTGATGAGCCCAATTCCCCACAGGAGCCCCGTCGCCCAGGCCCACTTCGTCGAGTCGAACGACTTCCAATACGCGTACACGATCGCAAACCAGATCGTGACCATTGGTACGTCGAAGCACGTCAGGTGCGCGTGAAAGAACCAGCGAGGCAGCACTGCGAATGAGCACGTCGCCATCAACGCAGCGTAGCGTCGCCCCGTCACCTCATACGTGAACGTGTAGAGCATGGTCAGCAGCAGACCCGCGAACACGAGAGCCGGGAAGCGCATCGCCAGCGACGGAGACATCCACCCGAGCTGCTCGTCGAAGAGCATGTGGCTCAGCGCAAAGAGCGTCTTTACGAGCACGGGGTGCTCCGGGTTGTACGCCCAATGTCGATCGATCACTTCTTGCGTAAATGCGCTGCCGAGGTCCCCATCTCTCCACGCTTGGCCGAGCGCCTCAAACCATCCGCTGTACTCATACGCGGCGTGGAAATAGAAGCTCTCGTCCCGCGTGAACCCCATCTGATCGGTCGCCATCAAAATGGCGACGTACGCCACCCCGAGCAGCACCGCGACGAAGCGGTCTAGCGTTGGAATGCGATGCCGCGAGCGGCTGAGTGAAGACGAAGGCATAGAGCGCGGACGTGTAGTGATTCTCAGCGCTCATGCAAAGTGCCGAGTCCTGCGGCGAGCAGGAACACGCCGCCGCCTGTCCAGTGAGCGCTGCCTCGCAACGTGATGCCCCTCGTGCAGCACCGGTGGAGTGACGCCGCGGATCATGATAGCTGCGGCGACATGAGCATTTGCCGTACACGATTGATTTCCGCCGCCTCCTGCTTGGTATTCGCGACGCTGACGTTCGGCTGCCCGGCACGCATCGTGGTGACCCCGCCGGACAGCCTCCCCGAGACGACGCGTGACGCCCGCACGGAGTTCGATGCCGCTGTCGAGCTCTACGAATCTGGCCGTTTCGCCGAGGCGACGTCGGCCTTCCAGATTTACATCGCGATGCGGCCGGGCGACGCCTTGGCCACGAACGCTGAACTCTACGTCGCGCGCTGTCTCGTGGCGCAGGGGGATGAAGCAGGCTCTGCGCGCGTGCTCGATGGTCTGCTAGCCGCGCCGGACTCTGCGGAGACCCGCCGCAGCGCTGCGTTCTATCGGGCATACGTCCACGC
>JBLFZA010000095.1:0-14367 GCA_047610025.1 Bradymonadia bacterium | reverse complement strand
GCAAAGAGATCGCCGAGTGCCTCCGGTGCGCTGGCGGCACAGACGCTGCCACAGCTCTCGCCTACGAGCGCACCGATCTCGCCGACGTTCGTCGAAATCACCGGCAATCCACGCGCCATCCCTTCCAGCAGCGCCAAGGGAAGACCCTCGCGCACGCTGGAGAGGCTGATGGCGTCGAAGCCGGGGAGTAGGTCCTCGACGTCGTTTCTGCCGCCCATCATGAGGATCGCATCGGACAGCTGCAGCTCTTCGATGAGTGTTCGCGTCGGCTCGGTGGTTGGCCCCCACCCGATCAGCACCCCTCGTAAGTTCGGAACGCGTTGATGTGCGTGAGCAAAGGCTCGCACCCACGTGTTGTGATCTTTTTCCGGCACGAATCGGGCGACGCATCCGATCGCAATGTGCCCTTCGTGCAAGCCGAGTTCTTGGCGAGCCCGCGTCCGAGCGTGCGGGTCAAGCGTGGGTATGGAGACCCCGTTGGGGATAACCAGCGGGCTGTCCCCGAAGTTCTCGCGTCGCCAGCTGGCGAGCTCGTTGGAGACGCACACGACTCGGGCAAGCGCGGGCATGGTGCGACCGATGAGCCGCGGTCGCGGGGTGTCGTACAGCTCGCGAGAGTGCTCGGTGTGTACGACGGGGATTCCCGCGAACTTGGCGGCGATTCCACCGTACAAGAATGGGCCGACGTGATGGGTGTGAAGCACATCGACGCGTTTTTGGCGAAGCTCCCTCGCGAGCCGTCTCGCAAGCCCCCAACGCACGCCTGGGTTGGTCGGGAAGTAGCGCACCGTCACGCCGCTGCTCTCAAGGGTGCGCCGAAAGTCACCATCCTCTGTGTACGCGAACACCCGCGACTGCAGCCCCTTAGAACGGCCTTCGACGCAGAGCGTGAGCACCATGCGCTCGAGCCCTCCGACGTGCAGTGTCGCCATTAAGTGAGCGACGCGCAGTGTTCGCTCGGTGGCGCCTGACTGTGCGTCTCGAAGTTGTGACAAGGGAGTTCGCGTGTTGCGGAGCGAGAGGTCAAGAGCTGAGAGCTGAGAGCTTAGCACGAGGTCGAGTGCGTTGCGCGATGATCGCGGCGTGTGCTCTAGTCACGGTTGTTTCGTGATGGGGTGGTCAGATGTGAGCCCCGTCCCACCGCGTGCGATTGGGTTTGCCCTTTGCCGACGGCCGGCTAGCATGCCGGACATGAGACTGCCTTCCTTTGTGCTATTTTCGTTTGCCTTCAGCCTCGCGTTGCTCGCAGTGACTGTCTTTGGCCCTTCCTCGGCGCGGGCACAGGGCGTGGCACCCGACCGTGCGCTGCAAGCCGGTGATGAGGTCCTGATCGTCATCCCTGAGCGCGGCTCCACGTTGGAGACAACGCATGTGATCGACGAATCAGGAGAGGTGGCTTTGGGGTTGTATGGGCGCGTTCGACTGGCCGGAATGGACCCGCTCGACGCGCGGGACGCGCTGCGTGCTCATCTCGGCGCGTTTCTTCGCAATACCGGCAGCGTCTACATCACGCTGCTGCAGCCGCAGGCGCTTGTCTTCGTGTCCGGGATGGTCGAGTCACCGGGGCTTGTGACCGTGCCTGATGGGCGCGACGCGTGGTCGGCTGTTCAGGCAGCGGGTGGCGTGATTGAGGGGGCCGATCTCTCGCAGGTGCGTGTCTTGCGCCGCCAAGATGAAATCGTTGTCGATGTTCGCGCATTCTTGACCGGCGAAGAGCCTCCGTACCCGCTGCGCGCGGGAGACACCGTTTTTGTGCCGGCGAGCGCGGACCTGCCGGCCGCCTCGTCGGGATCACGTGCTTTTTTGAGTGATGAGGCGCTACGCGGTCGCGTGTTCGTGCTCGGTGCCGTCACGTCGCCTGGCGTCTACGACGCAAACGACGGGGTCGACGTGGTCATGGTGCTCGCTGGCGCTGGCGGTCCGACAACGGAAGCGAGCATCGAGCAAGCTCGCCTTGTGACGGCTGAGGGTACGCTCTCTGTGCCGCTGGGCGCGATCATGCGCGGCGAACGCGACTCGGTCACGGTGCCGACGCAAGCCGGTTCGATTCTCTACATTCCGTTCCGAGGCGAATCGGCCTCCCCAGACATGGCGATCGGTATCAGCGTGCTCGGTGGCGCCAATGGGGCGGGGTTTGTCGAGACAGCGCTTCCGCTTCCGCTCACACAGGTGATCGCGCTCGCGGGCGGCTCTTCGGTGGACGCTAACCTGCGGCGGGTGGAACACGTGCGGCAGGGGCCGACGTTTACCGTCGCGTCACGCTACAACCTCCGTCGCTTCTTTCGAAGGGGAGGGGGCGCGTCTAGCATTCTCGTGTACCCAGGTGACGTTCTTCATCTAGATCAGCGAGAACGCCCGTGGGAGACCTTTATCGGCGTCGTCTCTGACCTCGCCCTCGTCGCGTCTGCCGTTGTTGTCTTCGCCACTTTCGGGACCCAATAGTCGTGTCTGAAGACTTTTTTGTCAGCGGCAGTCCTGCTGCCGCGCCTGTGCCCGCGCAGACGGGAGACCCCACCGCCGGGACCCCGGTCGCGCGGAGACTGTTCGCGCGACGCGTGGCGGTGAAATTGATCTCCGTCATCCGAGAGAGCGGGGCGAAGACGGTCATCGTCACGTCGCCGGAACGTGGAGCGGGGAAGTCGTTCCTCACCCGTCTCGTGACTCCGGAGCTCGAGCACCTCGCGCCCGGCGAGTTTGCGGTGGTTCAGCACCAGAGCCTCGGTGGCCTAGATCCAGAGCGGCGAAGCCGAGATCGGGTGATGATCATCGACGGCCCGGCGATGCTGGACGGCCCAGGCTTCCTGAACCTGCCAGACGACTGGGTGGCGGTCTTTGACGCCTCGGTTTTGGTCGTCATGGCACGACAGACGGATCGCGAGCAGCTTGAGGAGTGTGTCCAGTGGCTGCACGCCTCGAACGCTCCACCGATCGGGATTGTGTACAACGAACTCAAGTGCCCAGCCCCTGCCACCCGCCTTAAGCGCTTCGCGCAATGGGTCCGCGGGCCGGTCAAAGACCGATTCGATGCACTGCGACCGTCGGGGGAAGGCTCATGAGTCAGTCTCTTGTCAGTTCGATCGATTTTCGCCTGATTCTCGATGCGCTCGTCCTGCGCTGGCGCGTCATGGCAGTAGCCGTGATCGTGACCCCGATCATTGCGCTTGGGCTCAACGTGCAGAGTGTCGGGCTCTACACGGCCTCCGCGACCGTGTTGATTCAGAACAGTGTAGTCGCCAGCCCCTACTTGAACGAGCTCAGCGCCCGGTGGGAAGTTAACACGCGAATGCCTGTGGTGCAGACCGTCGTCGCGAGCAGCGCCGTCGCGGAGAACATCCTGACGGAGCTTGGTGAGTTGCCGCTGAACGCTGGCCCGGCGGAGCGGCAGTGGATGGTCAAGGACTTCCGGCAGCGCGTGCGGGTGAACGCCTTCCCCGGCGGCGTGATCGAGATGACGTTTGCGTCCCCTCGCCCGGCGAACGCGCGCGACGGTATACAGATGCTGATGGATACTGTGCGCGAAGAGATTCTGCGTCCGCAGCGTGAGGCGCTGGACGCAGAGGTCGACTTCCTCGTGGACCAGCTCGAACGAGTCGCGCTAGACATCGAGGAGGACGAGACGTCGGTGCGCAGTTTCCGTGAGGCGACGTCGTTATCAAGTCCCCAGATGGTGCTATCCAACATCGAGCTACTCGGCCAGCTACGACGGGAGTTCGAGCAGACCGGATCGAACCTCGCGTCGAGCGAACAGCAGCTGGAGCTCGCGAGAGGCCGGCTGCAGAGTTACGATCCGCAGCGGCAAGACCTCAACCGCCGCATCGACAATGCGAGAGGCTCGCTGTCTTCGCTGCATCGCTCCTACGTCTCGTCGCACCCTGAGGTCATCGCCGCGCAAGAGCGTTTGAACAGCCTCATCGCGCGACAAGATGCCGAGGCGGGGGCTGAAAACACGCTCGACATCAATGACTTCGAACGCCTACTTCAAGGGGGCGGCCGCCAGAACAGCGAGATCCTTAACGCAGAGATCGCCGCCTATCGAACGATGATTAGCGAGGTCGAGGGCATGCGCGAGCGGGCCGAGTCATTGAGCGTTCGTGTCGAGCAGCTTGACGGAACGGTCGGGGCGCTCTCCGACAGCGAGGAACGGCTCGATGCGATGCTCGCGACGCTCGACACGAGGCGGTCGCACTATCAGCGACTGCTGCTTCAGTACGAAGAGTCGATCGTGAGCCGTGAACTCAGCATGCAGGACCAAGAGCGCCAAGTCAGAGTGATCGGAGAGCCTGAGTTGCCGTCCCGCAGCGACAAGCCGGGCAACAAGATTGCGCTGCTCGCGGGGCTCTTCGGTGGCTTCCTCGTTGGCCTCTGCGTTGTTGGGGTTGCGGAATTCATTGATCGCACCGTCCGGGTTCCTCGAGAGGCAGAAGGTATTGCTGGAGTCCCTAACATCGCGAGCCTCCCGCCTATGGTCGACTGACGTTAGGTGGCAGGTCGTCGCGTTTGCGGCGGCGGTCTACTTTGCGTTTGCGGTCATGCCCGGGATGCAGGCGCCTGCCCTGGTGCTGCTCGGCGCGCTCGTCCTCGTGGCGATCGCCGCTGGCAGCCCGTTCGTGCTGGTCGGTGTCTTCATCTTCGTTCTGTTCACGCGCCCTGTAGACTTCTTTCCGCAGTTGGAAGTGTTGCAGCCGGCGAAGATGCCAGCGCTCGCCGCGCTGCTCGTGCTGTGCTTCATTCGGCTTGTGAATCGTGAAACCCGATGGGCTCGTTCGCCGATGAACGTGTGGATGGCTTTACTGACCATCGCTTGGGTCATCTCTGCGGTCGATAGCTCGGATCGCGGTGACAGCATCAAGTTCTTCGTCGCCGTCATGGTGAAGATCAGCATCCTTTGGTTCTTGTTACTGAACGTCGTGGACACGAAACGACGAGCGTACGCGCTGCAGATCATTGCGGCGTCGTTCGTCGCGCTGATCGGGGCCTACGCCTTGGTCAACAAGTTCCGCGGCGTGATGATGGTCGAGGGTACGCGCGCCGCATTCGTCGGGTATCTGGGCGATCCGAACGACCTCTGCTTGGCTCTGCTGATCGGCTTTCCCTTTGTCGTGGAGACGGCGTTGTCCACGAGGGGGTGGAGGCGAGTCGCGTTCGGTGCGCTCGGCATCCTGCTTTTGTCAGCGGTGCTCGCCACGCAGAGTCGAGGCGGCTTGCTCGGACTCGGGGCGGGCATGTACGTGTTGCTCTGGCAGCGAACGAAGAGCCATGTCTTCTCCGGCGGACTGGCCGCGGTGGGCCTTGTCGGGCTGGTCGCGGTGGCCGGGATCGCCGGCCGCGCTACGACCGCGACCGCCGATAGCGCGGTCATCGATACGTCAGCGGCCGGTCGCCTCGATGCGTGGCGGGCGGGCATGCGGATGGTGCGCTACAACCCCGTGACGGGAGTCGGCATCAACCAAGTCGCGTTCAGCTACGGCAACTACGCGGTCAACCCCGTGAGCTGGCGTATGAAGACATCTCACAACATGTATGTGCAGTGCATCGCCGAGACCGGGCTGCTGGGCATCGTTCCATTCATGATGCTAGTGTTCAGTTCGCTGCACATCACGTGGCGGCTGCGTCGGAAGATTCCGCCGGACGCGACTCCACTCGAGGCAGCATTTCGCCGTTCGCAGTTCGCGAACGTCGTCACCCTGCTGGTCACCGCCTCTTTCCTGTCGGTCGCTTGGTATTGGTTCCCTTACATTGTGTTCGCTCAGGCGGCGGCATCGGAGCGCATCTTCCTCGGACTGGGCAATCGCGAAGGCGTGCTCGACGGCCTGTGGAACCCAGATGAGTAGTCACACTGAACGACGCGAATGGATCAGGAGTTCAAAGAACCGGGGGACGCGCGATGCTGCGTAACATCGGTTCCAACTGGGTCATCTCGGTCCTGAATATTGTCCTGGTCCTGTTCCTCACGCGGTTTTTGATCTTCGAGCTCGGTGAGGAGGCGTACGGCGTCTGGCTCGTTATCGCGGCGCTGACGTCCTACTTGGAGTTATTGCGGGGCGGCTTGCCGGCGGCAACCGTGCGCTATCTGTCCGAGGCTGTCGGAGCGAAGGACAGCGCACGCGTGGACTCCGTTGTCGCGAGCGCCACGTCTTTGTACGCGATGATGAGCTTCGTAGCGGCGATTGTCGGATGCCTGCTGCTGCTCGTCTTCCACTGGAAGTACGATGTTCCGGATGCGATGCAGCCCTCGGCAACGGCCGCCTTCGTCATCGCGATGCTGACGATGTCGTTCGGGTTCATCGCTCATCTGCCGACGGCGGTGATGGAGGCGAATGATGACTTCATCACCAAGAACATCGTGCGGCTGGTCGGGTTGTTCTTCAAAGGCAGCCTCACGGTCGGCTTGCTGTGGTGGCGCGCGGATGTGATGATGGTTGCCCTGGCGGTTGCCGGCGTGACCACGGTTGAGCTGGTGCTGGGCGCGTATCTCGCGCGGACTCGTTACCACGCGAGGCTCGTGTGGGGGGCTCGGTCTCCAGAGGTTGTGGGAGGCCTGTTCCGCTACTCCGCCTACGTACTGCTCTTAGCTGTAGGCTTTCGGCTGTCCTTCCAAAGCGATGCGCTGGTGATCGGTGCGCGTGGCGATTTGGACGATGTTGCGGTGTATTCCGTCGCGAACAGCTTGCTTTTGTATCTGTCCGAATTTGTCGCAGCCGTGGCGGTGGTCGTCATGCCGCTGGCCGCAAAGCTGCGAGAGCAGGGGGAAGAGGAGGCCCTCAGAGAGCTTTTGCTGACGTCCTCAAAGACCTCGATCACGGTGGCGTTGCTTATCGGGGGTTATCTGCTCTGGATGGGGCCGGCGTTCCTAGCGTGGTGGCTGCACCCCGAGTTCGCTGCGGAGGCTGCCCGGTCGCTTCGTATTCTGACCGTGTCGTTTTTCGTCTTGCTTCCGGTAACCGGCGCCGCGGTACCGGTGCTGATGGGCGTCGGCAACGTAGCCATTCCCGCGCTAGCCTATCTGCTGATGGGCATCGTAAACGTGGGCGTCAGCGTCGCGTTGGTGCCCTCGATGGGCATCGAGGGCGCCGCGTGGGGTACGGCGGTCCCCAATGTTGTGTTCGCTGTTTTCGTGCTGGTCTTCACGTGCCGGGCGACAGGCACTTCGGTGAGTCGATACGTCTCGTACGTGTTCGTCCGACCGTTGATTGGTTATGTGCTGCCGGGCGCGGGCCTCGCCTGGGCTGCGCTGGTGCTGGGAGCCGAAGGGCTCTTTGGGCTTGTGACGACCGGGATAGCCTACGTGCTCTGCTTTGCCATGAGTTGGCTTCTGTGGACGTACCGAAACGACGGTCTCCAAGACTGGCGCGAGACAAGGATCGGTCGGTTGATTCTGAGGTTCTACAGACGCAGCTAGTCGTCGAACGACGCGTAAGGTGCCGTGATTAAAACCGAATCTGTGCGCCTCGCCTAGGCCTCGGTAGCGACCCTGTATATTGTGATCGCAAATTGCGTCGGCTATAGTCAGAAAATCACTGACTTGAGGGGGGAAACTCGCATGGTGAATTGGTCGGACGATGTGTCGGAGGAGGAGCGACGAAAGCTGGGAGGCCACTTCGGTGGCATGGCCAGCGCGGTAAGTTGTCAGCCGGGCCTCTATCTCCTGGTGACTCGCTGCGAGGGGGATGCGTTTCGCGTGATCGGCCACTCGGATGGGCTTCCCGCTCCGCTGGACAGCGCGTGGGGCGATTCGCTGGGGCAGGTGTTGGCTTGCTCGACTGAAAACTCCGCCGATGTTTCGGAGGACGAGCAGCACGACGCTATGGCCCTCTGTCGCGACTCTCAGATGCAGTCGAACAAGATCGAAGAGTTCTCGTCGGACACGGCCTCCCTCTGGCTCGCGTCTAGCCTATCGCCGATAATCGATCGTAGGGGAGTCGTGAGCCATATCGTCGAGGTGGTCGTCGACCGTACCAGCGAACATGAGTTCGCGGGTCGCCAGGACGACATGCGAAAGCGGGCAGAGGTCGTCGCGCAGCTCGAAGTCGTCGGGCGGCTAGCGGCGGGCATTGCCCATGACTTCAACAACGTGCTCACCGCGATCATCGGTAACACCGCATTGCTGCGTGTCGCGATGATGAACCAGGGCTCCCTCACCCCTCGCACCGAGCATATTGTCGACGAGGTTGAACTCGCGTCGGACCGCGCCGCGGCGCTCGTGCGTCAACTGCTGACCTTCACCGAACAGCGAGAGACAACGCCGGATCCGTGGCGTATCGACGAGCTCATGGAGTCGTGCACGAGGATCCTCACTCGCGTGCTCCCGGAAGCGGTCGCCGTGAGGGTAGAGGAGCATGTGGACGGTGCGATCGAGATCGACCGTGGTCTCTTTGAGCAAGCGTTAGTGAATCTGTCGGTCAACGCGGCCGACGCCATGCCGCGGGGCGGCACTCTGACACTTCGAACACTCAGTGGACCGGGCACCGTAAGCATCGAAGTCTGTGACACTGGGGAAGGCATGTCTCAGGAGACGCAGGACCGCATGTTCGAGCCCTTCTTCACAACCAAGCCAGTCGGCAAAGGAACCGGGCTTGGAATGGCGAACGTGAAGCGAACCATTGAGCAAGCAGGCGGTGTTATCCTGGTTAATAGCGTGAAGAACGTCGGAACGACGATCACGCTCTCGTTCCCAAGTGTCGCGTATCGCCCGGACGTGTCAGACTCTTGTGAGAGCCTGCCAGCCGGACGAGCTCGAGGCACGATTTTGCTCTGCGAAGACGACCTCATCGTACGCACGTCCATCGCAAGCATGCTGGAGCAGGCTGGGTACAGTGTGCAGTCAGCGGATGGCCCCGACGAGGCGCTGCGTCGCCTCGCCAGCACCAACATGACCTTCGACCTCCTTGTCACGGATGTGATCATGCCCGGCATGAATGGGGTCGCGTTCGCGAGGCAAGTCCGCTTGAAGCAGCCCGACACGCCGGTCCTCTTCATCTCCGGATACTCCCACGACGTGCTCGTGGAGCAGGGTGTGAGCGAGCGAGAGATCGATCTCCTACAGAAGCCCTTCTCTTACGAGACGCTATTGAGACGGGTGCGTTCTGCCATGACGTCGCCGCCAAGGGCGCGTCCGCATACAACCGGCCAACACACGAACGTGCTCGGGTACTAGTCAGCCCTATCGGCTCGGCACACCCGACCGCTCCGTCGGCTTCGAATCCGGTCGCGCGCCTGCTTGTAAGGCAAGACAGCGCCCACGGTTCCGACCTCTCCCCTCAAGGCCCTTAGGCTTCTGGGGAGTCTGGCCACCAGCGCACGATCAGGTTGATCAGCTCTCGTCGCGCAGGGGGCAAAGTAAAGGTGTGATCGGCGTCCGCCAGATAGCGGTAGGTGAGCTCGGGTCGGCGTCGAAGCCGTGGATGCATCTCATAGAACTGTGCCTCTCCGTTGAATGAGCCAAGCTGCCCTGCGCTGTAAACGACGAGCAGCGAGATGCCGCGTGACAGCATGCTCTCAAAGCCAGCCGCCGTGATCTCGATCGGTGGGATGTCTCGCACCTCCATCCCTTCATCACCGACGGCCGTCGCCCGACGGGCAAACGCACGGAGCAAGACGCTTGGCCGCTTCCCCGAGCGCATCATGCGGCGCCACGCGGACGGGTCACGAAGAGGGCGCGCGAGCTGGCGCAGCCGAAATCCTGGCGTGATGTAAGGGTACCCATCCACGAGCACCGCCCCGATGACGCGCTCGTCCACAACCCCCACCTGAAACGCCTGATCGGCTCCGCTGCATAGCCCCATCGGAATGAACCTCGCGGCATGATCGGACATCGCGTCCATCGCAGCGCGTGTCTCTTCGACCATGCTCTCGGAGAAGGGCACCGAGTCGGTTCGCGCGAGGCTGTCGCCCAGTCCGCTGAGGTCGAAGCGAAAGCTCGGGATGCCCGCGCATGCCAACGCGCGAGCCAACTCAACGTTCAGCCGGTTGGCGCCGGCACGGCCCAGCAGACCCGCGTTGGAGAGCAGCGCCATTGGGCGGGATGACGGTCGCTGCGGCTGGCATCTCACACCGATGAGGCCCTCGTGGAAGACGACAACGTGCTCGGTGTATGAAGTGGGTAGTGGGTTCATGTCGGCCTCAACATTTTCAGCACTTCCTGTACAGCGTCTACCGCTACCGGTGCGGGTTCCCGATCGCCTGCCGCACGCCACGGTGAGCCAGAGGAGAGGGTGACAACCCGCTCACCGAGCTCGCCGTCGTTTTCGATGGCGTCCTCTGCGTGAAGGAGGGCTCGCGTTTTGTCGGGCCAGCGTTCAACGCGCAGTCTGCCGAGGTCGGAGCGAAGGCTCGGCGAGAGCGCAAATCCAAGCAGCGAGTCGTCGAACATCCGTTCGGCTTTGGGCCTCTCTCGCAGCTCTCGCGCCTGCCATTCGGCGTGCTCACGCTCGAGGTTTCGCAAGACGACTGCCCCATCCATGAGCGGCGACCAGACCAGAACGCTCACATCACCAAGTCTTGGGGCCGCGAGGCACACGAGCGCGGCAGACAATCGCGGCGCCAATACCGTAATGTGATGGTGTCCCGATTGCGCGCGCAACGCCTCGCACGCGAGCACAATGTCCTCAACCCAGCGCTCGATTCGAGCGTCGGCGAGTTCTCCGCTCGAGTCACCTGTCCCCCAGTAGTCGAAGCGCGCGCAGTGAACGCCAGCGTGGGCAGCGCGCTCTGAGAGAACGCGAAGAGAGCGAGCTGACGCCTGAACTTCGTGAATCAGCGGTGGCGCGAGCAGTAGCGCGCTGTTTGAGTCGCCGATCGGTGCAGTGTGAAGGATGAACAGGTGTCCTTCTGGCGCGTCCAGGAGCTGTGGCGTCAGCTGTATGGATCGCCGTGTCGACGCTTCGGACCCCGGGTTGGCGACCTGGTCGGCCTCCTGGTCGAAGGGGAGGATGCCCGCGATCTGCGCCAAGGTCTGCGTGGAGAGCTGCAGCGGGTTAAGCCGAACGCCGGTGGCGTTCTCTACCTCATGAATCAACGTCATCGAAAGCAAGCTGTGCCCTCCGACGTCGAAGAAGTTGTCCGTCTGGCGCAGACCATCCATGCCGAGCAAACGCGCCCAAACTTCCGCAAGCCATCGCTCGGCTTCCGTTCGAGGGGCACCGTCGCCGCTGCTGCTCTTGCGCTCCGGAGGCGAGAGAGCTGCGCGGTCCAGTTTGCCGTTGGGCGTGAGTGGCAGCCGCTCCAGCCGCACCCATTGGCGGGGCACCATATACTCTGGCAACGAGTCGGCGCATAATGACGTGAGCTGCTGAGGCTCCACGCTGCCGTCGCCGACAAAGAACCCGACGAGTCGCGCGTCACCTTCTCCGAAGTCGAAGACGTTCACCGCGACCTCAGTCACTCGCTCAGCCGCGCCGGCGACAGCCTCGATCTCTCCGAGTTCGATGCGAAAGCCGCGCAGCTTTACCTGCGCGTCGCTCCGCCCGAGATGCTCCAGTCGTCCATCGTGCGTCCACCTCG
Source organism: Bradymonadia bacterium (assembly GCA_047610025.1). Taxonomy (GTDB): domain Bacteria; phylum Myxococcota_A; class Bradymonadia; order REDH01; family REDH01; genus JBLFZA01. The sequence goes on along the minus strand of JBLFZA010000095.1, from coordinate 2,868 downwards.
CAATATCACCGGTGTGGTACCATCGCTCAGCGTTCGTGGTTCGCGGACTAAGCCGCTCGTCGCCTGCGTCCTGAGCGGCCTCATCGACCGGTGCGTTGTCATTTGCAGCGAACGTTCGCAGCGTCTCAAAGCGCTCTGCCGTGAGTACTGGCCGGTTCTGGTAGCCAAGCGCTAGGCCTGCACCACCGATCAGCAGCTCGCCGGGCACACCGACGGGTTGAAGCCGCCCATTCACGCTGGCGACGGCGACACGTGTGTTGTCGATTGGCAGCCCGATACGGATGCGCTCGGACGGGTCGTCAATCTTGGCACAGGTTGACCAAACGGTTGTCTCTGTAGGCCCATACATGTTCCAGAGCGCCGAGACGCGCGGCACAAGCGCTTGAGCGAGATCTCGAGGCAGCGGCTCGCCGCCGCAGAGCGCCTTGACGCCTGCGCCAGCCCACTCCGCGGCGACCAGCATGCGCCAGGTCGACGGCGTGGCTTGCATGACGCTCACTCGCTGATCATCGAGCAAGCGAATGAGCGCGAACGCGTCTTTGCTCTCCGACTCGCTGGCGATCGTGAGCGTCGCCCCGGCGACCAGCGGTGCAAAGACTTCAAGGACGGAGATGTCGAATGAAATCGTTGTCACGGCGAGCAGGTTGTCCGACGCCGTGATTCCGGGTTCTCGACACATCGACGCCACGAAGTTCGCGACCGCGCCGTGCGGAACCCGCACGCCCTTCGGCTTTCCAGTGGAGCCCGATGTGTAGATGACGTAGGCCGCCGCTTCGGCGTTCTGTGGTGTCGCCGGTATCTGCTTTGCTCGGCGCGGGATAAGCTCGAGGGACACTCGGGGTAGGTCGCTGATGAGTGCATCCTGAAGCGCATCTTCTGTATAGATGTGTGTCGCCCCGCTGTCGCGAAGCATCCACTCGATGCGGTCTTCTGGGAAGTGCACGTCTATCGGCAAGTATGTGGCGCCGACTTCCCATATCGCGAGAAGAATGGCCGGTAGCTCCGCACGTCGGGTGAGCGCTACGGCAACGGTTTGTCCGGGTTTTACGCCAGCATCGACCAACTGACTGGCCGCACGTCGGCGCAGCGAAGCGAGCTCGCGATAGGTCAGGGAGTGGCTACCAGCGAACACAGCCGTCTTCTGCGAAGCGTCCCGCTGCTGCATGCGATGCAAGACGAGGTCGTCGTCTCTGCGAAGAGCGCTTGGCCCAGTGCCCCACGAGATCAACGCGTCTCGCTCTGCCGACGGGAGCGCATCGAGAGCAAGCAACGACGTGCCGGGGGCCGCCGCTGCGGCGAGGATGAGGTGCTCGAATCGCTTCAACGCGCGCTCAATGGTTCCTGAAGCGAACACTCCCGTGTCGTACTCCGCGATCCACTCGAGCGCGTCCCCGTGGTCTGCGACATACAAGGTAAGGTCGACCTGCACCCCGCCGGCGTCTACGTGCAGCGGCTGCGCAGCGATCGTCCCTAGCGATAGACTCCGCTCGACAGGATAGACGGCAAGCATCGTCTGGTAGAGCGGGTGCACACCCGGCGTTCTAGCGCCACCGAGCGCTCTTACGAGCTCTCCAAAGGGCACGCGCTCCTCGTCGAAGGCGCGCAGAACATCGTCACGCGTGCGGCGAGCAAGTGTCGTCAGGCTCGGTGAGTCGTCAAGCTCGCCACGGACCACCACCGTGTCGATAAACAACCCAACGGCAGACTCAAGCTCTTGTGTGTCTCGCGTTGACGCTGGGGTGCCTACGAGAACGTCGTTCTGGCCACTCCATCGGGCTACGAAGGCGACGTACAAGGCGAGCATGCTCACAAACAGAGAGACACCAGCATCGGACGAGAACTCTCGGAGAGCCCGTCCGACAGGCGCTGGGGCCATCCGTACCAGTCTCTTGCCAGCCCGAACGCCGCTGTCTCTCGGCGCGTGATCGTGTGGGAGTGGGAGCACCATCGGCGCGCCCGCGAGCGCCTGACGTCGTCCATCCGCCGCAGTGGGTGCCGTAACGCCTCCTGCATACGCCGCAAAAAGGGCTGGTGCGGGAGGCAAGAGCTTCAGCAGCGCGTTGCCCGTCACGCCGCCAAGTGCCGCTTCGTAGAGAGCGCTTAGTTCGTCGATGATGACTTCGAGCGACCACTCATCACATACGATGTGGTGTACGACGACCAGTAGAGTTGCCTCGGGCTCTGCGTCCGTGCTGGAGCCCTCTGTGCCGGACTCGTGGCTGCCGAGCACGATGCGGCACAGGGGGCCTTGCTCGACGTCAAAGGTCGTGGCCGCGACCCGGTCCGCCCATCCTTCGTCGGTGGCGTATTGATCATGAGCGAGCGAGATGCTCCCCTCGGGCGACACCACAGCTTCGGGCAGTCCGTTCACTGCGGGGAATCGACACCTTAGCGCGATGTGGCGGTCACCCACCGCCCGCACCGCGGCTGCGAGTGCGCTGAGGTCTGGCGTTCGGGAGAGACGGTAAGCCCCACAGACGTGGAAGGCCGAGCCTTGCGGTGCGCTGCGCTCTTGGAACCAGATCCCGCGTTGCGCGGCGGACATCGTAGGCAGAAGGCTCGACGGGCTGTTAAGCGTTATCGCGCTCTCCGCGCTGGTTTCCGGTGCGCGCTCAAGGGGCGGCGATCCTTCGCTGCGCGCGTCGAGCAGCGTGGACAGGGAGCGGACTGTTGGGCATTCGAAGAGCGCGCTCATCGCGAGGGAGGTGCCTAGTTTGTCGTTCAGACGAGAAATTAGCCGGATCGCGTTAAGAGAGTGCCCGCCAAGCGCGAAGAAGTCGGCATCGACGTCCGTCACGGGAGCGCCGAGCAGCTGAGTCCAGATCTCTGCGACTAAGCTCTCGGTGCTTGAACTCGGGGCGACTCCTG
>JBLFZA010000094.1:0-14424 GCA_047610025.1 Bradymonadia bacterium | reverse complement strand
ATCTGATGCGCCGGACGCTGGAGAGGATGTCGGTGATGCAAGCGCCGACACCCCCGCTGATGCCTGTCGCAACGTCCCGATCGCGTCGCGTGTCGGGAATCGCTGCGAGACCTCGCTCGACTGCGTGAGGGGGGCGGAGTGCTCGGTCGTCGATGGGCCCAGGGTGCAAGACGCCTTGTGCCGGCAGCGTTGCCTGCCAGGCCTCTGCGACGACGTCTGCGCAGACGGAGAGGTCTGTCTCCCGCTAGCCGGTGACGACGCATTTGGCGTCTGTGGCCCGCCAGCGCCTGGGACGCAGAGGAGCTACGAGGAGTGCTCGGTCGACGCGGGGCGATGCGTAACGGGTTTGTCGTGTTTGATTGGTCTGGAGACTCAGACGAGCGGCGTGTGCCTGCAGTCGTGCGAACTCTCGTTGCCGTGTCCGACCTACAATGGGCGCCCCGCGCGCTGCTTGGTCGACGTCGAGACAGTGACGGGTACGGTGCAATACTGCGCGCCGCTTTGCTCGACGCCGGGAGATGAGGACGAGTGCCCACCTGGGATGATGTGTCAGACGATCGGGCTTGCCGAGGTCTGCGGGTTCTTTTAGCGGACGGTGGAGGCGGGGCCGACGGCGCGCGTGGGCGTGAGCTTCCTGCGCGCGTGCGATGTGTAGCCGACTCTGATAGGGGCACTCGCCACGCGGCGCATCTCGGCGCGCGCTCTGTCTTCTCTGGTGAATCCATGAATCGATTTCTGAGCCTGATTGGCCTTGTGGCGCTTCTCTCCGCGTGTGGTGGCGAGACGACGGTTGAAGCGGTAGATCCCTGCGCTCCTCTCGAGGAGGGCGATGTGCCGAACACACTGCTTCCAACGTTGAACTGCTCGACGTCCTGTGACGCGATCGTGCCCACGACGTCGGTTGGGCTGGCGTGTGAGAGCAACCTCGCCTGCGGACAAGGTGGGCGTTGCGCGAGATTGAACGCCGGTGGCCCGGCGACCTGCGCACAGGTCTGCTTCCCAGAGCAGGGGTGCGAAACCTGCGGCGGGGAAGAGCAGTGCGTGGAGCTGCTGGACAGCGCGGGTGTGCCCGTTCGCTTCGACCTCGACAACGATGGGACCGCAGAGACGATTGGCGGTACCTGTCAGTCGCCTGACGCGGTGACTGGGCCGCAGGGCTCCTACGACGCCTGTGGCGTCGCTGAAGGCGCATGTGATGACGATCTTGAGTGCCTCCGCTCGGACGCGCGCACCGTCGGCACATGCTATCCTACCTGCACGGGCGCGTGTGACCGCGTCGGAGACCGCCTACCGGTCTGTTCGGGCAGCACCGCAGGCCCCGACATCTGCATCATCGACTGCACCGGAGCGCCAGAGACCTGCCCAGAGGGGTTGGAGTGCGTCGCCGTGGCGATGGGTAACAGTGCGTGCATGCGCTGAGTCGTAGACGCCGATCCAGACGGATGGTCGACCGAAGGCCGCGCTTGCGTGCCGCGTTGCGGGTCGCTGCTCTGCTTTTCGCCGCGGCTGGCTGTCGAGGCGAGGTTGGTACCGCTCTGGTGGAGGATGCGTCGCTGATCGACACCGGTGAGGACGTTTTTCTCGATGGACAGAGCGACGCGCCTGAGCGCGGTTGTTCTGTGTTGGTGCCAACGGCTTGTGCGTCACCGACCCCGCGCTGTGTCCCTGGCAGTGACGGTGAGAACCGATGTGCCGCAGCAGGAACGCTGGGCGACGGTGACGCGTGCACAGCTGCTGGGGTGGCGTGCGCCTACGGGTTGCTCTGTGCGGGCGTAGACGTCGAACCGGAGAGCACAGGAACGATCTGCCGGAGGATCTGCACACCTGGCAATCGCTGCCCCGATGGGGGGATCTGTCCGGTGACCCTCAGCGCGGGTGGCGAGTTCGTGGGACTCTGCGCTGGACCGTAGATGATCATGTCAGTGCGCGGATTTGGAGGCTGCGCGCTTGACATTTATGCCGACGCTGGTAATCCGCTCGCCTTCGATGCGACGCCGCTCGGTGTTGCTCAATGGGCCGTCGTCCAATGGCAGGACAGCAGTTTTTGGTATTGCTTATCTAGGTTCGAATCCTAGCGGCCCAACTTCACCCGTCACAGTTAACCATGTCTACACCGTCAGACGACTCTATCCGCTTGTTCAGCGGCAACGCTCATCGGGCCTTGGCGGAGGAAGTGGCGTCTTACATGGCCGTGACGCTCGGGAAGGCCACGGTGTCGCAGTTTGCCGACGGCGAAGTGCACGTCGCGATCGAAGAGAGTGTGCGAGGCAAGGACATCTTCATCATCCAGTCGTTGTGCCAGCCGGTGAACGACCACGTGATGCAGCTTCTGGTGATGGTGGACGCGCTGAAGCGTTCGAGCGCTAAGTCGATTACCGCTGTGCTGCCCTACTACGCGTACGCCCGGCAGGATCGACAGGACCGCCCACGCACGCCGATTACCGCGAAGCTCGTCGCCGACATCATCGTCGCGTCGGGCGTGGATCGAGTGATGGCTATGGACCTCCATGCCGCGCAGATTCAGGGCTTCTTCCAGGTCCCGCTCGAACATTTGTACGCGAGTCGCGTCATGGTCGATGCGATGCGTCGCACTGCGGGCACAGGCATCGACGAAGTGGTCATTGTCGCCCCCGACGCCGGCGGCGTCGAGCGCGCCCGTTGGGCGAGCAAGAAGCTCGGCACTGGCCTCGCGATCATCGACAAGCGCCGGTCGAAGCCGAACATCGCTGAGGTCATGCACGTCATCGGAGATGTAGAGGGCCATGACGCCTACATCGTGGACGACATGATCGATACGGCCGGCACGCTCTGCAGCGCCGCCATCGCTCTGAAAGAGAACGGAGCGCGCCGAGTGTTCGCTTTTGCGACACACGGGCTTTTAAACGGGCCCGCTGTCGACAGAATAATGGCGTCGGACCTCGAGCAGGTCTACGTCACCAATACGATTCCGCTGCACGCTGACGCTGCCGCATGCCCGAAGATCGCCGTGACCAGTGTCGGACCGACATTGGGTGAGGCGATCAAGCGTGTGCATGTTGAGTCGTCCGTCAGTTCATTGTGGGTATAGTCGGCGCCAACGCCGAGCATTCGACGCTGTTGCGTCGTACACGGAGAGAAAAGCCATGAGTGAGCGAATGACATTGGAAGCCCAGACACGTGAACCCGGCGCAAAGCGCGCGAGCCGCAAGCTGGTTCGCGAGGGCATGATCGCTGGCGTCGTGTACGGAAAGAACGTTGAGCCGTTCGCCGTCAAGGTTGCGCCGAAGGCCCTCAAGAGCGTCCTGCTCACCGACATGGGGCGGAACAACGTGTTCGGCATCAGCGTCGATGGCAAAGAGCACGCCTGCATGGTCAAGGACACGCAGTTCGATCCTATCCGCCGCGAAATCACGCACGTGGATTTCTACGTCGTGACCGAGGAGCAGTCGCTCGTGCTTGACGTGCCGGTGAAGACCGTTGGCCGTTCGGAAGGCGAGCGCAACGGTGGTCTCCTTCAGGTGGTGTCGCGTACCGTCAAAATTCGCTGCGCGGTGAAGAACATCCCCACCGCTGTCGAGCATGACATCACGGCGATGGACCTCGCGGAGCAGGTCTACGTGGATGAGCTGACGGCGCCGGAAGGCTGTGAGCTGGTCTTCAATCACCGCTTCCCGGTCATCAAGGTCGCGACGCGTCGTGGCGCTAAGGTCGACGAGGCCGATGGCGAGGCAGAGGCGACCGAAGAGGCTGAGGCCTAGGCACGATGTCCAAGGACGTCTCGCTCCCACCCGGCCGAGTGCTCGTGGTGGGCTTGGGCAACCCTGGGCAGAAGTACGATCGCACCCGTCACAACATCGGTTTTGATGTCGTCCGGGAGCTTGCTCGGCGCTATGGCGTCGGGCTCTCGGACAAGAAGTTTAAGGGGGTCTTTGGCCACGGCGACGTGGCGGGGCGAACGCTCTGCGCGTTGCTGCCCCAGACCTTCATGAACCTTAGCGGAGAGGCGGTCCAGCCGTGCCTGGGGTTCTACAAGCTTACGACGGCGTCGTTGATCGTCGCGCACGACGACATCGACCTGGTGACCGGTAAGGTACGGCTCAAGGTCGGTGGCGGCCATGGAGGCCACAACGGCCTGCGCTCGCTCGATAAGCTCCTTCCGAACAAAGACTACCTGCGCGTGCGTCTCGGGGTAGGGCGACCGCCAGAGCCTAACGCCAATGTCGCCAACTGGGTGCTCGGGCATTTTGGAAGCGATGAGGCCCGACTGGTGGAACATTTGGTCGACACCGGTGCCGATGCCATCGAGCGGCTGATGCGTGATGGGCTGCTGGACGCGCAAGGAGAGATCCATCCGCGCCAACCGCCTGCGGCATCGTGACGCTGAAAGGCACGTTCTTGCAGGAGAACGCGCGATGCCGCGCGCGGACTAAGACCGTTTCCTGTGAAAACAAATACTGACATGGCATGGGCCACATGTTACGTGGCGCCGCCGCGCGGCAAGGTCCGTTGCACCAGTTCCGGAACAGTTAGTTTAAGGTCAGGAGATCACTCGTGGAAACCGAGCAACTCATACCGTTCATTCCTGTAGCTGGCGTTCTCGCGCTCGGCTTTGCCCTCATGCGTGCCCAGTGGGTCATTAAGCAGGACGAGGGCGACGAACTGATGAAGAAGATCGCCAAGCTCATCCGCGAAGGCGCGATGGCGTTCTTGGCGCGTGAGTACAAGGTGCTCTCGGTCTTCGTGGTGGTCGTCGCTGCACTGCTCGGCTTCGCAGCCTTGCAGGGTGGGCGCAGTCCGCTCGTCAGCCTCTCGTTCGTCGTGGGCGCGTTTACGTCGGGGCTCGCGGGCTTCTTCGGAATGCGCATCGCGACGCTGTCGAACAACCGCACCACGGCCGCTGCTCGCATCGGACTCCCAGAGGCGCTCAAGGTAGCGTTCACGGGTGGTTCGGTCATGGGTATGAGCGTCGTCGGCCTTGCGCTGCTCGGCCTCGGCGTCCTCTTCATGGCATATCGCGCCCACTTCGGTGCCGGTGAGATGGGGCAGATCCTCGACGTGCTCACGGGCTTCTCGATGGGCGCCTCGTCTATCGCGCTCTTCGCTCGCGTTGGCGGTGGTATCTTCACGAAGGCCGCAGATGTTGGCGCAGACCTTGTTGGTAAGATCGAAGCAGGTCTCCCTGAGGATGACCCTCGTAACCCGGCGACGATCGCAGACAACGTTGGTGACAACGTTGGTGATGTCGCGGGAATGGGCGCAGACCTCTTCGAGTCCTATGTTGGAGCGATCATCGGCACGATGGTGCTCGGGTACGGATTCAACTCCGAGTTGATGGCGCTTGGTCGCGACACGCTCGGTCCGATCGTGCTCCCGCTGATGATTGCGGCTGTCGGCATCATCGTCTCGATGATCGCGACCGCGTTCGTTCGCGTGAAGGAAGGCGGCAACCCGCAGCACGCTCTCGACGGCGGCTCGTTTGGCGCTGCTGGCATCATGGCACTGCTCACGTACTTCCTTATCGCCCGCTTCTGGGGCGAGCCACTGCACCTTTCGAGCGGTCAGACCGTTTCGGCGATGCAGGTGTGGTTCGCGAACGTTATTGGTTTGTCGGTCGGCGTCTTCGTTGGCATCGTCACCAACTACTACTGCGCGATGGGCAAGAAGCCGGTCATGTCGATTGCTGAGCAGTCGAAGACGGGTGCAGCAACGAACATCATCACGGGTCTCGCTGTCGGCATGATGTCGACTATGTGGCCCATCTTCGCCATCGCAGGCGGCGTCGTGGCAGCGAACCACTTCGCTGGCCTCTACGGTGTTGCTCTCGCGGCTCTCGGCATGCTCTCCACCACGGGCATCCAGCTCGCGGTCGACGCGTACGGCCCGATCGCAGACAACGCTGGCGGTATCGCCGAGATGAGCAAGCAGAAGCCAGAAGTGCGCGAGCGCACAGACAAGCTTGATGCTGTTGGTAACACCACCGCCGCGATCGGAAAGGGATTCGCAATTGCGTCGGCCGCGATGACGGCGCTGGCTCTCTTCGCTGCGTACATGCAGCAGGCAAACATCCCGTCGATCGACGTCGCTAAGCCACTCGTTATGGCGGCGCTCTTCCTCGGCGGCATGCTGCCCTTCCTGTTCAGCGCTCTGGCGATGAACGCGGTGGGCCGCTCGGCAATGGACATGATCGAAGAGGTTCGTCGTCAGTTCCGCGAAATCGAGGGTCTCCTCGAGGGAACAGCTGACCCGGACTCCGCGCGCTGTGTCGATATCTCAACGAAGGCGGCTATCCGCGAGATGATGCTCCCTGGCCTCATCGCAATCTCGAGCCCTGTCATCGTCGGCTTCGTCATGGGACCTGAGGCCCTGGGTGGCCTCCTCGCTGGCGTGACCGTCACGGGCGTCCTGATGGCAATCTTCATGTCCAACGCCGGCGGCGCTTGGGACAACGCGAAGAAGAGCTTCGAAGGTGGTGGCTACACGATGGAGAACGGCGAAGTGCACCCGAAGGGTTCGGACGCGCACAACGCCGCTGTTGTTGGCGATACCGTCGGCGACCCCTTCAAGGATACGGCTGGCCCGTCCTTGAACATCCTCGTGAAGCTGATGAGCGTTGTGGCGCTCGTGCTCGCGCCGATGATCGCTATCCCGCTCGCCGGTGAAGATGCCGCTCCGACCGAAGAGGCTCCGGCCGCTGAAGAAGCACCGGCAGCTGAAGAAGAGGGCGCTTCGCTCGAGAATGGCGAAGCTGTGGCCTTGGTGATCGAAGACCAAACCCTCTAGTATCCGAATCACTCCTTGCTCGCGTGAACTGCGCGGGCATTACCCCATAGGGAGACCGCAATGTCTAAGCGAGAGTACGAAACAACCTTCATCCTGCAGCCGGATGTCGACGAGACCACCAAGACCGAGGCGATCAAGCGACTGACGGACATCCTCACGGAGCAGTTCGGCGGCGAGATCAAGCGCACGGATGAGTGGGGTCGTCGCAAGCTGGCGTACCTGATGAAGAAGCAGGCGTATGGCGTTTACGTCTACATCCGCCACTCCTCGCCAGCAGAAGCGATTGCGGAGATGGAGCGTATCGCGCGTCTTATGGACAGCGTGATCAAGTTCCTCACGGTTCGCCTGGACGATAGAATCGACGATTCTGATGCGCCGGCTCCGTCCGAGCTCCTCGTGTCTCATCTTGCCGGTGGACCCGGTGTTGAGCCCACTGAGGACGCACCCGCGGAAAGCAGCGCCGACGCAAAGAGCTCTGAGGCGAAGCCCGCCGAGAGCAAGAGCGCCGACGCGCCGGCCGCAGATACGAAAAGCGACGACAAGTAGACTACGATTTCAATCGCTCGCGAATACCGGGCGACAGCAGAGAGGCTGGTCATGGAAGTGATTCTGACCGAAGACGTGCCCCACTTGGGCAACATGGGCGATGTAGTGACGGTGAAGCCGGGCTACGGTCGCAACTATCTCCTCCCGAAGGGACTCGCCGTTCAGGCGACGCGTGGCCAGAAGGCCCACTTCGACCACGTCCTTCGTGAGATCGAAGCGCGCCGTGAAGAGCTGCGCGCATCGGCACTGGTGCAGTCGAGTTCGATCGACAGCATCTCCATCACGATTGCGAAGAAGAGTGGCGATGAAGATCGTCTCTTCGGCTCGGTGACGAACCGTGACGTCGAGGCGTCGCTTGCGGCCCTCGGTCACACGGTCGACCGCCGACGCATCATGATGAAGGAGCCGATCAAGGCGCTTGGTATCTACGAGGTGCCAATCAAGCTGCACGCGGACGTTACCGCTGCAGTGAAGGTCTGGGTCTGCGCCATTTAGCGTAGGCCGCGCCCAGCGTGGTCCCTTGCGGATCCGTTGGGCGCACTGCCGTCCGTGTGGTATGCAAAGGCGGCTCACCCTGAACCGGGTTTCATGGCCGCTCCCCTGCATTCCGCTCCGCCTGCTCTTCTCCACGTGAGTGACTCGATCGACCTATCGATCGTCATGGCCGTGTTCAATGAGCGGGATTCGCTTCCACAGCTGGTAGACGAGATTGTCGCCGCGATGGATGCGCTCGCGTATCGTTGGGAGGCCATCTTTGTCGATGACGGCAGTAACGACGGCTCTCGAGAGTACGAAGTCGACGTGTGCGCGCGTGACTCTCGGTTCCGCGCGATCCACTTCCGGCGTAACTTCGGCAAGGCGGCTGCGCTAGCAGAGGGGTTCGCCTACGCGCGCGGTCGTCTGATCGTGACGATGGATGCCGACCTGCAAGATGACCCCGCGTTCATCTCGCAAATGGTGGCCCCGATCGAGGCGGACGAAACCGACTTGGTCAGTGGTTGGAAGTATCCGCGCCTCGATCCGCTGACGAAGACGATTCCGTCGAAGATCTACAATTTCTTCACGCGACTCGCCACGGGCGTCCACCTGCACGACATGAACTGCGGGTTCAAAGCCTATCGCGCTGAGGTGGTGCAGGAGCTCGATCTCTACGGCGATATGCACCGGTACATACCGGTTCTGGCACGTGGGGCCGGCTTCCGCCTCTCGGAGGTGAAGACGACGCACCGTCCTCGTGTGCATGGGCACAGCAAATACGCGTTCAAGCGATTCATCCACGGGTTCCTCGATCTCGGAACCGTGGTTTTTCTGACGCGCTATCGGCGCCGGCCGCTCCACTTCATTGGGGTGATGAGCCTCGTGATGGGCGGGCTGGGCTTCAGCGTGCTGAGCTACTTAACCGTGCTTTGGTTCTTGGGTCAGCCGCTCTCGAACCGGCCACTGATCTTCTTGGGCATGTTGCTCATTCTGCTCTCGGTCCAGTTCATGACCTTCGGTTTACTGGCCGAGATGATGACTTACGATAGTCAGCGTGGGCGCCGCGATTATTCGGTGTCGAAGCGTGTCGGCTTCGCCGCTGATCCCGCAGGCTCCAGGCCCGCATACGGGCGAGGCAACGAAACACCCCAGGTGAACGCATGAAACTCCCCCGCGCGCTCACAGAGATCGCACCTAAGCTCGCCAGTTATCGATTGGCGTACGATCGACTCGCGCAGCCGCCTGCGCCGATCAACTTAACGCTGTCCATCACCAACATGTGCAACTCTCGATGCCAGAGTTGCGACATTTGGAAGATCTATCCCGCTCAGAAGCCACGGCTGAAAGAAGAGCTCACGGTCGATGAGATCGAACGCATCTTCAAGAGCGTGGGGCAGGTGTACTTCTTCAACATCAGCGGCGGCGAGCCTTTCCTGCGCAAGGACATCGTGGACATCGTGAGGGTCGCCTGTGAGCAGCTCAATCCGACGGTTGTGCACATCCCCACGAACGCGCTCGGTCCTCACCGCATTGCCGCCCTCACGGAAGAAATTCTCATTGGCATGAAGACCTGGTCCCCCGACACGAAGTTGACGCTGAAGCCCAGTTTCGATGGCGTCGGAGAGTTTCACGACTGGGTTCGAGGCATCCCCGGGAACTACGAGAAGCTGCTCGAGACCCTCGGCTTGCTCCGCGACTTGCGCCAGCGCTACGATCACCTGCGCGTCGGCGTCGGCACCGTCATCAGTACGATGAACATCGAGCATCTTCCGGAAGTCATCGCGCAATCGCAGAAGTTCGGGGTTGATTCGTACATCAGCGAAGTCGCTGAAGAGCGCGAGGAGATGCTGAACGTCGGGTCCGGCATCACGCCGACTCACGAACAATACGGAGAGGCTATCCAGGCCTTCCGCGCCGAGACCTTTGATCGGCTCAAAGAGGCCTCAGGCCTTGAGCTGCTCACGCAGGGCATGCGGCACTTCTACTACGAGATTACGCGGCGCTGGATTCGCGATCAGAAGCAGGTCATCCCCTGCTACGCCGGCATCTCGAACGGACACATCTCGCCTTATGGCGATGTGTGGCCGTGCGCCGTGCTGGCGAACGGCAAGAGCTTCGGCAATCTGAAGGATGTCGACTACGACTTCTACAAGCTCTGGCACTCAAGCCGCGCGGATGAAGTACGCGCGGGTATCAAGGCTGGGGAGTGCGACTGTCCGCTCGCCAATCAGGCGTACGCGAACATGCTGCTGAGCCCGAAGGCGCTCTGGAACGTCGGCAAAACCGTCGGCAAAGCGAAGCTCGCTGCCGTGCGCGAGAATAGCGCGGCGTGAGAATCGCCGTCCTCGGCCCGTCGTACCCCTACCGAGGCGGCATCGCGCACTACACCGCTCGGCTGTCTCAGCAGGTTCAGGCGGACGGCCATGATCTGCTCGCGGTGAACCTCTCGCGCCAATATCCGTCGAGCCTGTTCCCGGGCACAACGCAGGAAGATGCGTCCGAGCGGACCTTCGACGTCGATGCGCAGCGGTGGCTCGATACAATGAATCCAGCGTCTTGGCTCAAGACGGCGCGTCGCATTCATCACTGGGATCCCGATTGGGTGATCGTGCAGTGGTGGCACCCGTATTTCGCGCCGTCGTTCGGAGCGGTGATGGGCTTGCTTCGTGGCGCTGGCCGGCGGGTCGCGCTGGTCTGTCACAACGTGGAGCCGCATGAGAGTTCGCCGGTCGACCGGGTGCTGCTCAAGGTCGCCTACGCGGCGCCTCAACGTTTCTTGGTGCACGCGAACACCCAAGCGGACGCCATGCGCATTTATCGGCCCGGCGCGGACATCGTCGTGAACCCTCACCCAGTGTACGACCAGTTTGGGCACGACCCGCTTGAGTCAGACGAGTCGGAAGACGATGGCTCACCGAGCCCCGCGGCCGCGCGGCAGCGCCTCGGTTTAAACGGGGAGCGCTGGATTCTCTTCTTCGGTCTCGTGCGCCCCTACAAAGGGCTCGATCTACTCCTGCAGGCAATGCCGGAGATTCATGAGCGGACCGGCGCGCGGCTTCTTGTCGCGGGCGAATGCTACGGCGAAGAGGCACCCTATCACGCGTTAGCGGAGGGCCTCGGCGACGCCGTGCGCTTCGAGTTCCGTTATGTCGCGAATGAAGAGGTGCCGGATCTCATGGCAGCGAGCGATGTCGTCGTGTTGCCCTATCGGCATGCCACGCAGAGTGGCGTCGCGCAGGCGGCGTTCGGCTGTGGCCGCGCTGTTATCTCGACGCGTGTCGGAGGGATCCCGGACGTCGTGCGCCACGAAGAGACGGGGCTGCTCGTGGACCCCGAGGACCCCAGCGCCATCGCCGATGCGGTCGAGGCATTCTACGTGCCCGGTGTGCGTGAGAGGCTGGAGGCGGGTGTTGTCGCCGACCGAGCCAAGAACAGTTGGTCTGCGCTGCTCGGCGTGCTTCTGGCTGACAGGTGAACCGATGAGTTTCGACCACAACAAGACCAACCCGCCTGGCCTCGTCGACCCACCGAGAGCGAGAGATAACTGGCATGAGGATCCAGAAGCGTGGGACGTGCTGGGGAGAATCTCGTTCTCGGAACAGAAGTTCGCGCAAGCTCCAATCGAAGTTGCGGCCGTCGGCGCGCTACTCGCGCGGCATGGCTTGGACAGCCTAGCTGGTGCCAAAGTGCTCGACATGCCCTGTGGCCCGGGCCGACACAGTCTGCCGCTTGCCGAGGTCGGCGCGGAGGTGACGGCGGTCGATCTGAATGAGGCCTTTGTCGACGAGCTGCGCGCCGTGTCCGAGGCTGAGGGCGCTAGCATCGCCGTTTGCCGCAGTGATATGCGGACCTTCGAGGTCGAGGACCCAGGGAGCTTCGACGTAGGCCTCAGTCTCTTTAGCTCGCTGGGATACACGGTCGATCGCGATGACGACGTGAGCACGCTGCGTCGATTTGCTGCTGCGTTGCGCCCCGGTGGTTGGTTGGTCATTGACACGATGTCGGTCGAGATCATGGCGCGCGTCTACGAAGCGACTCGCTATCACGAGGTCGCTGGTTACACGCTGCAGGAGAACTCCGTCTTGTCGGATTCACTGACGAGGGTGGATACTCGGTTCACGTTGCGTCGCGACGCGGAGACGCTGCGCGCGTCCTTCAAGATGAGGCTCTACAGCGTTGGAGAGTTTCGACTCATGTTGCGCGAGGCGGGCTTCGAGCCGGTCGCAGAGTACGGCGGGCTAGACGGGACACCGTTCGATATGAGAGCCAGTCGACTCGTGCTCGTGGCGAAACGCTCAGAGGCAGCATGACAGTTTTGGTGACCGGTGCGGCGGGATTCATTGGCTCAAACCTCGTTCGCCACCTGCGCGCGCGCTGGCCTGACCGCTCGATTGTCTCGTTCGACGCGCTAACGTACGCGGGGAACCCGGAAAACCTGGCGGCCCTCCAGCATGACGAGCTGCACCATTTCGTGCGTGGCGACGTGCGTGATGCCGAGGCTGTGGCGGCGGTGTTCGACGCCCATGATGTGCAGGTGGTTTTTCACCTCGCTGCGGAGAGCCACGTTGATCGGTCCATTATGGGGCCGATGGATTTCGTCACCACGAACGTAGTTGGCACTGCGACGTTGTTGCACGCCGCTCGGGGCGCCTGGGATGGCGACACCGAACGACGTTTTGTGCACGTGTCGACCGACGAGGTGTTCGGCTCGCTCGGCGCGACGGGGGCGTTCTCTGAGAGCACGCCCTACGACCCGCGGAGTCCCTACTCCGCGTCGAAGGCGGCCAGCGATCACCTCGCGCGCGCATGGGGGCACACTTACGGAGTGCCGGTGCTTGTGACGAACTGCACCAACAATTACGGACCCTATCAGTTCCCCGAGAAGCTCGTGCCCGTCGTGATCACCCGCGCGCTCGAGCAGCGCGAGGTGCCCATTTACGGTGACGGGCTGCAGGTACGTGACTGGTTGCACGTCGAAGACCACTGCGACGCGTTGGCACTCGTCGCCGAGCGCGGTACCCCGAGTGAGACGTACTGCATTGGTGGAGAGGCCGAAGTGGCGAACCTGCACCTCGTGCACGCGCTTCTCGATGCGGTCGATGCGGAGCTTGGGCGTCCGACTGGGCACTCTCGAGGCTTGATACGCCACGTCGCCGATCGTCCTGGGCACGACCGCCGCTACGCGATGGATATCTCGCACATCCGCGACAGCCTGGGCTGGACCCCAACCCGCGCGTTCGAGGACGGCATGCGCCAGACGGTGCGCTGGTATCTCGACAACTCCGAGTGGGTGGCGCGTGCAGTGAGCGGCGAGAGCCGACAATTCGAGTCGCTGTGGTACGATGGCCGCGGCAATCACGACCCCTCTTCGGCGCGGACCAACGATGACTGACTCTTGGCGAGGTCTGCTGCTCGCGGGCGGCAAAGGCACGCGGCTGTATCCGATGACGAGCATCGTCAGCAAGCAGCTGCAGCCCATCTACAACAAGCCGAT
Source organism: Bradymonadia bacterium (assembly GCA_047610025.1). GTDB lineage: Bacteria > Myxococcota_A > Bradymonadia > REDH01 > REDH01 > JBLFZA01. Next base: position 1,148 of record JBLFZA010000094.1, on the reverse strand, counting down.
GGTCTACTACTCACTGACGACCCTGATGTTGGCGGGTGTGAGAGAGGTCATGGTCATCTCCTCGCCAGAGGACATTCCGCGCTTCCAAACGCTGCTTGGTGATGGAGAACGCTGGGGCATGCACATCGCGTATGGCGTGCAGGATGAGCCCCGCGGGATTGCGGATGCGTTCAATGTCGGGGCGGACTGGGTCACCGGTCATCGCTCGATGCTGATGCTCGGTGATAATCTCATCTATGGGCGGCTCGATTTCATGCGCGATGCGGTCGCCGCGCACACGGACGGCGCGACGGTCTTTGGCTACGAGGTCGCTGACCCTCGTGCCTTCGGGGTGGTTGAGTTCGATGAGCAGTTCAATGTGCTGAGCCTCGAAGAGAAGCCGGAGAAGCCCAAATCAAGCTGGGCTGTTCCGGGCCTCTATCTCTACGGCGATGACGTGGTCGATCGCACGCGAGCGCTCCAGCCCTCCGCTCGCGGCGAGCTGGAGATTACCGATCTCAACCGGTCGTATCTCGCCGATGGTGCCCTCAAGGCCAAGCCGATGGGCCGCGGTATCGCGTGGCTCGACACCGGCACGCCGGAGAACCTGCTGCAGGCGAGCAGCTTCGTGCACGCGATTGAAACGAGGCAGGGGCTGATCATTGGCTGTCCGGAAGAGGCGGCCTACCGGAGCGGCTTCATCGATGATGCGGGTCTCGCTCGCGCGATCGACACACTGCCGAATTGCCCCTATCGCGACTACGTGTCTCGTCTGCTGGGCTAGAACACCTCCGATCGTATCGGCGCCGCTACGGCGTCCCAACGTGCAAGCTTGCGATGGCTTGCTGGGCGGCGGATCGCGCGGTGGCGCTAGGTTCGCAGGTGCCGGCTGGGCAGGAACAGCACGTCAACCTGACCTTCGTAAGAGGATGGGTCAATCGCGTGAAGGTCCGAGACCCGGTGGGCCGAGTAGCCGTAGTCGGCGAGGAACTCTTGTAACGCGCTGCGCGACTCACCGAGCGGCGCGGCGTACCCATGAGACACCTCGACCAGCAGAGTGGGACGCCAACCGGCGTCGAAGAGGCGGCTCATCGAGCGAAGTGCGGGCAGCTCGAACCCTTCAACATCCACTTTTACGACGCGCACGAGCGCGGCCAATTCGGGCGAAA
>JBLFZA010000093.1:0-14608 GCA_047610025.1 Bradymonadia bacterium | reverse complement strand
CTGACAGCTGACACCACCGTTTGGTTCGGCGACGGGCAAAGGCTCGAGAAGCCCGCCGATGCGGATGGCGCTGCTGCCATGCTTCGCGTGCTCTCCGGTCAAAAGCACTATGTGTCGACAGGGGTCTGCATGTGGACGCCGACGGAGTCGATCAGCTTCTCGCGAACAACCGAGATCACATTCGACAGAATCAGCGAGGCGAGCATCGCTGCCTACGTGGCAACAGGTGACCCGCTCGACAAGGCAGGTGCCTACGGCATTCAGGGCTTCGCTGGGCTCTTCGTTTCCAATATTGCCGGGTGCTATTTCAATGTCGTTGGGCTCCCGCTCTTTGACGTTCAACGCGTAGCATGCCGGCTCTTGAAGCAGCGGTCGATGCCTTGGGAGGGCCAGTAATGAGTGCATTGCTCGAACGATACGCGGCCCAACGCGCGCGGCTTGATGACGCGTGCCGTTTGGTCGGCAGGTCGCCCTCCGACGTTCTATTGCTGCCCGCCTCGAAAGGGCAGCCCGTCGAGAGCGTGCAGGAGCTCGCAAATGCAGGCTGTGCGGAATTCGCGGAGAGCTACGTCCAAGAATGGCGAGAGAAGGTGGCCGCTGTGGATGTGCGCTGGCACATCATCGGCCCTCTTCAGTCGAACAAAGTGCGCGAACTCAGCGGTCAACCCGTTGCTCTCATTCACACCGTCGCGCGAGAGAAGTTGGTCCGAGAGATCGCCAAGCGCTGCCCAGGGGCGTCAATTTTAATCCAAGTGAACGTGGCAGACGAAGCGTCGAAGTCCGGTGTCGCTGCGGCCGACGCTCCGGCGCTTGTCAGCGCAGCGATCGACGCTGGGCTTGATGTGCGCGGCTTCATGGCGATGGCTCCGTTGACGGAAGATAGCACGGCGGCACGGCGAACCTTCGATGGGCTGCGAGAGCTGCGAGACGCCACCGCGACCCCTGGGGTGCCGCTGCATACGCTGTCGATGGGCATGTCGGGCGACCTTGAGGACGCCGTCGCGGCGGGAGCAACGATCGTGCGCGTCGGCACCGCAATCTTCGGACCTCGAGTGCAAGCATGACAATCGACAAACGCATCGGTGTGATCGGGCTAGGCGCGATGGGCGGCGCGATGTCAGCCGGTTGGGTCAACTCCCAGGTGCTGCGGGCCGAGCAGCTTGTTGGCTTCGACGTTAACCCTGAGGCCTGCGCGGCGTTCCCTGGGACCGCTGTCGCGAGCGTGGCCAAAGTGTTTGAACTCTCCGACGTCGTTGTGCTGGCGGTGAAGCCCCAGATGGTGGGTGCGGCGTTAGCGGACTGCGGAGACGCACACGTGGAACTGCTGCTCAGCATTCTGGCGGGGACCAGTATTGCGAGCCTGCGCTCTCTCAACGTACCGGCGACGCATCTCGTGCGCGCCATGCCCAACACGGCTGCACTGCTGCGGCGGTCTGTCACTGCGTACGTGGCAGAGAAGGGCGCACCGCTTGAAATCGTCGAGGCGCTTCTCGGAGCCGTCGGCCATGTGGAACGCCTCGATCGAGAAGAGCAGCTTCATGGCGCCACCGCGCTGGTTGGCTCGTCGCCTGCATTTCTCTACGTCCTTGCCGAGGCTCTGGCAGACGGCGGAGTCGCTGGAGGGATCCCCCGGGCGACGGCACAGCGCATGGTCGCCGGCGTCTTCGCTGGAGTCGCCGCGATGCTGGAGCGTGACCCAGCCGCGGCCGCAAGCCTGAAAGACGGTGTCGCGTCGCCGGGCGGGACGACGATCGCTGGTCTCGCAGCACTGGAAGCGGCAGGCGGTCGCTTTGCCGTCATCGACGCGTTACGTGCGGCATCGGAGCGGTCGGAGGAGTTGGCGTGACGACCGCTGCCTATATGCGCATCGCGCTCATCGGGCTGTGCCTGACGGCGAGTGCTGGCTGGGCAGATAGCGCGTTAGCAGAGAATTTCGACACTTCCGGACCGGGCTATGTGGACCGCGAGGTTCTCGACCTCTTCACCGTGGAAGAAACGACCTTCGTGCTGGACGCCCCCGACGGCATGCGGCGCTTCGGCGAACAGGCTCAAAACGTCGTACAAGAGCATTGGGCGGCCATCGCCCAGTTGGCTGGCGCACCCGCCGGCGCGACGGTCACGGTCTCGGTGGAACGTGAGATTGACGCGTGGTTTGAGCGACGCAACCAGCCGCCGCGAAACCCTGAGTGGGCTGCGGGACTCGCGATCAGCTCTCAAAACGCAATCATCGTCCGGTCGGGCAGCCAGACATGGCAGGACACGCTTCGCCACGAACTCGCTCACATCGCTGTTGGTCTCGCTTCTGGCGAGCAACGAGTGCCCGTTTGGTTCAACGAGGGCTTCGCAGTGGCGACCGCAGAGCAGTGGTCGTTGGACCGTGCCGGGACCATGATGCGCGCCGGGCTAACCGGCAATTTCCATCCCTTCGGCGAGCTTCGCGACCGCTTCCCTGCGACATCGAGCTCTGCGGACCTAGCATACGCGCAGTCTTTCCACCTCGTGCGCTTCGTGCGCGACGATCATGGCGAAGACGTCTTCCGCGAGATCATGGGCCGTATGAGAGAGGGCGGAGAGAGTTGGGACGACGCGTTCATCGCGACCATCGGCTTGAACGAAGCCGCCGTGGTGGTCGCGTGGGAAGACTACGTAACCAGTCGTTATAAGTGGGCGCCCGCTACCCTCGGCGGCGGTGGCGCATGGGGAGTCGCCGCGTTGGTGATGATCGTGGCGTACCGCCGCTCGAAGCGACGCGCGCAGACCCGACTCGCAGAACTACAGAGAATAGAAGCAGCCCAATACCGCATGGATCCCGATGACGAGATCTTTGGTTAGCAGACGGAGTGAACGATGAACGAGCACACACCAGACGGCGCAGATTCGACCGGCGAAAGTAGCGGCAGCGGCGGTACCGATCCTCGTCGAACCCGACAGCTGATTGAATCGCTTGTTTCCGCTTGGCAGTCCGACGCGGAGCTGCTCGGCGACGAAGAGGGTGGAAGTGACCTGCTCGCCAGCGCAGGAGAGGCTGTTGAGTTTGCGATTGGCGATGAAGGCCGCGCTCGCGCGCTTTACACCGCTGCGGCTGCTCACCCAGGTGCGGACTCGCGTGCCTTCGCCGGCCTCCGCCGCTTTGCGCGGCAGGGAGACAAGCTCGACCCCACCGAGTTGGCGAGCTGGTACCAGCAGGAGCTCGCGGCCGCCGCTACACCGTCACAGGCGCTCACCGCGGCGATCGGGTTCGCGCAGTGTTCGCTGCGCTCGGGCGTATCGGCGACGTCGATCGCGGCGACTCTTCGGGAAGCAGCTCCGCTCCTCTCGCGAGCCCCACACGATCTCGCCGCGGCTTTCCGTGCGACGCTCGAAGACGTGCTCTTCGCGGCGGACGAACCCGCTGACGCGCTCCGTCTCAAGGTGTCCCGTTGGGGGGACATGCGTGTGCTCGGGGAGGACGTGGCGGAAGCCCACTCCGCTGTCGGCGCACTCGCAATCGCTGTGGCGAGCGAGGTTGTCGGATCAGATGAAGCGGCGATTCTTGATTGGTACGAGGTCGCGTTTGAGCTCCGCCCAACTCTCGAAGCGGGTCGCCCGCTGATGCGCGCGTGCTTTGATGCCGGAGACTCTGCTGGCGCGGAGGCCATCCTGGGGGAACTCTCCAACCACACGGACGACACTCACACGCGCAGCCTGCTGCAGTATGAGGTTGGCATGCTCCGCGCGACTCGTCTCGACGACCGCCCCGGCGGACTCGCCGCATTAGGCGAAGCGATGAAAGGCGGTGATATCTCGCCGCTCGCCGCCGCAAGCTACTTGGCGCTGGCCCGCTCGTCGCAAGGAACGGTTGTCGCAGACGACTACATCGACGCGCTGGGCGCGAGCCTCGATTTCGCGGCGTCCGGGGTAGAACGTGCGGACCTGCTGACGCAGATGGCGGAGCGCTTCGATTGCGAACAGGCGATGACGGAGACGGCAATCGATCTGGCGCGTGACGCGCTCGACGAAGCGCCGGACTATGTGCCCGCGCTTCGGCTGCTCGGCTCGCTGTATGGCAGGGAAGGTCGCTGGCAGGAGCAGGTCGAGCTCACCGAGCGACAGCTCGAGCGCGAGCAACACCCAGAAGAGCGCTTCCGACTGCACGACCAGTTGGCCGAGCGCTATGACCGAGAACTGCAGGATCCAGCAGGATGCGAGCGGCACCTGCGCGCTGCGCTCGAGATTCGTGCGGATCTCAGCATCATTCGACGAAGCGCCCGTTTGCTCTCTGAGCAGTACCGTTGGCAGGAACTCTTCGAGCACTTGCGTACTTCCGCACACCGCGTGGACGTGCTCCGAGAGACGGCGTATCTGCTTGAGCGCGCTGGCGAGATTGCGGAGTCGCGGCTGCGCGACGGCGAACTCGCGATCGACATTTACCGCGAGCTACTTGAACTCGATCCGCAGCACCCGAGCGCCATGAGCGCGTTGGGTCGCTTGCTCTCGCGCCACGAACGCTGGGGTGAGCTCTTGGCCCTAAACGAGCGTGAGCTCGCAATGACCGACGACGAAAACGCTCGCGTTGGAATCTTGTGTCGCAGCGCTGAGATCGCCCGCGTGCACCTCGGCGACGTGACGGCGACCGAGCTCTACTATCAACGCGCCCTTGAGGAGGACCCCGCGTGCAGTGCGGCGCTCCGCGGGCTAGGCCACATCCTCTCATCGCAGTCGCGTTGGGCGGATGTTGTGGACATGACCCAGCGTGAGCGCGAGGCCGCGCGGTCAGAGCAGCATCGCCTTCGCTGCCTGCAGATGCTCGGCGAACTCCACGCGACGCGGACTGGAGAGCGCGAGAAGGCCATCTCTTGCTTCGAAGCACTGGCTGCGTCGGAAACGGACGCCGCCGAAGGGGCACTCGTTTGGCTTGAGCGACTCTTCGAAGCGGACGCCGATCACAGCGAGCGCCTTCGCGTACTCTCGCTTCGGCAGGACTTAGCGGTTGACCCGCAGTCGAGGTCGCGCTTGTCGTTTCGCATGGCAGAGCTGCTTGAATGGCACCTCTACGCGATCGCAGATGCGTTTGATTACTACATCGAAGCCCTCGGAGATGACGTCGCAGCTGCGGTCGCATTGGAGGCGCTGGACCGACTTTGGCAGCACGAGGATGTCACCGACGACATGAGACGAACAGCGGTGCAGTGCTTGCGTTCGCTGGCTGGCGAACGCGAAGATGAGATCCGTAGGGCGGCGCTTCTCTTCCTCGCAGACCGCGCACACACGCTGCTCGGAAGCGGGGAACGCATCGAGATGATGCGACGTGTCGCCGCAGAGTGGCCGGAAGACGTGCGTGCGAGCGAGAGCTGTGCGGTCGCCGCATTACAGGCAGGAGACAGCGCCGCAGCAGAAGAACTCCGCGCAGCGTGCAGTACCGGCCCGGTCGAGTCACTTCTCGCAGCGTGGGCGTGTGTCGATCGTGGAATGGACGCGACCGACATTCTCCCCGCCGAGCTGGACCGCTTGCCAACATGCGCGTCCCTGCTTGCTCGCGAGGTTGGCGCCGTTGATGACGCGTTTGACGGTGGGGCCGCGCGAGACACCTACTTGCGTCTCGGAGCGGGCTCGCTCTCTCTTGGCGAGCTAACGCAACCGGACGACACCGAGGCTGGGCTGCGACTGGCGGCCTACGCCTTCCGTGCATTGGGCGACGACGAGAACCTCAGCGCGACGCTTGAAGACCTCGCGAGTCGGATCAGCCCGCCGGTTCGCGCCATGCGCGTCTGGCTTGAGTTGGCAACAGATGAGCGTTTCAGCCGTGAACAGCGAACGCGTTGGTTGTCCGAAGCTTCGGCGCTCGGCTGCTACGAGACACCGGCACGACAAGAACTCTACGATGCGATGACGTTGCTAGGGGCTTGGGCGGAACTGGAATCGGCGCTACTGTCGCATCTCCAAGAAGCACGGCCAGAATCAGAGCGAGCGGCCCGTTTGTCGCTGCGCCGCGGCCGTTGCCTTGAGGCGCTGAACCGGCGGGAGGACGCGGTTGATGCACTCCGTTTCTCAGCTATCCATGCTCCGGCCGACGCCGCGATCGCGTTGGAAAAAGCACGCTTGGAGTCTGTGGTAGACGACCTTGATGCCGCACGCGCGACGCTCGAGGACTGCCTCAACGCAGGCGTCGACGGAGACGGTCGCATCGATCTCCTCGGTCGACTCGCGGACCTGCACCAAATGCAGGGAGGCGTGAGGCAGCGCGCGCTCTCGGCGCTCGAAGATGCCTTGGTGTTGTCCGGCCGCGAACCCGAGTGGTGCATCCGTCTCGCGAGCGCTCACGCCAGCTTCGGGCAACCGCAGCGCTGCGTTGAATTGCTGGAGTCGGCACTCCCAACGCCTATCGAAGAGAGCGATATACGACATTGGCAACTTCTGGCGAAGACGTTGGCGACTCACCTCGGTGATCAAGAGCGCGCCGAAGATATCCTGTGGACCTTGTTCGAGGACTTCCCCAACCGGAAGATCACGCTCACGGGGCTCGAGGAGTTCTATCGAAAGTTCCAAGGCGCGCGCGCGTTCGCCGATCGTCTCGGCGAGCTACTCGCGGAGGAGGCTCTTGAGGTGTCCGCCGCACGAGCCGCAGAGCTTTGGAGGTACATCGGCGAGCTGTACTTCTCGGTTCTTGAGCGACACATCGACGCTGAGAACGCGTTCATTCGAGCGCGTAAGCTGAGCGCTCCTACCGCGTCGCTGCTGCTTCGCGAAGCGAAGGCGGTGGGCAGCCAGCCCGGACGGATGTCGGACGCTGCGAAGCTGGCGGTCGAAGCCCTTGGGCTGGGCCAAGGGGAACCGGAAGTGTGGGAGGATGCCGCCGTGCAGCTGGAAGGATTCTACGATGATCTTGGCGAGCCTGGCCGCCTGCGCGTTGTCCGGCAGCTTCGTCGGGCGCTCGGTTCCGAAGTCAGCGGGGACGATGGGGGAATGCAGCGCGAGCCTTCGCGTGGGTTGGAGCACGAGACCGCGTGGCGACTGCTCGGCCCACACGCACTGGACCGCGCCACGGTCGGCGTACTTCAGGGGGCCGTTGGGCTCGCGGAGAAGGTGTTCGCGGACTACGCTCCGTCGAAGCGCGAGCTGCGCGGTCGCCGTCTGCGTAAGGAAGAGTTCGCTGGCTTTGACCGCTTCCTGGACGGCGCGTGCTCGTGGCTGGGAGTTGCTCGGCCGCGCGTCCTCGTCGGCGAAGGCGAGGGGGGGGGCCGAGCCATCGAGTCGGCACTGTATTGGCTGCCGTCGGACCGCATTTCCGATGAGAATCCGCGCGCCGCTCGGTTCTGGGCGGGCTACTGTGCGGGGCTGCTCTTCAGCGACCTGGTGCCCTACACGTGGGTCGACGATCGCAGCACGCTGGACCTCCTGATGGCCGTGGCCAATCGTAGCGGCCTTGAGCTGCCCAACTCGTACACCAGTCCTCTAGAAGACAACGTGTCCGGCCTCCTTGTCAGGCCGCAACGACGACAGGCCAACACGGCTCTGCAGACCTTCCCGGAAATCACGGCGGTCGACGAGCCCCTGTGGCGAGATGCCGTGCTGCATGTCGCCGATCGGGCGGGGCTTATCGCTTGTGGCGATCTGACCGTGGCGATTCGCGAGCTCCTCCACGCAGAAGGTCACACCGCGGACCCAGCGTCCGCTCAGGGACAGAACGCAATGCTTGGGTCAGCGCGTGCCCGAGCGTTGGTGCTCTTCGCCATGAGCAACGACTACATGATGGCCCGATACGAATCGGGGATCGGCGAGCGTCCGTCGCTCTTCTCTTAGGGGGTCGGTTCATGGTAGCCGCGGCGCGACTCTTGCTCCGCGGCTACCATGGTCCTTCCCATCCTTCCAAACGCCGTTCACGATGGCATCCTCGACGGGCGCGCCGTAGCGGCTGTGCTCTCTCGCGAGGTTGCGATGCATCTGTCTCGTCTGCGGGAAGACGGATTGCATCTGACGATCGCGCTCGTCCGGGTGGGCGACGACCCCGCTAGCGAGATCTACGTGCGCCACAAGGTGCGTGCGTGCGAGCGCGTCGGCCTTCGATCGCAGGTGCATCATCTCGATTCGCTGACGACGACCGAACGGCTGCTCGATGTCGTGAACGCACTAAACGATGACGGTGACGTTGACGGAATCCTGGTGCAGCTCCCGCTGCCATCTCAGATCGACGAGGACGAGGTTCTGCTGACGGTTGACCCGTCGAAGGACGTCGACGGGTTCCACCCCGCGAACCTCGGCAAGTTGATGGCAGGCTCTGGCCTACTAGAACCGTGCACGCCCAGCGGAGTGATGACGTTGCTCGCCGCTGCGGGGGTTGAAGTCCGCGGAAAGCGCGCAGTAGTGGTGGGCAGGAGCGTGATCGTAGGCAGACCCATGGCTCAAATGCTCTTGAGGGCTGATGCCACGGTGACGGTGTGCCATCGGCACACAACCGACTTGGCCACCCTGGTGCGCGAGGCCGACATTCTCGTTGTCGCGACGGGCGTCCCCGGACTCATCAAGGGCGATTGGGTCAAGGAGGGCAGCGTGGTGATCGACGTCGGCATCAACCGGCTGGAAGACCAACGACTGGTGGGCGACGTTGAATTCCTCGAAGCGAAAAAGCGCGCCCGAGCCGTGACTCCCGTACCTGGCGGCGTCGGCCCGATGACCATCGCGACGCTGATGTGGAACACCTTACTCGCTGGCTCCGCGAGGCGAGGCGCCTTAGGAGAAGATATCCGCAACGACCTTCGGCGCTCGCGCCATATCCGATAGGACCTGATGACGAAGCGACTTGTTCTACACGAACGACATGAGGCGCTAGGCGCTCGGTTCGCGCCCTTCGCGGGGCACCAGATGCCCGTCCGCTACGGCAGCATCAAGGATGAGCATCACGCTGTCCGCCAGAGAGTCGGCATCTTCGACGTGTCGCACATGGGCGAAGTTTTTGTTCGTGGCGCCGGCGCTGTCGAGGCGACGAACCGGCTGCTCACAAACGATCTCTCGCGCCTAGAGAACGGCCGCGCCATGTACACCGCGATGTGCAACGAGAGCGGCGGCATCGTCGATGATCTCATCGTGTACCGCCTCTCGGACGAGGAGGTGCTCATCTGCGTGAACGCGGCGAACCGTGACGGCGACCACGCATGGATCGTGGAGCACATTGGTGACCGCGCAACGGTGGTCGACGCGTCCGATAGCTGGTCGCAGCTCGCGGTTCAGGGCCCTGAGGCCGTAACGCTCGTCACTGGCCTCGTGCCGGAGACTGCCGCTCTTGCGCCGTTTGCGATCTCGACCTTCGAGTTCGCTGGCGCGACGGGCTACGTGAGCCGCACGGGATACACAGGCGAAGATGGATTCGAGCTGTATGTGCCCAACGAGGTAACGGTCGCACTTTTCGACGCGCTGATGGTTGCAGGCGCAGGCGTGGACATCAAACCCGTGGGCCTTGGCGCGCGCGATACGCTCCGACTCGAAGCCCGACTGATGTTGTACGGCAACGACATTAGCCTCGACACCAACCCGGTCGAAGCAGGGTTGAGCTGGATCGTGAAGCCAACGGACCCGCCGTTCATCGGACAGGCCGCCATTGAGAGTATCCAGGCCGGGAAGCCATCACGAAGGCTTCGGGGGCTTCTGCTCGAAGGCAAAGGCGTCTTGCGCGCAGGGTACCCAGTTTTTGTGGGTGACCTGCAAGTCGGCGCGACGACTTCGGGCGGCATCGCGCCGAGCCTCGACGACCGTTCAATCGGCCTCGCCTACATCGATATTGAACACGCAGGCATAGACAGCGTAGAGGTTGAGATCCGCGGCCGACGCATTCCAGCCAGCGTTACGCGTTCCCCCTTCTACAAGCGCGCAACCGCATGACTGAGCCCCGACAAGACGCCCCCTCGAATCTCCGCTACACCGACGACCACGAATGGGCGCGGCTCGACGGAGACATCGTGACTATAGGCGTTACCGCCTTTGCGCAGGACGCGCTCGGCGACCTCACCTACGTTGAACTCCCGGACGCCGGCGATAGCGTCGACAAAGGAGACGGCGTCGGCGTTGTGGAGAGCGTGAAGACGTTCTCAGATCTCTACGCGCCGGTCGGGGGCGAGATCATCGAAGTCAACACAGCAGCGGCTGATGACCCCACCACGATCAACACCACGCCCTACACGGAGGGCTGGATTGTGAAGATCAAGGTCACGTCAACGGATGAGTTCGAGGCACTGATGGACGCGACAGCGTACCTCAAGCACCTCGAGTCGGAGGACTAAACAGCGGACGGACACAGCGTCAGAACCCCGAACGCCACCGCACGCGAGGCTGCCCGCGTCGCGCGTCGACAACGAAGTAGAAGGTCATCCGCGCGATACCGTCCGCCTCGAGGATCGCGGCAGGGATGTTTCGAAATGGCATCGCGGTGTCCAACGCGCGCACCGCCTCTCTATCCAGTGACGAGAGCTCGGAGGCTCGCTCGATGTCCGCATCAATGAGGCGGCCGTTGGCGTCCAATGAGAACCGAACGATCGTCAGGTACTCACGTGACCCGAGTTCATCCGGTGCCATGCCTGCGCTGCGGAGGGCGTCGTTGGGTGACCACTCCCGTTCGACGGATTCCACGAGCCGACTCATGAACGACCAGTGGCTCACCTGCCTCGTATTGAGCAAGGTCCGGTCGGCTTCTTCGATTCCGAGATGGTCGGGCGCTTCAACGGCCGTCGCAGCGATCTCAGCCCCACCCGTTGATAGCTGAGCGAAACGCGTGAGGTCCAGCCCTCCGATGCTGCCGTCTTCTCGGGCTCCATCCTCGCGCCCAAGATTGCGGAACGGCACGAGAATCGGCTCGTCGAACGGTGCGCCCGCGGCCGCCTCTTGGATCGGGGCGCCGGGCTCTGGAGAGTCGATAGGTGTTCGCTCGGCTTGCGTCTCAGTCGGTGGCCTGACGCGCCCGGAGACACTCTGGCCTCTTCGGGACGCCCGGGCAGCCGCTGTCATCGTTGAACGGGTCGCGATCGCCTCAGCTTCGCTTTGCTCGGCCGTTGTCTGTCGCTCAACCGCCTGATTGAACTGGCCGACGACCTCGGAATCATCGGGCGCATCGCTAAGTTCTACAGGCTCGGGTAAGCGAAGAAAGAACCCGTCGGGAACGGCCTCGTCGGGCTCTTGCTCAGGCTCCTGCTCGCTCGCTTGGAAGAGAGATACAGGGCTCAGCGAACGCGTCGTGTCGAGCTCCCGCGGGGGGCTCTCAGGCCACAGCGCGGCCAACACCAAGACCAACACGTGGGTGCAAAGCGCCAAGAGGCCGGAGGCGGAGAGGCGAATGCCGAAGGGAGAAAGGTGCTGCATTGGGAAAGCGCGGGGCGTCAGCTAAGCAACGTAGCGATTTCCGATGCGTAGGAAAGGGCGTGCTTCCGTGAAGTGCCTGAGTCCTCCCCAAAACAACGGAGGCGCGTCCAAGCCGAAGCCTAGACGCGCCGGGCGTCACTTGCGCTCGTCGCCGCAGCACCAAGCCGCAACGAGAATCGCGATTAGGGCTTGCCACCGGTGGGAGCAGGAGCCGCGTAGTCCATGTCGAGTCCCGCCTCGGCGAGTATCGCCGCCACAAATCCCGCGGTTGCGAGTGATACAGCGGTTCCTGAGTTGAACAGCTGCTCGTCGTAGTTGACCGTCACCACGTTCCCGCTGCTCGAGAAGCTCAGCTGCTCCAACATCTCGCGGTACGTGCGTTCGAATGTGCTCGCACCAGCGCCGATCTCCTGAGATAGTTCGGTCATCATCTCGGCGCTCATTCGTTCGAGTTCTGCGCGCAGGGCGGGCTCCAGAGTCGCGGCACCGCCGGTGGTGTGGAAGTGGATGCGCGGCTGAAAGTCCGCTGCCATAGAGACACCGATGAGGGTAATGAAGTTGAAGGCCGCCGGCTTGGGCGAGGTGGCGCTGTAAAGCTCGTCGAGTGCGCTGGCATCCATCGCGCCTCCGAAGAGGCTGTCGGCTGGCATAGCGTCCACGATCTCGCTCCACGGCGAGGTAGCGTTTCGCGGCGCTGCGGCTCGTTGCTCCGCGCCGGGCGTGCCGACAACGTAGCCAACACCGTCCAGACGCTGGTTGACGATCTCCGGCGAGGGCGGAAGCGGGAGCATTCCGAAGGTGCCATCTGGAAGAACCATCGTTCCGGTCGGGCCGCCGGCACCGTCAGCAAACGCGAGGGCGATGTGACCGTTTGCGTCGTTCAAACCCGCGAGCCCCATGGGCGTCGCGCCGAAGGCGGCGGTAATGTCGTCGGCGTGCAGAGCGAAAGGCAGCGTGCCGAACATAGTCGGCAAGCCCTGACGGAGAAGCGCTGCGAAATCGAGAAGTACGAGACCCGACTCCGGGGTCACCATGTTCCCCGCAAGGTTCGTGCGGTTAGCCGGCAAGCTCGGCGCGGGGCCGGGCAGGGCGTTGCAGTTGTCTGCGACGCGTTGCTCCACGGGGCGGTAAGCTTGCGGTTGCGGAGGCTCATCCCCTTCCATCGCTAGGCCGCCATACAAGCCGCCGAGCAACACATAGCTGAGCGCCGTTCCGCAGGTCGGCACGGGCAGCGCTAGCGTAGAGATCGTGCCATCGCGGCGGACACTGAGGCGAGACCACGCCGCCTTGTTGACGAGGTCGAGATAGCCGATCCACCCGCTAACCACCGGGATAGCCATCGGCCGCGCCTGCATCATCAACTGCTCGAACGACCACTGCGCGTGGCCGAGCGTGTTGAGGAGGAGCGCTTCGTCACGCAGATCGGCGACAACGGTGGCTGCGCCGTCTGGCGTGATATTCATCGCGAATCGAGTAAACCCAGCGGCCTCAAAGCGGCGGAGTTCGGATGCATTAAGCTCCAGGAGCGCCCCGGCCTCCATAACGTCTGAAATGAACACCGACAGAAGGGAATCAGCACCAGCGGCTTCCCAGCCTTGTGACCATGCCGCCGAGCCCTCGTAGCGGTCCGCCGCCGCGACGCCTGCTGTCACGGCGAGGAACGCCGGGGAGTCCGAGTTCCCGATGTACAGGTTCCCGTTTCGCACGACCATGAAGGGTTCGTCCCCAGACTCTTGGAACGCGATCGGAGCCGCGCCTTCCACCGGCGCGCGTGTCCACATTTCAGGTTGGCTGATGATGAGAACGTTCTTATCGTCGTTGGCGGTCGGCCAGAACACCACAGCGGCGCTGTTGAACCCCGCGATGTTTAAGCTCGCGAGCTCCGGTGTCTCGGCCACGAGCACTTGCAGCTGAGTTTGCGCCGCTTCGCGCAACTCCGCTGCGCTCTGGCCGGAGGTCGCTGCGAACGCATCGAGGACGCTCGCGAGGTCGATGTAGATGACGCTGGTCACGCCACTCGGCACCTCGGCAACGAGTTCGTTGAGCGACGTTCCCTCGCTCGATGGAGCGACAGCGGCAACGACGGCACCAGCGGCTTGCTCGGCGGCCTCACCGAGTTCAGCGACGGCTCCGGTAGCGCCTTCGGCTGCCTCATCGGCCATCTCGCCGACTTGGGCAGCGGTCTCTGTCGCGCTGTTGACCAACTCTTCAGTGCGGTCGCAACCGAGGCTGCCAGCAAGAGCTACAGCACAGCAAACAAGTACAAGACGGGTCATCGGACACTCCAAACAGGAGAAGAAGAAGGAGCTGGCAATGCGAAATCGATCGTCGGGTACATTGCCGAGCGCGCGCGGTCCAGCGGCGATCGACGATTTCGGCGTTGTTCCTGCGGAATCGGCGAGAACCGGCGCGTTGACCGCGCTTTGCCGCGCGTGATAGAGCGCGCCCCGCGTTCCTCTCCCATTCTCTTGCACGCGTGCGCGAACATGAACTTGGTCTGTGTTGGATCTGTTGGTCTAGACGATGTTGAGACCCCGTCAGGGAAAGTCGAAGGTGCCCTCGGCGGCTCGGCTATCTACTTCGCTCTCACGGCTAGCGTACTGTCCCGGCTTGGTGTGGTCGGGGTTGTCGGCGACGACTTCCCCGAGGACGCCATTTCGCTGCTTCGCGCGAAGAATGTCGACGTCACGGGGCTTGAGCGAGTCCCTGGCAAGACCTTCCGTTGGGCGGGGCGCTACCACGAGGACCTCAACCAGCGCGACACGCTGCGGACCGAGCTCAACGTGTTCGAGCACTTCCAGCCGGTGCTTCCCGAAAACTATCGAAACGCGAAGTACCTCTTCCTCGGGAACATCCAGCCGTCGCTTCAGCTGAGCGTTTTGGAACAAGCAAAGGGTGCTGAGTTCGTCGCCGTTGATACGATGAACTTCTGGATCGACGGTGCTCGCGACGAGTTGATGAAGGTGCTCAGCCGCGTCAACGCCGTCATCATCAATGACAGCGAGGCCCGTGACCTCTCCGGCGAAGCGAGCCTAGTGAAGGCAGCTCGCGCGATCGAGAAGATGGGCCCCGAGCTGGTCATCATTAAGAGCGGCGAATACGGCGCGCTCATCCATCGTGATGGCGAGTACTTCTTCGCCCCAGGGTTCCCACTCGAGCACGTCGTCGACCCAACGGGGGCAGGAGACTGTTTCGCGGGCGGATTCATGGGGTTCGTTGCTCAACGCGACTCCCTCGACTGGAAGACCCTTTGTCAGGCCGTGATCGCAGGCTCCACGCTCGCATC